>NZ_CP183973.1:315090-630180 GCF_049912955.1 Microbacterium sp. E-13
AACGCCAGCCCCACCTCACGCAGAGCGTCGTCGGGCACCACCTGGCGCACGAGTCCGAGGCGCTCGGCCTCGACGGCGTCGATGCGGGGCGAGAGCATGAGGATCTCCAGCGCGCGAGCACGACCCACCAGGCGGTGCAGGCCGTAGGTCACTCCGTTGTCCCCCGCCAGCCCGAGGTTCGCGAAGGCGGAGACGAACAGCGCGCTCTCACCGGCGATGCGGAAGTCGGCGGCGAGGGCCAGACCCATTCCGCCGCCGGCTGCCGCGCCGTTGACGAGGGCGACCGTCGGCTTGCGGACGGCGTTCAACGCGCCCGCGAACTCCGCGTGGAACCGCCGCATGGCGGTCTCGAGGTCGAGGGCGGGCGTGCCCAGCCCCGGCGTGACGGTGAGGGCCGGCTCCTTGTGGTCGGCGCCCGCGCAGAACGCGTCTCCGGCGCCGGTGATCGCGACCACCCGCACGGCCCGATCGGCATCGGCGCGACCGAGCGCGTCCGCGAACCCCGCTCGCAGCGCGTCGGTCACGGCGTTCTTGCGCTCCGGTCGATTGAGGGTGATCAGCAGCACGCCGTCGTCGATGAGCTCCGAGAGCACCACGTTCGTGGTCGTCATGTCGTCTGCGCCGTCCGGTCGGCCCGATCGTGGCGGCGCACCGCGTCGCGGGCGCGCCGCCAGTCATCGTCGGTCCAGTCGCGCCGTTCATCGCCGCGGGAGTTGTATCGCAGGTGGTCGCCGCCGTCGATGATCACCGTCTGGCCGTTGACGTACTCGCTGCCCGGTGCCACGAGGAAGACGGCCAGGTTGGCCAGCTCTGACATGCGGCCGTTCCGGCGCATCGCGTTCGCGTCGTTGGGTCCGCCGGGCTCCAGCGGCTCCGCGCCGACGCGCAGGTGCGCTTGCGTACCTGCGGTGGGGAAGGCCCCGGGGGCGAGGGCGTTGAGCCGGATGCCCTTCGGCGCCCACTCGAGCGCGAGCGACCGCGTCATCATTTCGATGCCTGCTTTCGACATCGCGGAGGGGATCGTGTACGGAACGCCACCGTCGATCCAGCTCGCGAGCACGGAGAGCACGGCCCCGCGGTGTCCACCCGCGATCCAGCGCCGTCCGCAGGCCGCCGTCATGAGGAAGCCTCCGCGGAAGACGATGTTCGCGATGGCGTCGAAGCCGCGGGGGGAGAGGTCTTCGGTGCGGCTGAGGAAGTTGCCGGCGGCGTTGTTCACGAGGGCCGTCAGCGGGCCGTCCGTCCAGATCGCGTCGAACATGGCCTCCACGGCATCGGCATCACGGATGTCGCAGACGAGCGGCGTGACCGAACCCCCGTGTCGCGCCACCAGCTCGTCTGCAGCGGTCGCGAGGACATCCCCGCGGCGCCCACAGATGTATACATCCGCTCCCAGAACGACGAACGCTTCCGCCATCTCCCGGCCCAGGCCGGTGCCCCCGCCTGATACGAGGATCCGCTCGCCGCGCAGGATTCCCGAGCGAAACATCAATTCACCAGCATCCATCGCCGCTCCTCTGCGTCGTCGCAATGGCTTGTCGTGGGCCCCACCATAAGGCAGAAAGCACGAGGCTGTATACATATTTTGAGCAGTCCGTCGCTCGAGATGCGGCCCGCGAAGAATTTATGTACACGATAGGTGGGAAATTTCACTCCAGCTGGACTAAATGGGCGCTTTGTGTATACGCTATGGGGGGAACGCCGGAAGGGGTATGCATGCGGGCGAGTGAACACGCGTACGCGACCCTCCTCGAGGAGATCCAGCTGGGGATCCTCGCCCCGGGCGCCGTGCTCGGCGAGGTCGAACAGGCCGCCCGTTTCGGCGTCAGCCGGACACCCATCCGTGAGGCGATCGGCCGCCTCGTGGCCGCCGGCCTCGCGGTGCAGCAGTCGCCGCGGGTCACCGTCGTCGCGGCAATGGATGCCGACGACATCCGGCAGCTGTTCGCCGTGCGCCGATCTCTCGAGGAGACCGCCGCACGGCTCGCCGCCGCCCGTCGCGAGGCTGCACCCGCGTTCGATGCCCTCGTGCGGGCGTTCGCCGCCGTGACCCTCAGCGACGCGGACGCCCGCGACGACTACTACGCGCTCATTGCCGTGTTCGACGCCGAGCTCGACCGTGCCGCCGCAAACGACTACCTGAGCGCCGCCCTGCGCACCCTGCGCACGCATCTGGTGCGGGTGCGCCGGCTCGCCCGCGACAACCCCGGGCGCCTGGTCCGCTCGGTGGAGGAGCACCGCCTCATCGCGGCGGCGATCGCCGGCGGGGACGAGGAACTCGCCGCGCACGCGACGCACATCCACCTCCACAACGCGCTCGAGTTCACTCTCGCCGCCCTTCCCGACAACGCCGCATCCGAATGGGAGCCGCGGCCGCCGTCTCGCCGACCGAAAGGCACAGCATGACCGTCATCCATCACCTGCGAGTCCACCGCAGCGACGAGCACCTCGCCCGCGAGGCCCAGCTCGCGTGGCACATCGCCGAGGTCGCCGCCGACCCCGTCGAGGTCGAGCAGGACGTCGTCGACATGATCATCAACCGCGTCATCGACAACGCGGCGGTGGCGGCGGCATCCCTCACCCGTGCTCCCGTGAGCGCCGCGCGCCAGCAGGCGCTCGACCACGCGGTGTCGGTCGGCGGCTCCGGCGCCACGGTGTTCGGCTGCCCGCTCGACCGCAAGACGAGCCCCGAGTGGGCGGCGTGGGCGAACGGCGTGGCCGTGCGCGAGCTGGACTACCACGACACGTTCCTCGCGGCGGAGTACTCGCACCCCGGCGACAACATCCCGCCGATCCTGGCGGTCGCGCAGCATGTCGGCGCCGACGGTCGCGCGCTCGTCCGCGGCCTGGCGACGGGCTACGAGATCCAGATCGACCTGGTGCGGGCGATCAGCCTCCACAAGCACAAGATCGACCATGTCGCGCACCTGGGCCCGTCCGCCGCGGCCGGGATCGGCACGCTTCTCGGCCTTCCCGTCGAGACGATCTATCAGGCGGTCGGTCAGGCGCTGCACACCACCACCGCCACCCGGCAGTCCCGCAAGGGCGAGATCTCGACGTGGAAGGCGCACGCCCCCGCGTTCGCGGGCAAGATGGCGGTCGAGGCCGTCGATCGCGCCATGCGCGGTGAGACCTCGCCGAGCCCGATCTACGAGGGCGAGGACGGCGTGATCGCCTGGCTGCTGGACGGACCGGACGCCTCGTACGACGTGCCGCTGCCCGGTGCGGGCGAGCCCAAGCGCGGCATCCTCGACTCCTACACGAAGGAGCACTCGGCCGAGTACCAGGCGCAGGCGTGGATCGATCTCGCCCGCAAGCTCCACGGCGAGCACCCCGAGCTGGCGGACCCGGCGAACGTGGCGTCGATCGTGCTCCACACGTCGCACCACACGCACTACGTGATCGGCTCGGGGGCGAACGACCCGCAGAAGTACGACCCCACCGCCTCGCGTGAGACGCTCGACCACTCCATCCCGTACATCTTCGCCGTCGCGCTGCAGGACGGCGGCTGGCACCATGTGGACTCGTACACGCCCGAGCGCGCGGGCCGCGCCGACACCGTCGAGCTGTGGCAGAAGATCACGACGGCCGAAGACGCGAAGTGGACGCGCCGTTACCACTCGGACGACCCGGACGAGAAGGCGTTCGGCGGACGCGTCGAGATCCGGCTCACGAGCGGCGAGACGATCGAGGACGAGATCGCCGTCGCCGACGCGCATCCGCTCGGCGCGCGTCCGTTCGCCCGTGAGGACTACGTCCGCAAGTTCCGCCTGCTGGCGGAGCCGGTGCTCGCCGCGGACGAGGTCGAGCGGTTCCTCGACCTCGCGCAGCGCCTCCCCGAGCTCAGCCCCGAAGAGGTGCAGCAGCTCACGATCGTCGCCAAGCCCGGCGTGCTCGCCGGCGCGCCCGCTCCGAAGGGACTGTTCTGATGCTGTATTCCACCATCCCGGCGCACGAGAAGCGGCGGCTGTTCCGGGAGCGGCTCGCGTCGGGTGAGCTGCTGCGGTTCCCCGGCGCGTTCAATCCGCTGTCGGCGCGGCTCATCGAGCGCAAGGGCTTCGAGGGCGTCTACATCTCCGGTGCGGTGCTCAGCGCCGACCTGGGACTGCCCGATATCGGCCTGACGACCCTCACGGAGGTCGCCGGCCGCGGGCAGCAGATCGCCCGGATGACCGATCTGCCGGCGATCATCGACGCCGACACCGGGTTCGGCGAGCCGATGAACGTGGCGCGCACGATCCAGACGCTCGAGGACGCGGGCCTGGCCGGCACGCACATCGAGGATCAGATCAACCCGAAGCGGTGCGGGCACCTCGACGGCAAGGCGGTGGTCGACGAGAACACGGCGATCAAACGCATCCGGGCCGCGGCCGATGCGCGTCGCGACCCGAACTTCCTCATCATGGCCCGCACCGACATCCGCGCCGTCGAGGGGCTGGACGCCGCGGCCGACCGCGCGAAGGCGCTCGTGGACGCGGGGGCCGATGCGATCTTCCCCGAGGCGATGCGCACCCTCGACGAGTTCGCCGTGATGCGCGACGCGGTGGACGTGCCGATCCTCGCCAACATGACGGAGTTCGGCAAGTCCGACCTCTTCACCGTCGACCAGCTGCAGGGCGTCGGCGTCAACATCGTGATCTGGCCGGTGTCGCTGCTGCGCATCGCGATGGGTGCAGCATCCCGCGCACTCGATACCCTCCTCGATGAAGGACACCTCACCTCGAGGCTCGGCGAGATGCAGCACCGTGCCGATCTCTACGACCTCATCGACTACGAGCAGTACAACCACTTCGACCAGGACGTCTTCAACTTCCAGATTCAGCGCTGATGACCGCTCACCTGTCACGAATCGTCGCCGGGTGCGGCACATCGCGACAGGGGAACGGGTTCAGAAAAGGAGCAAGGCTGTGACCGAACCCGACATCAAGAAGGGGCTCGCCGGCGTCGTCGTGGACTACACGGCGGTCTCGAAGGTCAACCCCGAGACCAACTCGCTGCTGTACCGCGGCTACCCGGTGCAGGAGCTCGCCGCGACGCAGCCGTTCGAGGCGGTCGCCTACCTGCTGTGGCACGGCGAGCTCCCCACCGAGGTGCAACTCGCGCAGGTGCGGGCGACCGAGCGCGAGAACCGCGCGCTCCAGGCCGACGTCAAGGCCGCGATCGACCTGCTTCCGCTCGACGCGCACCCGATGGACGAGGTCCGCACCGCGGTCAGCGCGATCGGCGCACGTGAGACCGCCGGGATCTCGAACGTCATGGATGCCGTGGGCACCACCGAGCAGAACCTCGAGCGCAGCATCCGGCTCTTCGGCGAGCTGCCCGCGATCGTAGCGTACGGGCAGCGGCGCCGGCGCGGACTTGAGCCCGTCGACGCCCGCGACGACCTCGACTACGCCGCGAACTTCCTGTGGATGACCTTCGGCGAGGAGCCCCACGAGGTGATCGTCGACGCGTTCAACCGCTCGATGATCCTGTACGCCGAGCACTCCTTCAACGCATCCACCTTCACGGCGCGCGTGGTCACCTCCACCCTCAGCGACCTGTATTCGGCCGTCGTCGCGGCGATCGGCGCCCTCAAGGGGCCGCTGCACGGCGGCGCGAACGAGGCGGTGCTGCACATCTTCGACGAGATCGGAGGGGCGGAGAACGTCGTGCCGTGGCTCGACGAGGCCCTCGCGAACAAGCGCAAGATCATGGGCTTCGGCCACCGCGTCTACAAGCGGGGCGACTCGCGCGTGCCCACCATGAAGACTGCCCTCGACGCCCTCATCGCGCACTACGACCGTCCCGATGTCGCCGCGCTCTACGACGCGCTGGAGTCGGAGTTCGTGAACCGCAAGGGCATCTACCCGAACCTCGACTACCCGTCGGGACCCGCCTACAACCTCATGGGCTTCGACACGCTGACCTTCACGCCTCTGTTCGTCGCCTCACGCGTGACCGGGTGGACGGCGCACATCATGGAGCAGCAGGCCTCGAACGCCCTCATCCGCCCGCTCTCGGCCTATAACGGCCCTGACGAGCGTCATATCGATGGCTACGTGCCCGACACCGCCACTCTCGAGGCGGCCGAGCGAGCGGAAGAAGCCGCGCTTTAGTTTCTTCCCGGCGCAAGGCCCGTCCTCGGAGCCCGCACAATCGTGTTGGGCTGGCTGCGGGGGTGCGCAAGTGGAGCCGCCCCGACGTCGGTTGGATGCAGATCCGCCCCGCGTCCACGAGCGCCTTCGCGCGGTCGGCCGCGGCGTCCAGCCCCTCGGCGGCGCGGATGTCGGTGCGGGCCATGATGAGGAAGTCCGGGTCGCGACGGGCATCGGCCGCGGCCCGGATGCGCTTGATCGCCGTGTTCTCGTCGACCACCGCCTTGCCGTCGAGGTGCCCCACCGCTTCGGGTTGATCTGATCCCCGATGTGCGTGCCGGCCAGGCCCGCGGCCGGCGACCTCCGTGAGGGTCGTCAGGCCGATGTCGGGCAGTCCCAGGTCGGCGCTGAGCACCGCACCCGGTATGTAGACGCCCTCGAAGCCCTCGCGCTCGATGAGCCGCGCCGAGAGCGGATTGAATGCGCCGGGGAAGCGCAGCAGCTCACCCGAGGCGAGCCGCAACGACTGTGTGCCTGAGGTGTCCGGTGAATCGCCTGGAGACGACCTCAAGAGACGACTGCGCCACATCTCCGTCGACGCCCTCGAACGGGCCGATGAGGAATGCCCCGGTTCGCCTCGTTCTGCCTGCCGTAGACCATCTCTTTCCTTCCTCGCGTTCGCCACGTCTGCCGGCGGGCGCACCGGGAGGGATACGCCGGGCATTGCGATAAGCCCTGCGATCAGGCCGCCGTCCTTCCGGGGCCGCCAGCTTCGCGAAGCGGCAAATGCGACGAAGCCTGCGTTCTTGCGTAGCAACACCATGCGTAGTAAGTTGCCTAAAAAGCAACTCGGTGCGTACCAGGCAACGAAGGTCATCCTCCTCCACCACCGGAATTTCCGTTCGAAACCCTCAACGCTCCACTCGTGCCCGCCAACGACGCCCTAGCGCGACCGACAGCGGGCGATTTCGCCGAGAGCGCTCACTGCAGCGACTTCTCCGCAGTGAAAGGACCACTGATGAAGACAACCGGAGCCCACCTCCTCGTGCGGATCCTTGAAGACGCTGGCGTCGAGTACGTCGCGGGGATCCCCGGCCACACCGTCGGGGATTTCGCCCTCGCGGTCGGAGGCAGCGAGAAGCTGAAGAGCATCCTCGTCCGCCATGAAGCAACGGCCACTTTCGCCGCCGATGTCTACTACCGGGTGAGTGGCAAGCTCATGTGTGCGTTCACGCACGCGTTCCCGGGAGCGGCCAATGGCCTCGTCGGTGTGTCGAACGCGTACGCGGACTACTCCTCGCTGTTCTACGTGAGCGGCAACACTGCCAGCGTCGGCATCGGTCGAGGGGGCTACCAGGAGCTGTCTCGACAGATCAACGATGACCTTCGCCAGATGATCCGCCCCGGCGTCAAGCGCCTATGGGAGCCGCGGACGGCGGGAGATGTCGCCTCGGACGCGCTGGCAGCACTGCGTGAGGCGACGTCCGGGCGTCCCGGCCCGGTCGCTCTCAATGTTTCGCAAGAGGTCTGGTCGCAAGAGATCGAGATCGCGTCGGTGCCGACCATCTCGCGCTTTGTGCCTGAGGCACGCACCCGGCCCGACGAAGACTCCATCGCCAGGGCTGTTGCGCTCCTTGCCACAGCCAGTCGCCCCGTCATCCTCGCTGGCAACGGCGTGAACCTCGGTCGCGCACGAGCGGAGCTCCGCGCCATCGCTGAGCTCCTCGATATCCCGGTCGCTACGACGGCCTCGGGCAAGAGCGCATTCCCCGAGAACCACCCGCTGTCGGTCGGTGTTGCCGGCTGGACGGGCTCCGCGGTCGCAAATGCAGCGACACGGTCCGCCGATGTCATCCTGGTCCTCGGGGCTCGTCTCGCCGAGACGACGACCAGTTCGTGGACTGACGGCGCGACGTTCGCCGCTCAGGGGACGAAGATCATCCAGGTCGACGCCGAACTCAGTGGAATCGCCAACGCGTATCCGGTGGAGGTCGCACTGTTGGGCGACATGCGCGGCGTACTGGAAGATCTGGCCGCAGCAGCACCCAAGCAGTCGCTTCAGAGAGAGGCGTGGCACGAGCACCTCGCCAAGGAGCGCGCCGATTGGAGCACCGTCGTCGAGGAGTCGCAGGACCCGGGAACGGTGGGCCAGATCGGCACCGGTGCGGTCGTAGCTGCGCTCCGTGCCACCTACGACGAGCCGATCAACCTCGTAAACGATTGCGGCAAGCACCACAAGTGGATCGTTCAGCAGTTCGAGGCCCGCGAGGATGACTATGTGATCAGCAGTATGGGTGGCGCCTCGATGGGGATCGGGCTGGCGGGCGCTATCGGTGCGGCGCTCGCGCGGCCCGACGTGCCGACGATCGCGTGGCTCGGGGACGGCGGAATGTCGATGTCTCTCGCCGCGCTCCCGACCGTGGCCGAATATCGACTGCCGATCGTCACGGTGGTCATCGATGACGCATCGTACGGCGTGGTGGTCAACACGCAGCTTGCACAGGTGGGATACACCGCGTTCGCGCTCTTCGACGGCAGCGGTACCAACCCGGACTACCGACTGGACTTCGCCGAGGTTGCCGAGAGCATCGGCATTCCAGCCCGCACGGTGACCGACCCGGCTGACCTGTCAGACGCATTCGCGTGGGCGAAGTCGCTTGGCGGTCCAGCGTTGATCAACATCCACTCGGCCCGCACTTCCGTGCATCCCTCAGGCGGCGGCGTTCTGCGTCCGCTCGACGACAACTCGCGACAGTTGCTATGGAACGAATGATGAGCGACATCGATCGTCAGGATGCCGACGTCATCGTCGTCGGCGCCGGCAACGCCGGCCTCCTCGCGGCAATCGCCGCGCGTGAGGCCGGCGCCGATGTGCTGCTGATCGAGGCGTCTTCGAAAGAGGAGCGGGGCGGCAACAGCCGCTTCGCGAGCGGTGTGTACCGGGTGGCGCACTCTGGAGAACGCGATATCCGAGCCCTGGTCGACGACGACGGTTCTATCGCCTGGGACCGCATAGAGATCGAGGAGTACCCCGCCGACCGCTTCCTTTCCGAGCTGCGACGATCCACGGCGGCCCAGATGGATGAGCAGCTCATGGGGATCGTCGTCGAGCGCTCGCTCGATACCGTCCGGTGGATGAGCGACCACGGAGTCCGATGGTCGCTCTCCATGTCGAAGTTCGGCGATACGGACGGACTCCCCGACACCCTGAAGGTCCGGATGCCGGCCGGCGGCGAGTTGATCGCCGCCGGCAACGGTGTCGGCCTCGTCGAGTCGTTGTTCACCACCGCGGAGTCGCTCGGTGTCCGCATCAGGTACGACAGCCCCGTCACTGGATTCGTCACCGCTGGACGAACGGTACGCGGTGTTGTCGTGCAGGGTGAGACCGAATCCGTACCGCTGACCGCCCGGGCCGTGGTTCTGGCTGCCGGCGGGTTCGAAGCAAGCGCTGAGGCGCGGCTCCGTTACCTTGGGCCGGGCTGGGATCTCGTCAAGGTGCGTGGCAGTCGGTACGACACCGGCGCCGTCCTCGAACTCGCGATCGCGCACGGCGCCCGATCGGCCGGCCATTGGAGCGGCGCACACGCCGTGCCGATCGACGCAGCGGCACCGCCCGTCGGCGATCTTTCAATTGGCGACTCGACGGCGCGCTACTCCTACCCGTACGGCATCACCGTCAACGTAGAGGGTCGGCGGTTTCTCGACGAGGGGAGCGACGAGATGGTCTTCACCTACGCCGAGATCGGGCGTCAGTTGCTGGGGCAGCCCCAGGTGACGGGCTACCAGATCTTTGACGGCCAGACGCTGGATCTGCTCGAGCCGCGGTACAAGACGGCAGTGCCTATCGTCGCCGACTCGATCGCTGACCTGGCTCAGAAGATGGGCGTGCCCACCGACGTGCTGATCGAGACCATTGATGGGTACAACGCATCCTGCGCCGATGGAGCGTTCGACCCCTTCTCGAAGGACGGCAAGTCGTCGCGGCCAGTAGGCCAGCCGCCGAAGTCCAACTGGGCGCTGCCGATCCACCGGCCACCGTTTCATGCCTACCGCGTCACATGCGGTATCACCTTCACCTTCGGCGGTGTCGCCGTCGACTCCGAGGCGCATGTGATCGGCGTCGGAGGGCGTCCGATTCCCGGCCTGCTTGCGGCGGGCGAGCTGACCGGTGGATTCTTCGCCTACAACGTGCCCTCCGGTACGGGCTTGAGCCGGGGGGCGGTTTTCGGGCGCATCGCCGGCGAGACGGCCGCGCGGATGGCGGCGGATAGGTGATGCCAGTCACCTCGTTGCCCGTCACGCTCGTGCGCGGGGGCACGAGCCGGGGGGTCTTCCTGCGCGCCGCCGACGTCCCCCCTCCCGGCGCCGAACGCGACAGGCGCATGATCGAGCTCATCGGCAGCCCCGGCTTCGGACAAATCGATGGGCTCGGCGGGGGCCTTCCCACAACGAGCAAGGTCGCCGTGGTGGGACCCGCCGTCGACGATCCAGACGCAGATGTGCACTTTCAAGTAGGAAACGTCGGGATAGACGACCCCGTCGTCGACTGGAGGGGCACCTGCGGGAACCTCACGGCCGCCGCGCCCGTCTTCGCCCTCCACGAAGGGTTCGTCCCCGTTCCCACCGCGGACTCGACCACCATCCGCTTACGGAACCTCTCGACCGGCGGTCTCATCCGTGCGCGTGTTCCGACCACACCGGGCCTCGTGACGGTAGACGGAACGGCTGAGATCAGCACTGAGTACCTCGCCCCGGCCGGTTCCGTGTTCTCCGACGCACTGCCGCTGGGGAGACCTCACGGAGTCATCGACTCCGAGGGCGTCAAGGTGCGGTACAGCCTCGTGGACGTCACACATCCCTACCTCCTGGTCGAAGCCGCCGCTTTCGTGGACGGGCCGGGTCCGTGGCGACCGGAACTGCTGGGCCGTCCGGCGCTGGCGACGAGGCTCGAGTCGCTGCGCGCGAACGTTGCTGTTCGTCTTGGACTCGTTCGCGACCCGGAGCGTGCCGCATCCGATTCAGCCGGCGTGCCGCGGCTCCTTCTTGTCGGTCCGGGAGCGACAGGCGGCGACCTGGACGTCTTGGCGGTGTCCATGGGCACAGCCATCCGTTCGATTCCGATGACGGCAGCGATGTGCCTCGCGGCCGCGCGCCTCATCCCCGGAACTCTCGCGGCCGAGTATGCGCCGCCGTCGAGCGGCACGGAGAGCGTCGTCGTCGGAGGACCTTCCGGCTTCGTCACTGCCTACGCCGGACGCGGGAGTGACGGGACCATCGAGTACACCTCGGTCACTCGCACAAGCCGGGTCCTCCTCACCGGCAACGCGATGCTGTCGGGCTGATATCTGGAGCGCGAAAAAGGCCCCCGGGGTTGCAGACAGCAACCCCGGGGGCCTCACGTGTTACCCGTCAGTGCTCGGCACCGGGGTCGATTCCTCGAGCAGTGACGCGGCGCTCATTGATCAGAAGGTAGCCGATGATCGAGACCACCGCAGCGAGGATGAGGAAATATGCCGGACTTGCCGCGTCGCCCGTCAGGCCGATCAGGGCCGTTCCGATGAACGGCGCCAGTCCTCCGAACAGCGCGACGGCGATGCCGAAGGCGATGGCATACGAGGTGCTGCGGGTACGCGTCGACAGCAAGTCGAAGATCACACTGTGGGTGACGGCGTTGATGACGCTGTAGGGCACCGTGAGCATCAGTGTCGCACCGATCGCCACGGCGAGCGAACCGCCGCTGTCACGGATCATCGAAAACGCGGGGAGCGCCAGTACGGCCATCGCGACCGCGGCACCGCATCCCAGCCAGCGCCGGTTCACTCGATCCGCAAGACGACCCCAGCCGATCGACAGCACGGCGAGTGCGGCCAGCCCGATGAGGGTGACCAGCATCCCTTCCGCCGGCGCGAAACCGATGGTGTTGACGAGGTATGCGGGCAACACGATGTAGACGCCGTAGTACCCCGTTGCGAGGATGGCGGCGATCAGGATGCACTTCGCCATCGACGCGCGCGTGTTCCGGCTCTTGACCGCGTCGCGGATGGGTGCCGCCGCCAGGGCGCCCGTGTCGGCGAGCGTCTGAAAGGCGGGAGTCTCGCCCACGCGGTAGCGAATGTAGAACCCGAGCGCCGCGAGCGGGAGCGCGAACAGGAACAACATACGCCATCCCCACGCTTGCATGAGGCTGGCGCCAAGCGTGAAAGTGAGGACGAACGCGAGTGAGGAGCCGACCATGTTTCCGAGCGTGGCCCCTGTCTGTACGAACGCGATCCTGCTGGCGCGGATTCGACGAGGCGCCCATTCACCGGCGAAGGTCACGGCGTTGGCGGTCTCACCGCCGAATACCGCTCCCTGAATAAGCCGACATGCGATCACCGCAATGGGAGCGGCGATGCCGATGATGGCTTCACCAGGGATCAGGCCAATGAGCACCGTCGACCCGCACATGATGACGATGCTCAGCAGCATGACGCGCTTGCGTCCGAATCGATCGCCGATGCTCCCCAGCACGATCCCGCCAAGCGGGCGGATCGCAAAAGGAATGGCGAATACGATCCAGGTCAGCAGCAGCGAGACCGTCGGATTGCCCGAGGAGAAGAACTCGGCCGCGAGGTAGGCCGCAACGATCCCGTAGATGCCGAACTCGTACGTTTCCATGAAGAAGCCCGCAGCGCCGGACAGCCAGGCTCGCCGGACCATCTTCGGGTCCACGTCAGGATTCTCAACGCTTTGTATCGCCGAGTCAGGCCCGGGCGGCACCACAGAGGGGGATGGGATGGGGGGGAGCCCGCTATTGGACATGTCTGACCTTTCTGCGTCCTTGCATATGAGCCGATGCGTTGCATTGAACGCATCGGCGTTGCAGTGGATGCTCCTCTACTGCTTGCCGGGTGTCAAGAGGGAGGTGAAACGTGACGAGCCGGCACGCGAACAGAATTGCACGATTATTGAGTACGGGTTGCGTGTGACGCAACCACGGGTTAGCGTCGCCTCAACACCACACCGCTCAGGCGGTGACACCTCGCCGACGGGAGAACACAACCATGAACGACGACAGCCGCAACGGAGCTCTGCGCAACGGGCTCGCCGTCCTGGAGATGTTCCGCGTCGACCGGCCCGTCATCACGGTGTCCGAGATCGGACGTCACCTCGACGTTCACAAGTCGAGTGCGTCGCGCATCGCGGCAACACTGGTGAGCACCGGCTATCTCGCTCGTGCCGCAGAGGGCCAAGGCTTTCGACTGTCCGGCAAGCTCGCTCGACTTGGCAGCCTCGCCGCCAACGATACCTACCTGACAGAACTGTCGACCCCCATCGTGCGCCGTCTCGTGGAGGAGGTAGGCGAAACCTGTCACGTCGGCGTCCTGGAGGGGCGCGAGGCTGTAACGGTCGTGCTCGTCGACGGCTCATACTCCTTCCGCTTGCACTCATTCGTCGGAAAGCGCAGCCCGGCGCACTGCACCGCCATGGGCAAGGTGCTCCTCGCCGGCCTCGCCCAAGATGAACTCGAGGAACTCTTCTACAGCGTGGAGGAGCCGCTGACGAAGCTCACGAACAACTCGATCGACACCAAAGCGGAACTCTTTGCTGCCCTGTCGCAGATCCGTCAGGACGGATTCGCCATCGATAACGAAGAGCTCGAGCGGGGGCTCGTGTGCGTGGCGGCGCCGATCTCCAACCACGAGGGCCGGACAGTGGCCAGTCTCACCATCGCGGGCGCCACGGCCCGCTTGCGCGACAGCCTCGACGCCGAGTACGCACCCCTGGTATGCGCGGCGGCCGACGAGATCAGTGTCGCACTGGGTTCTCCCCTGGCAGGCGCCCCAGGCGCCCTCCGGGACGTCGTTCCGGCGACATAAGAACGCGATGTCTAGTTGCACATTCTGAGACGGGTTGCCTATATTGAGTTAGAGGCGCCGTGAGGGCGTCGTATCTCACGGAGGCAAAGACGCAATGGACGACGCGACGGAGGCGCCGGCCACGACCGGCATCGTGGTGATCGGCGCCGGCGCGGCGGGGCTCAGCGCCGCAGTGACCGCCGCCCGGCTGGGCGCCCGCGTCGTGGTGCTGGAGGGTGCGGATCGCCCCCGCGCCGGCGGCAACACACGGTGGAGCGTGGGAGTCAGCCGAATCGCCCACGGTTCGCGCGCAGGCCTCGCGGAACTCATCGCGCCCGCGGCCCTGGACGGCGATCTCTTCGTCCCGCCGTACGACGCCACGCACTACATCGACGATCTGCACACCGCCGGGAAGGGCGCGACCGATCCAATGCTGGCGCGACGCGTCGCGGAGCGGTCGCTGCCGCTCGTGAAGTGGTGGAAGAAGCTGGGCGCGCGTTTCGAGGTTGCGCCCGCACGATTCGGCCGCCCGGACGGGTCCGTCTCCTCCGATCCGGGTTTGCCGTCGGGTGCGGGGCTCATGCTCACCGGCGGCGGCGCGGCGCTGATCGATCTGCTCGTGGATGTCGCGCTCGCGTCGGGGGTCGAGATCCGCTTCGGGCACCGCGTCGTCGATCTGCGCCGCGCATCCGATGGTGGGCCGGCGCTGACCGTGTCTACCGCGGACGGTGCCTACACGCTCACCCCCGACGCGGTCGTGCTTGCGTCGGGCGGCTTCGCCGGCAGCCCCGCGGCACGCGCGCGGTATCTCGGCCCGGATTGGGACATCGTGCGGGTACGCGGCAGCAGCGAGAACACGGGCGTGCTCATCGAGCGTGCGCTCGAACTCGGTGCGCAGGCGGCCGGGCACTGGAGCGGCATGCACGCGGTCGCGTCCGCACCCGAGGGTCCCTACATCCCGGACATGAACACCAGCGACGTGTTCGGTCGCTACGCCTACCCGTACGGCGTCACGGTCAATGCGCGGGGGGAGCGGTTCTTCGACGAGGGCGCCGGCCCGAAGAATCTCACGTATTCGACGATCGGCGCGCATATCCATCGCCAGCCCGACCATCTCGCCTTTCAAGTATTCGATCAGCGCGGCATCCCGCTGCTCGAACCCCGGTACGCGACGAGCAAGCCCGCTGTCGCGGACTCGATCGCGGGCCTGGCGCGAGCGATCGGAATCGTTGCTTCGCAGCTGGAACGGACGATTCGCGACTACAACGCGGCCTGCTCCACCGACGCTCCCTTCGACCCCTACGAACTCGATGGCGTCAAAGCCCTCCCCGACGGGCAGCCCGCCAAGTCCAACTGGGCGACGCCGATCGATTCCCCCCCGTTCGCTGCCTATCCGGTCGTGCCTGCGATGACGTTCATGTTCGCGGGTCTGAAAGTCGACGCCTCGGCTCGGGTCCTCGACACCGACGGCAAGCCTGTTCCGGGGCTCTGGGCATGCGGCGACACGGTCGGCGGACTCGCCGTGCATGCTCTTCCGGCCGGCACCGGGATGATCGCTGCGGGCGTCTTCGGCCGCATCGCCGGCGCCAACGCTGCGGAGGCGACGGCGTGAACGTCCGGGAGCAGTTCGACCTGACTGGTGCCGTGGCCCTCGTCACAGGCAGTTCCCTCGGCGGCCTCGGTTTTCACTCGGCCTCGGCCCTGCATGAACTGGGTGCCCGCCTCTGGCTCACCGACCACGAGTCGGCGGCGGCAGAACTGGAGGACGCCGCGGCCGCCTTGCGCACTCAGGGCGCCGAGGTGACCACGGTAATCGCCGACGCCACCTCACCCGCGGAGGTAGCGGATCTCGTGGATGCCGTCGCTCGAGACGCCGGACGCCTGGACGTGCTCGCCCACCATGCCGGTGTGAACCTGCGCAAGTCCCTTTGGGAGACGACGCCTGAGGAATGGGCCCGGGTTCTCACGGTGAACGTCACCGGCACGTGGCTCATGGCACGAGCGGCCTCCCGCGTCATGGCGGACTCCGGGGGCGGCCGGATCATCACTCTCGGCTCGATCTACAACAAGATCTCGGGACCCATCCCTGAGTCGGCGTACTACGCCTCCAAAGGCGCCATTGGCAATCTCACCCGCGGGCTCGCGATGGAGCTCGCGCCTCATGGCATCACGGTGAACTGCATCGCTCCGGGAACCTTCTACCCGACTCGCATGACGGCCGCGCTGAAAGACGATCCCGCACGCCTCGAGGCGATGGCCCGTCGCACGATGCTCGGTCGGCTGGGGAATCCCGAGACCGATCTCAAGGGTGCCATCGCCTTCCTCGCAACGCCGGCATCCCAATACGTCACCGGTCAGACACTCTACGTGGATGGCGGGTGGACGGCCTGGTGACGGTATCCACAACCCCTAGAAAAGGACTTCCGCATGACGCGCGCGCTCATTCTCATTGATCTTCAGGTCGGACTTTGCGACCCTTCAGGCACGGCCTCCGCTGGGCTGGCCGAGCGCGTCGCCTCCGGGCAGGTGCTCGAGCGCGCCGCGGAGCTGCTTGCGCACTTCCGCGCCACGAAGGAGCCCATCGTGCACGTGCGGCTCGGCTTCGCGGAGAACTTCTCGAACCGCACCAATCGCACGCCCCGATTCGATAGCCACGAGGCGGCCGGCCGCTTCCTCGAATCGAGCCGTGACTGCGAGTTCTGCGCCCCCGTCGCGCCCGCGCCGGGGGAGACGACGCTCACAAAGGGATCCGTGGGGGCATTCGCTTCAACGCCGCTGCTCGCCGTTCTCCGAGCTGGGAACATCGACGAGCTCGTGCTCGCGGGCGTAGCTACGCACCTAGCGATCGAATCCACCGCGCGTGAGGCCGCCGATAGGTCGTTCGCGGTGACGGTCGCAGCCGACGCCACCACCGGTCCGGACCCGCTGCACACCAACTCCCTCGACAACGTGCTGCCGGGCTTCGCCCACGTCACGACGGTCGCGGACATCATCGCGGAGGCCAGGTAGAAGTCGTGGTCGGCGGGGGTCCCCTCCGCCGACCACGACCGCTACCACGACCGCTACCACGACCGCTACCGCGACCAGCCCGCGGTCTCCAGTCGACGGAGGTCGTCGGCGTATCCCTCCGAGGGATCATGCTCGGGATCGAGGAGCTCATATACGGTCGGCTCGCTGTACCCGATACGCTCCAGCGCCGCATGTACATATGAGAAGTCGACCTCGCCGCGACCCGGCGAGGCGTGCATCCAGCGATCGCGGCGCGTATCGCTCACATGGACGAGGCCGAGGTGCTCCCGCACCGACTCGAGCCCCGCGGCGATGTCCTCACGGGCGAACAGGTTGGACACGTCGTAGAGCAGCTTTGCGTGAGGGGAGCCGATCGCAGCGACGACGGCAGCGAGCTCCGCGCTCGAGCGGACGAATCCGTATGGCACGCTCTCGACGGCGACGACGACACCCGCCCGGCCCGCGGCCTCAGCGAGATGGGAGTAGGACTCGACGAGGACCTCGACCGCGTCCGCCGTCGGAACGGGTGCGAGCCCGTGCACCCGGCCGGTCGATACGACGACGAAACGCGCGCCGAGGTCGGCAGCCAGATGGACCTCCTCCACCAGCAGTCGCCGCGTGAGGTCACGAAAGTCGCTGTGCATGGATACGGGGTTGAGATCGAGGCCGGTGGGATTGACCGACAGCGCACTCAAGCCGAGTTCGCGCAACCGCCGCCGCAGGCGACTCCGCTCGAACGCATCGAGGGCCGTCGCCTGCAGGTGCGGTCGAGAGGACGTCAGTTCGACGTGGGACAGTCCGTGTTCGGCGATAGTGGTGAGGGTGTCGTCGAGTGACAGCCGGTGCAGCCAGGTCACAGCAGCCCCGGCAATTGGCGACGCGGACATGGGACTCCTTCTCTACGGGTTGACTCAGGGATGCAGCAGCACCTTGGTAGCCTGCCGAGTTTCGACCAGCTCGCACGCGTGCTCCAGTTCGGTGAAGTCGACGACGTGACTGACCAGGCTCTCGAGTTCGGGAACAGCCGCAAGGCGTTGCGGAATCGTCTGCCAGGTGGACAGGTCGTAGCTGCGCGACCCCTGCAATGTCCGTTCGCCGAGCACCAGCCGACTGGAATCGAAGGTGGTCGTGTCGGGCGCAACTCCGACGCACACCATCCGGGCTCCCGGTCCGAGCAAGCTCACCCCGGCACTCACCGCGGCACCACGACCCGCTGCTTCGATGACGACGTCGAAGGTGTCGGCAAGAGCGGCCAGATCGTCGGGGTCGGAGACGGCGCGGGCAGCCCCCAACTCGATGCAGCGAGCAAGCTGAGCGCCGTCGTGGGGCGTGCCCACGACGGTCACATCCAGTCCGCGAAGCGCGGCGACCAACAACTGCCCCACCGTGCCGGGGCCGACTACGGCTACACGGTCCCGCGGGGCCGGTGCGGCCAGGTCGACGGCGTGTGCAGCTACCGCGAACGGCTCCGCCAACGCGCCGAGACGGTCGGACACGCTGTCCGGCAGGGCTACGAGGTTCTCAGCAGGGAGGATGAATTCTTCTGCCCATACCCCGGGAGCCTCGATACCGATCGTCCGTCGTTCGATGCAGAGCATGGAACGCCCTGCGAGGCACCACCGGCAACGCCGGCAGGTGAGATGGCCGCTGCCGACGACCCGATCTCCCGGGGAGATGTTGGTCACCTCATCGCCGACCTCCTGCACGCGCGCAACGAACTCGTGCCCGAGTACGACCGGATAAGAGATGTGATAGCCCTGGGCATCACCCAGCTGCGAGTGCAGCATCGCGAGATCCGTATGGCAGAGGCCACCGAAGATCAACTCCAGCCTGGCGTCCCGGGGTCCCAGTGCGGGGACTGCGACCCCTTCAAGCGAGCTGGTTCCCGGCGTCGGGTCGTTCTTGACAAGTGCACGCACGGTACGCATGGCAGTCATCTGCTCGAGTAGGAGTTGGCGCCGACCATCGTGATGCGGCTGATCAGACCCCCGTCCACGGGGAGGTCCGTACCGGTGACGTACGCGGAATCCGGTCCAGCGAGGTAGGCGATCGCACCGGCGATGTCTTCAGGCCGACCAAGGCGCCCCATCGGGATGGCGCCCTCCATGGCGATGCGGTTCTCAAGCACCGAGAACGTATCGACGTTGATGGGAGTGAGGGTTGCGCCGGGGCTGACGGAGTTTATGCGGATGCCTCTCGGGGCCAGCTCATTCGCCAGCATCCTCGTCATCGAGAGCACCGCCCCCTTGGAAGCGGTGTACGAGGGGTAGCCGTGTCCGCCGAGATGCGCCGACGACGACGCGATCTGCACGATAGAGCCTCCGCCGGCCTCGGTCATGGACGGGACGACGGCTCGAAGGAGATGGAAGGAGCCGACGACGTTGATCCTGAGCACCTGCTCGAATTCTTCCGTGGACGTCGTGAGCAGGCCCTTGCGGATGACGACCCCTGCCGCGTTCACCAGGACGCGCGGCGAACCGACCTCATTGATGACGCGCGTGACCGCTGCATCGACGGCCTCAGCATCCGTGACGTCGAGCTCGATGCCGACGGCGGTACCACCGGCGTCCTCGATCAGCGTCTGCGTGCGCTGGATGCCCTCGCGGTCGAGCAGAGCGACGGGCGCTCCCTCCTGCGCCAGGCGAAGGGCTGCTGCCTGACCGATGCCCGACGCGGCTCCGGTAATGATGGCCGTCAGGCCAGAAAGCTTGCTCACGTGGATCCGCTCCGATCAGTTCTGATAGCTCTGAATGTACTTTTCGCCGAAGGCGGCGATCTCGTCGCTCAACTTGTCGATGTCGAAGATATGAACGGGCACGGTGACGCGATCAACTCCGAGAGCCTCCAGGCGCCGCACGAGGTCGATATCGAGCTGGGAGGGATCCCGAGACCACCGAGTGGTCACTTCCAGCGCCTCTCGCGGTCGGCCGGCATCCATGGCGGTGTCACGTGCGAGGTTCACCAGCTGTGACAGGCGATCCAGGTCGCCGTAGCCGCCGGGGAAGAATCCGTCGCCGACTCGGCCGGCACGACGTGCCGCCAGCTCACTGAATCCGCCGAGGTGGATCGGGATGGAACCCTTGGCCGGCGTCGGCTGGCAGATGATGCCATCGAAGTTGATGGTATCGCTGTGATATGTGGCGGGCTCGCCCGTCCAGAGAGCGCGCAGGGCGGGAATCGCCTCGCGTAGACGTTTGCCGCGAGTCTCGAAGTCGGCCCCGACTGCTTGGAACTCTTCTCGGAGCCAGCCCGCGCCGATCCCGAGAATGAGACGCCCGCCCGAGAGGTGGTCGACGGTCGCTGTCTCTTTCGCGGTCACGACAACGTTGCGCTGCGGAAGCACGCAGATTGCGGTGCCGATCTTGACGCGTTCGGTGACGGCAGCCACCCAGGTGAGCCATGGAAACGGATCCGCGAGTGGATGATCAACGGGGAACGGGAACTGCCCGTCCGATGTCTCCGGATAGATGTGCTCATAGGTCGTAGGAATGATCGCGTGATCGGTTGACCAGAGGGAGTCGAATCCGGCCGCCTCTGCGGCGATCGCCATTTCGCGCGCCAGGGCAGGCGAGGACGTCCTGCCCATGTTGCCGTGCGTCAGCCCAAACTTCATTGTCTTGCTCCTAACGGGACCGAGGTACCCGAACCGCGAACCCGGCGTGTCTTCGGTCTGTGAGTGCGTGCTCGCAGTCCGTTCCCGGTGGGAGCACGCTTGACAGCCTACCTCGGGTAGGTGAGTATTACGCAACTAGGGCGCACTATATGCAACCGATACCCGCGTTTGACGGGTGGGGCGTCGCCCTGAGCCCCTGAGAAAAGGATCCACCGTGGACATGGAACACAGCAGCCCCACGCACGCCCGGGTCATCAACGGGCTGGCGCTCGTCGGCGTCGCGCCCTGGGTGACCGATGTGTTCAACGGCGTGGCAGTCATCGGCGCGGTGGCCGTAGCCGCCCAGCTGCGACGACGCCGCACAGGATCCCTGGAGGTCGGTGTCTGATGGGACTTCCACTTCGTTTCGGCTATAAGGCATCCGCCGAGCAGTTCCCACCTGCCGAGCTCCTCGAATATGGAGTGCTCGCCGAACGGAACGGCTTCGATTCCGTATTCGTCTCAGACCACTTGCAGCCGTGGAACCACACGGGTGGTCACGCGCCGTCGGCCATCCCGTGGCTCGGCGCACTCGGCGCCCGGACCGAACGGATCGTGATGGGTACCTCTGTGCTCACCCCGTCATTTCGGTACCACCCAGGTGTCGTGGCTCAAGCGTTCGGCACGCTCGGCTCGTTGTTCCCGGGTCGCGTCGTGCTGGGAGTCGGCTCGGGCGAAGCGCTGAACGAGGTCGCTCTGGGTTACACATGGCCGGATATGAAAGAGCGATTCGCTCGCCTCAAAGAGGCGATCGAGCTCATCGAGACGCTGTGGCGGGAGGAACGCGTCACCTTCGATGGCCAGTTCTTCCAGACCCGAGACGCGACGATCTATGACCGCCCGGATACCGCCGTGCCGATCTATATCGGAGCGTCTGGCCCGGCGGCTACCCGACTGGCCGGTCGAATCGCATCCGGATACATCACCACGTCGGGCAAAGCGCGCGAACTGTACACCGACACTCTCCTGCCCGCCCTCAGCGAAGGCATCGATAAAGGTGGGCGTGGCGACCACGACGTTGACACGCTCATAGAGATGAAGGTCTCCTTCGATGCCGACCGGCAGCGCGCGCTGCACGACACGCGGTACTGGGCGCCGCTGGCGTTGACGCCGGAAGAGAAGATGCGCGTCGAAGACCCGATTGAGATGCAACGGCTCGCTGAGGCACTTCCTATTGAAAGGGCAGCCTCCCGCTGGATCGTCTCGACCGATCCCGATGAGCACGTCGCCCGGATTCAGGAGTACATCGACCTCGGATTCCGTCATCTCGTCTTCCACGGGCCGGGAGCGGATCAGAAGCGGTTCATCGAAACGTATGGCGCCGAGATACTGCCGCGGCTTCGCCACCGACATGGCTGAGCTGTTGAGCGGGACCCATCTCGCTGGGTCAGGGTCTGCCTCGCTTGCTCTGTCCGGGGCGGACCCGTGACCGGTTTCCCCCATGGCTCCGTCGCGGGCTTTCATGCGGGGTGTCGCTCCCGCGGCGGATGTCAATGGTATGGCTCACCGCTATGGCTGACTTGTGCGGAAGCCGCTGTGGCCCGCGCGGGCCACTACCGGATCGCGGAGCTCGCGGAGCTCACACGCCTGCCCAGACGAACCGTTGCCGTCGACCAGATGCTCGCCGGCATCGGCTTCACTCACGGTACGCCGCGAGGTTACCGTCGCGGATGTCGCCGGGCAGAGATCTGCGTGAACGTCGGCACCTTCGATCCGACGTGCACAGAAGCGAATCGCGCGTACATGGCGGCCTTTCGCGAACGCCGCCGAGCCGGGGAGGGCCACGCGGCACCCCACGGCACGCGGGCCGGTTTCCTTGCCGGATGCCGTGACGAGGAATTCTGCCCTCGCAACGACTCCGGCGAGTCTTGCCTGTCCGTCGCTCGCCTGTATGCGCGAGATTGGAAGCGAGCAGTCCGGCACTCCGGTCCTGAGCCCGCGATGGCGCCGGAATTGATGGATGCCGTTCTTCGCCTGTACGTATCCGGCTATTCGCATCGGCAGATCGCTCGCGCTGGTGACATCGGCAAGTCCACGGTCGGAAGATACCTCCAACTCGCGCGCGCCGGCCAGTATTGCCCAATGCCGCATCAAATCATTGCCGGCTTCCGCCGCGCCGTCGCCTCTCTGAGCTGAGAGGCGACGGGGCGAGCGGGATCGGGGCGCCCGTCGTCTCGGGACGACGCTCACTCGTGCGGCATATTCGGGAGCGCGTCGTTCGCGACGGGCTGCCCGAGCGCATTCCTTGTGTGATGTGCCGGCTCACGAGCCGGTCCAAGGGGACGTCAGACCGGGGCGACGGTCCGCGCCAGGCGCATCCACGTCTCCACGACAGTGTCGGGATTCAGCGACATCGATGCGATACCGCGTTGGAGCAGCCACTCGGCGAGGTCGGGGTGGTCGGATGGACCCTGTCCGCAAATGCCGACATACTTGCCGCGACGGCGGCAAGCCTCGATCGCCATCTCGAGCATCGCCAAGACAGCGGGGTCCCGCTCATCGAAGGCGGAGGCGACGAGCGCCGAGTCACGATCAACCCCGAGCGTCAGCTGCGTCATGTCGTTCGAGCCGATCGAGAACCCATCGAAGTGCTCGAGGAACTGCTCGGCGAGCACCGCGTTCGAGGGCAGTTCGCACATCATGACGATTTTCAGGCCGTTGTCGCCGCGACGCAAACCGTTCTCGGCGAGGAGTTCGATGACGGACTCGGCCTCGCCGAGCGTGCGCACGAACGGCACCATCAGCTGCACGTTCGTCAGCCCGACCTCGTCGCGCACGCGGCGCATCGCCTCGCATTCCAGTTCGAAGCAGGCGCGGAACTCTTCGGAGATGTACCGCGACGCTCCGCGGTAGCCGAGCATCGGGTTCTCCTCCTCGGGCTCGAACAGGCTGCCGCCCACCAGGTTGGCGTACTCGTTGGACTTGAAGTCGCTGAGGCGCACGATGACGGGCTCAGGCGCGAACGCCGCGGCGATCATCGAGACACCCTCCGCCACCCGCTGCACGAAGTACTCGCGCGGCGAGGGATAGGCAGCGATGCGAGAGCGGATGCCATCGCTCAGCTCGCCCGGAAGCTCGTCCAATTCGAGAAGTGCCCGGGGGTGGATGCCCACCTGACGGCTGATGATGAACTCCAGGCGCGCGAGGCCCACGCCCCGGTGCGGGAGTCGGGAGAAGGAGAATGCCTGATCGGGTGTGGCCACGTTCATCATGATCTTGACGGGGAGCTCCGGCATCCGATCGAGCTCGGTTTCCTCGAGTTCGAAATCCAACGCGCCGGCATACACATGCCCCTCATCGCCGTCCGCGCACGAGACCGTGATGTGCTGGCCGTCGCTCAGCACGCGCGTCGCGTCGACTGTGCCGACGACCGCCGGGATGCCGAGCTCCCGGGCGATGATCGCGGCATGACAGGTGCGGCCGCCGCGATTCGTCACGATCGCCGAGGCGCGCTTCATGATCGGCTCCCAGTCGGGGTCGGTCATGTCCGCGACGAGTACCTCGCCGGGGACGAAGTCGTGCATCTGGTCGATCGAGGTCAGCACCCGCACCGGCCCCGAGCCGATGCGCTGGCCGATCGCGCGCCCTGCGACGAGCACGGGACCGCGCTCGCGCAGCACGTAGCGCAGCATGACGTTGGCGTTGTCGCGCGAGACGACCGTCTCCGGCCGGGCCTGAAGGACGTAGAGCCGACCGTCGATGCCGTCCTTACCCCACTCGATGTCCATGGGACGTCGGTAGTGCTGCTCGATGGCGACGGCGACCCGGCCGAGCTCCTCCACGTCTGCGTCGGTGATCGAGAAGCGCGCGCGGTCATCCGGGTCGACGTCGGCGAAGACGGTGCTCGCTCGCGCGCTGGGGGTCTGCGTGTAGCGCATCGCGATCGCCTTGTCGCCCACCGAGCGCTTGAGGATCGCAGGCCGGCCTTCCCGCAGTGCCGGCTTGTAGACGTAGAACTCGTCCGGATTGACGGCCCCCTGCACGACGGCCTCGCCGAGGCCGTAGGAGCTGGTGACGAACACGGCTTGGTCGAAGCCCGACTCGGTGTCGACGGTGAACATCACACCCGATGCGCCGATGTCGGAGCGAACCATCCGCTGCACGCCCGCCGAGAGGGCGACGTCGTGGTGATCGAACCCGTGATGGACGCGGTAGGCGATCGCGCGGTCGTTGTACAGCGACGCATACACGGAGCGGACGGCCTCCAGGATGTTCTCGATGCCACCGATGTTGAGGAAGGTCTCCTGCTGCCCGGCGAAGGATGCATCGGGCAGATCCTCCGCGGTGGCGCTGGATCTCACCGCCCAGGTGACGCCCTCCGGGTCGTCGTCGTTCGCGATGAGCTGCCGGTAGGCCATGCGGATGTCACGTTCGAGGTCGGCGGGGAAGGGCTGCTGCTCGATCCATTCGCGCACCTGGGTCCCGACACGGACGAGTTCGGCGACGTCGTCGGGGTCGAGCCGCTCGACCTCGGCGCGAATGCGCTCATCGAGACCGTTCGCCGCAAGGAAGCGGCGATACGCATCCGCGGTCGTCGCGAACCCGCCGGGCACGCGGACTCCAGCGGAGGAGAGATGCGCGATCATCTCTCCCAGTGATGCATTCTTGCCGCCGACGGAACCCAGGTCGGCCATGCCGATGTCTTCGAACCAGAGAATGTTGGACATCGTTCTCTCTTTCATGCATGTCTCTCGACCTTCGACACGGAGCTTCAGGGGCTGCTCGAAGCTCGCATACCGTGACTCGGCCGTGCTTCCTTTTCGCCTCTCCTGTATACAAGCTGACCCTAGAGTTCTCCGGGTGCGGCCGAAGCGCATGCGGGTCGAAAATTGTCCCGATCTTTCCGAGGAGCCCAGATCAGTCGATCCTCAAATCCCGTGCGGCCCATGATCACAGGGCAGACGCCTCGTGATGTTCGCGTCCGGGGAGGTTCACCGGACGGTACGGATCGCGTTGCCCCCTCAAAGCGAAATCATCCCGGACGGGTCGAACATTTTCGGCGACTGCATACAATCGACAGCCCCCCGATAAGGAGACAGCGCGTCGGCCAGAGAACGTGCGAGTGGCGAGTCAGCTCAGGAGCCCGCGGCTGACCATGCTCCGGCCAGCGGCGACGATCGCCTCGCGGGCGGGCCGCGGGGTGATGCCGAGGACGGTGCGGGTCTTGCTGTTGGAGACCCGCTTGACGTAGCCGAGGTCCGCGGCGACGGACTTGAACTCGTCCCGGAACACGGCGGTGAGTCGCACGACGACGTTCGGGATCGACCGGGAAGGGACCTTGGAGGCCTTGTCGCCGAGCTCGGCCTTGAGGATCGCGCCAATCTCCTTCATCGCAATCGCCGGCTCGCCGGTAGCCACCAGGAAGCGCTCACCCGCGGCACCGGGCGCGGTCATCGCGGCGACGTGCGCCGCGGCGACGTCCCGCACGTCCACGATGGGGACGAACATGTTGGGATAGCCCGGCATCTGACCACTCAGGCTGTTCTGGACGATGTGGTTCGCACCGGAGACGTCCTCGCCCATGACCGGCCCCATCACCGCGACAGGCAGGATCGTCGTCAGCTCCAGCGTCATGCCGGGCTGTGCGATGAAGTCCCAGGCCGCCTTCTCGGCGAGGATCTTGCTGCGCCCGTACGCGTCGACGCCGGGACCGTTCAACGGCGACCAGTCGTCCTCGGTGAACACGTGATCGACGTGGCCGTGACCGAACCCGACGGCGTGGAACGCGGACGTCAGCACGACGCGCTTGACCTGCGCGACGCGGGAGGCGTGGAGGACCCGGAGGGCGCCGTCGCGGGCGGGGGCGATGACCTCGTCCTCGTCCTTGACTCTGCCGGTGTGGACCGGGGAGGCGACGTGGATGACGTAGTCCATTCCGGCGACCGCATCCGCCCACCCGGCATCGTCCATCAGGTCCGCCTCGACGAAGCTCAGAGCCCCATCACGGGTCACGCCGGCGTCACGGAGCACCGCGCGGACGCCGTTCTCCTTGCGGAGGGAGCGGATCGTGGAGCGCACGGTGTGCCCCTGCGCCAAAAGGTGGGTGATGGTGTGTCCGGCGATGAAACCGGACCCGCCAGTGACAAGAACACGCGACATGGGAGGCCTTTCGTTGTCTGTTCTCAAGCGACATCACGATCCTCGCCACGTCTCCCGTCCCTACCCAGACCCTTGGTGGCACTGGTAGCGACAGGGCATACCCGCCGTTGCACGCCGAGGATTACCGTGGTCGGCATGACCGATGAGCCGAACACCCTGGGCGAGTACCTCCGGGCCCGCCGCGAGCTCGTCTCCCCCGAACAGGTCGGCATTCCCGTCCGGGGTGTCCGGCGCGTGCCCGGCCTCCGTCGCGAAGAAGTCGCGATGCTCTCCGGCATCAGCGCCGAGTACTACCTCCGGCTCGAGCAGGGACGCGACCGCCACCCTTCCACTCAGGTCCTCGAAGCGATCGCCCGCGTCCTCCAGCTCGACGACGACGCGTACCTCCTCAGCCTCGCCGCCGAACGCCCACGCCGTAAACGACCCAGACCCCGGAGGGAAACCCTCCCGGCCAGCACCGCGCAGCTCATCGACCAGCTCCCGTTCCCCGCCTTCGCTGAAGGCCGCTACCTGGACGTCCTCGCCGCAAACGCTCTCGCCGCAGCCGTCTCTCCACGGCTGGTGGCGGGCGGCAACCGTCTCCGGGATGTGTTCCTCGCCGAGGCGGAGCAGGATCTCTTCGAGGACTGGGAACGGGCGGCCGCCGCCCTGCTCGCCGGATTCCGCAGAACCGTCGGACGCAGCATCGATGACCCTCGCGTCGTCGAACTCGTCGGCGAACTGTCTCTGGCGAGCCCTGCATTCCGTCAGTTGTGGGCACGGCACGACATCGCGGAACGTACCGGTGCCACCGTCGTGCTGGAGCACCCGACCGTCGGGCAGCTCCGGCTCGAACGCGAGAAGCTCGCCGTCGCGGGGACCGACGGCATCATGCTCGTCGTCTATCACGCCCAGCCCGGCACGGAGTCGGCAGAACGCCTCGCGTTCCTCGGCTCGATGGCCGAGGCGATCGGATCGGCCTCCGGGACGCTGACGCCCCCCGTCGCCCGTCGGCTCTCCTGACAGGGGAGTCCGCAGGGGATCGTCGTTGCTCGCCTTCCTCCGCCGTTGCTCGGCTTCACGAAGGGTCGATCGGGAAGTTGTCGCGAAAGAGTCCGGTGGGATCCCAGCGGGCTTTGAGCTTGCGTAGTCGTTCCAGGTGGGGGGCTGGGAAGGCGCGAGCGAGAACCTCGGGGCCGGTGTCGGTCTCGAAGCTGAGGTACATGCCCTTTGTGTGCGGCAGGAGCTGCTTCCAGCGCTTCTCGAAGTCCGCGGTCCCTCCGCCGAGCGTGACGACGAGGAAGTTTGCGTCACGCCAGCCGTACGCGGTCGCGTCCGGCGAGACGTCGGCCGTGGCCCCGCCGGCCGAACGTATCGAGAGGATGAAGGGCGCGTCGGAGGCGAGCAACTCCGCGAGGGCTCTCGCCAACTCGGGGTCCAGGTGACGTGCCAGGGCTGAGTGCCCGTGAGGCTCGCCCAGGCCGTGCTGGGTGTCGGTCCCGGGTGGCGGGACGAGCAGGGCCGTGTAGGGGGTGAGCCGGACGGACTGGCTCGCGAGCGGCGCCAGTCCGCCGAAGGGCTGTAGGCGTTCGATGATGGTGTCTGGGTCGTCGGAGTCGACGGCGATGAGCGCCTGCACCGCGGTCCGGCGGTCGGCGGGGCTGATCATGAGTGTGCCGGTGACGCTGGGATGCGCGTTCTCGATCGCGGCTCCCCAGTCCTGGAGGAACGAGGCGATGTCGTCGGGGTAGTAGACAAGAAGCGCGAATCCGACCTCGGCCCCGATCGGGTCGGTGTCGAACTCGAAGGACACCGCCACACCGAAATTCGCGCCGGCTCCCCGCATCGCCCAGAACAGGTCGGGATTCTCGTCCGCACTGGCCCGCACGAGTTCGCCGTCTGCTGTGACGACCTCGACGGAGCGCAGATGGTCGATGGTCAGCCCGTGCTCGCGCACGAACCAGCCGATGCCGCCCGCGGTGGCGAGCCCGCCGACGCCGACGGTGCCGGCGTCCCCGGAGGTCAGCGCTCGGCCATGGCCGGCGAGGGTGCGTGCGACGTCGATCCAGACGGCTCCGGGGCCGAGTCGGATGCGGCTGTCGTCGAGCATCTCGATCGTGTCGAGCGCGTCAACGGCGATAACGATGCCCCCGTTGTTCAGGGATCTGCCGGATATGCCGTGTCCGCCACTGAAGATGCCCAGGGGCAGGTCCTGGTGCAAGTGACTTCCCTTCCCGCCTCGTCTACTTCCCCTTCGTGGCGCACCGCCGGCGAGGCGGAGTGCCGTCACGCGAGCAAGGTTCTCGAGGTCGTGGGGCAGCGCTGGTCACCGAGCATTCTCCTCGCACTGGGACGGGGCGTAGAACGATTCGGCGAGATCGTCGCGATGACGGCAGGCCTGTCCGCACGGATGCTCACCGTGCGTCTCAAACAGTTGGAGGCTGCGCGTCTGGTCGAGCGCATCGTCATCCCCACCACTCCGGTCACGGTCCGCTACCGGCTGACAGCCCAGGGGCTGGACCTCATCGATGCGCTCCACGCCGTCGCCGGTTACGTGCAACGGTGGGAAGTCGACGATCCCGGTGCGCAGACCACCGACCTGCCCTCGGTCTGAGGAGGATTCCCGCATCGTGGTGGGCCCGTCTGTATACAAGCAGGGGGCAATTCGGATAGCGTGACGCCCAAGACTCGATTCTTGCTCGCATTGCAGTCGCGTTGTGTATTCATTTGGGCGCGGCCATGGCGGCGGATTCGGGTGCATCCATCCATATCTCCGCTCGAATGCGGGGCGCCGTTCGCATTGCGAGTGGCGCAACGGAGGTGTGACGGCTCGCACGACTCGAAGAAACACAACTCCCGTTGACTCTCCAGCATGTCGCCGGCTGCACCGGCAGATCACACCATGGCAGTCCTCGCCGTGGGCGTGCACACGACGAAAGGGCTCGGTATGTTTCACCTCGGCTTCTTCCTGGGCACGGGCTTCGGAATTCAAGCGTGGAAGGCAAACGGAGATCACGGGCCGTGGGTCGGTCATAACGTGTCCGAGTGGATGAGGCCCGACCTCTACGTCGACATGGCCAGGTCGCTCGAGCGGGCGGGCTTCGACTACATCCTCATCGAGGACACCTCGATGGTCGAGGACACCTTCGGTGGTACGGCGGAAGCGACTCTGCGGCACGGCCGGTTCGCGCCCAAGAACGATCCGATGCCCTTGGTCCCGCTCATCGCCCAGGATACGAAGCACATCGGAATCATCCCGACGGTCTCGACGATCCAGTACCCGCCGTACCTCGCGGCGCGCCTGTTCGCCACTCTCGACCATCTCACACACGGGCGGGTGGGGATGAACGTCGTGACATCGGTCACCGACCGCGTCGCCCAGAACTTCGGGTACGACAAACACCTCGACCACGCGGATCGCTACACCATGGCGGGGGAGTGGATCGAGGTCGTCCGCAAGCTGCAGGCATCATGGGAGCCGGATGCCGTCATCGCCGATCCGGTGAACGGAGTCTACGCCGATCACACGAAGGTCCACCCGATCGACCACGTGGGCGCGTACTTCTCCGTCAGAGGGCCGCTGAACACCATCCCCGGACCTCAGTACCAGACCCCGATCGCCTCGGCCGGATCTTCGGAGCAGGGCCGCACGCTGGCGGCGTCGTACGGCGACACCATGGTCAGTCTCGCTCCGACAGTCGAGGAGATGAAGAAGTACCGCGAGGACATGAGCGCCCGCATGATCGCCCAGGGACGTAAGCCCAGCGACATCAAGTTGCTCTTCCTGTCCTCACCGGTGGTGGCCGCCACGGATGCCGATGCGCAGGCGATCGTTGAAGCGGGTCGTGCTGCGCGCGACTCGCCCGCCGCGATCGAGCAGAACCTGTGGATGATGTCCTACGTGTCCGGCGGTCGGGTCGACTTCAGCAGGTATCCGCTCGACACTCCCGTGGAGGAGATCGATCTGACCGACGTCAATGGAGAGAAGTCCTCGGTCGCGGCGATCTTCAAGGACAGTGCGGGCAAGACCCTCCGGCAGATCGCAACGGGGAACCTGCACGGTTCCGGCGTCGACCTCGTCGGCTCGCCCGAGACCGTCGCGTCGAAGATGGAGGAGGTCATGGAGGAGGTCGGGGGCGATGGATTCCTCGTCGCTCTGCCCACAGTGACCCGCACATCGATCGCCGCCCTCGCCGACGGGCTCGCACCCGTGCTCCAGCGCAGGGGCCTGATCCGGTCCGAGTACACGGGGGCCACGCTCCGCGAGAACCTGCAGGCGTTCTGACGATGGACTCCGAGCAGGGGCACTCGGCGGCGGCGCCGCTGGAGCATCCGCGAGCGAAGGGCGGGCACAGTCGCGGTCGCCACCAGCTTTCTCACCGCGTGCGTGACCTCGTGCGCTCCGCGGTACTCGCCGGTGAGTACTCCTCCCAAGACCAACTCATCGAAGAAGTTCTCATGCACACTCACGGTGCCAGCCGAAACGCGGTGCGGCGAGCGCTCCAGCAGCTGCTCGAGGAGGGCGTCGTCCGTCGCGCGCCGCGTCGAGGCACATTTCCCGACTGGGGCGGCGCGCGGTTGCACCTTGTCGATGTCTACCCGGTCGAGGGCGCTGATGAGGTCAGCGGTGGCGCCATCGATCGAAGACTGGTGCCGTCGACGCCCTATCTCCGGGACCGCCTCCGAACCGACGACGCGCAACTCCGCATGGTCGAGAGCACTTCGATCCTGCGCGGCGAGGTCATCGGGCTGCGGACTGCGTACTTCAGCAGCGACTTCGACGTCGTGCAGCCGGCTGATCACCCGCAAGCGAACACGCTCGCGGAGATCATCGCCACCATCTTCTCCAAAGACCTCGGTCACGTCACTACCGAGATCAGCGCTTCGATCGCGGATGCCGCCACAGCGCGGATTCTGCACGCCCCGCCGGGGATCCCACTCCTGCGACGGGAGCAGCTCGTGCACGACAGCATGGGGCTTCCGGTGGAGATCGTGTTCGACACGTTCCGTGCCGACCGCACGACGTTCAAGCTCTCCGACTACTCATCCGGCACGTGGCCGGCGCACATCGACTACGACGAGAGGAGAACGTGACCATGCGATTCGGAGTCTGGACCCCGCTGCCTCACACCGTTCCGAAGCCCGATCTGATCCCCGACATGAAGGTCTACGGTCCCGGGGGAGCCGACGACGGCACGTACCTCGACTTCGCGGTGGATGTGATCGGTCGCGCCGACGAGTTCGGTTTCGACGTCACCCTCGTCGCAGAGCGCTTCATGGGACCCGACCTGGAGTCGTGGATCCTTGCGACCACGCTCGCCGCGCGCACGTCCCGCATCACCATCATGCCGGCCGTGCACCCAGGCGTCATGCCCCCGCAGGTGGTGGCAAAGCTCGCCATGTCCCTGGACCGGGTCAGTGGGGGCCGCGCGGCCATCAACGTCGTCAACGGATGGTGGGAGGACGAGCTCCAGAACTACAGCAACGGTCAGTGGCTCACCGATCCCGAAGGCCGCTACCGCCGGATGGGCGAGTACATGGAGGTGCTCCACCTGCTGTGGAGTGGCGAGCCCGCCACCTTCCAGGGCGAGTACTTCCAGTTCACGGACACCGTTCTGCCGATGTCGCCGATATCCGCGCCGCCGCAGATCTTCGGCGCGAGCTCGCACGACGTCGGCCGCGAGGCGATGGCGACGTTCGGGGACGTGTGGTTCCTCGGTCCATCGGGGCGCGCGACCACCCTTCGCGCGTACGACGCCGACTTCGACGCCGATCTCGAGTACATCCGCACCGAGACCGCCGCGATGAAGGCTGCGGCGGAGTCCAAGGGCCGGAGCATCCAATGCGGCATGGCGGTCATGGTGGTCATCGGAGACACGGAGAGCGAAGCGCTCGAGATCGTGGACACGCTGGACGACTTCGCCGCGCGCGGGTTCCTGGAGGCGGTGTCGGTCGGCGGTGCGGCGATCTTCGGGACGCCGGAGCGTGTCGTGAACCGGATCGAGGCGCTCTCGGACGCCGGGGTAGATCTGCTCATGATCAAGTTCGCTCCCATGAGGAATGGCCTGGAGCGTTTCGGGACCCTCGTCATGCCTCTGCTGACCGGCGGCGCGAAGGCGCCGTGACCACGGACGTACCGTGCCCGCGGCCGGCAGCGCGATCGACCACGTTTCGCCGCCGGCGCCGAGAACGACCTGACCGAAGGCGAGCGCGGACCCCGCATCGTCCTAGGATGTTCCTCGTGAGGGCGAGCGACGCGGCTTATGAGCAGCTGCGCCAGGAGATCATCGACTGGGTGCTCGAGCCCGGCACGCTTCTCGGCGAGATCGAGACAGCGGAACGGATCGGAGTCTCGCGCACCCCGATCCGGGAGGCGCTCACGCGTCTGACCGCCGAGGGCCTGGTCGCCGCCTCCGGTCGTACGTCGGTCGTCGCGCCCCTGTCGCGCAAGCACGTCGTCGAACTCTTCGAGCTCCGGGAGACGCTGGAGACCCAAGCGGCGCGCCTCGCAGCACGGCGCCGCGACCCGGAGAGGTTCGGGGAACTGCTGGCCGAGTTCCGCCGCGGCCCGGAGGAGGGGCATGTGCTCGAGGAACGCCGGCCATACTTCCTCTCCAGCGAACTCGACTCCGCCATCGATGAGGCCGCCGACAACAGGTACCTCCGGTCCGCGCTCGAGGACATCCGGGGCCAGATCGCGCGGGTGCGCTTCCACGCCCGGTCGAACACGGAGAGGCTCGCCCGAGCGACATCAGAGCACACCCAGATCGTGGAGGCCATCCTCCAAGGGGACGAAGTGTTCGCAGCCCAGGCGACCGCCGTCCATCTGCGCAACAGCCTCGCGCACGTGCTCGGCTCTCTTCCCGTGTAACCCGCTGCCGGCTTCTGGCCGCTTCCGTCGCCGCGACCGGATCGCAATGGGCCGAAGCGGCGCGGGAGCTGATCGACGTGAGATCATCGGCCCGATCGCGATCGCGGCACGCCGAGGGGGCTCGGGCGGCGGGGCGGACGTCTTGGGGATCTCGGACTCCCGCGGCGCGCGCACCGCACGGACGAGCTCCGACGTGGTGCCCGCACCGGCACATAGACTCGTGATATGGACAACCACGAAGTGGTGGAAGCGCTGCGCCGGGCAGTTCTGGATCTCGCGTCGACCAGTCCGGGCACGGAACTCACAGTCGCTGCGGTGTCCTCGGCCGCCGGCATCCCGCGAGACGACTATTACCGCTTTGCTCCGAGTCCGATGCAGCTGCTGGGGGAAGCGCTGAGCGACGAGTTGCTCACCGTCTACGACGAGATCGGCGAGCAGCACGACGATGATGAGGCGCGATCGCTGAGAGTCCGCACTTCGTTCGAGCACATCGCGAAGTGGGCGCGGATATACGGCGGCCCCATGCGGAAGGAGTTGATGGAGGCGCTCCGCGAGACTCTCGCCACGTCGTTCCGCATCATCAACGAGGAAGACCTGCGCCGGCATCCGGAACTGCTCCCCGCGGGGATCACGCCATCCGACGATCTGGCCATCGAATTCGTCGCGGCCTATATCACCGGAGGCGGCATGGCCGCGATCGAGGTCTGGGTCAACGACCCGGAACCCGACGTCGAGAGGGGTCTTCAGCTCCTGGCCGCCGTGTCTCCGCTGCCCAAGAGCGTCGATATCCCGAAGGCGACCACCGAGGGGTGAGTCCCTGCCGCCGGACCAGACCTAGCCGGCTGTGCCGGACGCCCGCTTCCACCGGGGTCCCGATCGGCGGAGGGTGATCCGCGTCCTGTCCGCGCGGAACAGGTCGCGCGAGTACTCGAAGGGCGCGCCGGCCCGGTCGTAGGTTATGCGGCGGATCTCGAACAGTGGATCGCCTACTGCGATACCCAGGGACCCGGCCTGCCCTGCATCCGCGGACGCGACATCGATCGTCTCCTCTGCGGCCTCCGGTTCGATGCCGTACTCGCAGAAGAGCAGGCCATACATGCTCTCGGTGAGCGTGTGCGCCTGGATGCCAGGCACGAGTCGCGTCGGGATGGTCATCTCGTCGATGGACAGCGGCACGCCGTTGGCGGTGCGGCGACGACGGAGGCGGAAGACCGACTCGCCGTCTCCGAGTCGCAGGGCCCGGGTCTCGGACGGGTCCGCGATGGTCATGCCGGCCAGCAGCACCGTGGTCTCGGCTGCGAAGCCCTGGCGGCGGAGCATCGCGGGGACCCCCTCGATGGCATTGAGCTGTCGTTCGATCTTGCCGTCCCAGGCGAAGACTCCGCCGGTGCGGCCCATCGACCTGCGGATGGCGCCTTCCTGCTCGAGCGGCTCCAGCGCTCCCCGCAGCTCCGATCGCGTGACGCCCAGCTCGTCGGCCAGCGCGCGCTCCGATCCGATCCGCTCCCCGGCGGCGTACTGCTCTTCCGCGAGCACGCGCCGGATGCGGTCGATCAGGCGTTCGCGCTCGTCCATGTCACCGGGTCGCTCTCGCATCGGCGAGCGCGAGTGCGAGGCGCTCCACGGCGTGCGGGATGTCGCCGGGAGAGAAGGCGAGCGGGGGTCGGAGCTTCAGGACGTTGTTGTGCGGACCGCACACGCTGGTCAGCACCCGTCGGCGCCGCAGCGCCTCGACGACGGTGAGAGCGAACTCGCCGTCGGGCGACCTCGATGCCGCGTCGGTCACGAGTTCGACGCCGATGTACAGCCCCGCCCCCCGGACATCGCCGATCTGGTCGTGCTCGGCTGCCAGCGCGCTCAGCGCGCTACGAAACTGTCGCCCCGTCTCCAGCGCGTGGGCCTGCAGGCCCTCAGACTCGATCGTCCGCAGCACCGCGTGGGCCGCTGCGACCGCGACCGGGTTCCCGCCGAACGTGTTGAAGTACGGGCCCTGGGCGTGGAAGGCGTCCCACACGTCCGGGCGGGCGATGACGGCTGCGACCGGGTACCCATTCCCCATGGGCTTCCCCGTCGTGACGATGTCCGCATCGATCCCGTGACGCTGGAAGCCCCAGAAGCGGTCGCCGTTGCGGGCGAACCCGGGTTGCACCTCGTCGGCGACCACGATGCCGCCGTGGGCATGGATGAGGTCGGCGGCTCCGGCGATCATCCCGGGCTCTCCGAAGAAGATCCCGTCGGACGAGAACGAGAAGTCCGCGATCAAGCCGGCCAGCCCGTCACCGGATGCCTCAATCTCGGCGATCGCCCTCCCAAGCTCCGCAAGGAAGGCCTCGCCCGCCGCCTCGGGGGATCCGGCACGGTAGGTGTCGGGAGGATCGATAATCCGCAGCGTCGGATCGAGTTGCCCGAACCCTGCGAGAGACGGCGAGTGCGCGGACACCAGGGCCGTATTGCCGTGATACGCCTCACGAGTCGCGATCCAGGCGCGCCCGCCCGTGACGGCCCGCCCCATCCGCAGGGCGAGGTCGTTGGCTTCGGAGCCCGTGCACACGAGCACGACCTGCAGGTCGTCGTCGTCCAGCGTCGCGACAAGTTCGTCGGAGAAGTCGAGGATCCCTTGGTGCAGATAGCGGGTGTGCGTCGTAAGGGTCGCCATCTGGCGATGGACGGCCTCGACGATCGCAGGATGCGCATGACCGACGGACGGGACATTGTTGTACAGGTCCAGGTACTCGTCGCCGGAGGCATCCCACACGCGGGAGCCCTGTCCCCGCACGATCTCCACCGGGTCGCGGTAGAACAGCCGATAGCTCGGTCCCAGCCGTGCACTCCGGCGGGCGACCAGACGGGACGTGCGCGGATCGAGGACGGTGCCGTCCGTCGCGCGGAAGCTGTTTCCGTCGAGGATGCTCGCTCGACCAGGGCCGTGCAGGGCGGGGGATGGGGTCACCTCTCCATCGTGACGCCGTCACCGCCAGACCACATCCCCCGCTGTTTCGGTGGTGTTACAACTTCGGCGGGCTCTATAAACGGCGAGTAACAGGTCCCGCACGTGACGTTGCGCGCTGTGACCGGTCAGCGAGAATCGCGGCATGACGCACCCTTCGCCGGCCGCGACACTCCAGGCTTTCGACGCGCTCCAGCGCGGCGACATCGCGCCGGAGTGGCTGGGCGTGGAGATCGCACGCGCGTGGGGACTTCCGGATGTCCTCGAGGTGCGCCTCATCGTCATCTCCGAGAATGTGACATTGCGGGTGGACGTGGACGGCGTTCCGACATGCGTGGTGCGGCTCGGTCGGCCGGGGTACGGCGCTGGAGCGGTGCATGTGGCGTCCGAGATGCACTGGGTCGAGTCGCTGCACGAGGACACGGAGATCCCCATGCCTCGTCCTCTCAAAGGCCTCGACGGCGAGTTCGTGCAGATGCTCGTCGATCCCGACGGCGCCTCCTGGCTCTCCGTGTCCTTCACGTTCCTGCGAGGTGTCATCCTCGAGGCGTTGGTGGATCGCGCCGACCACTTCGCTGAGATCGGCAGCATCACCGCCAGGCTGCATACGCACGCCCGGACCTGGGCGCCCGGGCGGGAGCTCTCCCGCTTCGTTTGGGACACCGCGGACCTCGTCGGTCGCCGGGCGCGCTGGGGTGACTGGCGCCGCGCCGAGCTGAGCGAGTCAGCGACCGGTCTGCTCGAGGCTGCCGAGCGGCGCGCGCTGCAGATCTTGGCGGACTGCGGTGTGGACCGGTCGGCGAACCACTTCGGCCTCATTCACGCGGACCTCCGGCCGTCCAACATCATGGTGCGGGCCGACGCGGATGGTGGGCTCGCGATCATCGATTTCGACGACTGCGGGTTCGGCTACTACATGTACGATTTCGCGGCCGCGCTGACCTTCTACGAGCACCGTCCGGAGGCTCGGCGCATGGCAGCCGCGTGGCTCGAAGGCTACGCGGAGTCGGCTCCGATGAGTGCGGTCGACCTTCGCGCGGCCGGCGCGTTCTCGATGCTGCGGCGCCTCACGATGCTGGGATGGGCGACGACCCACCGTGCCGACTCGCTGCCCGAGGATCTCTGGTCGGAGAATCAGCCGGGCACCCTCGAGGTCGCGGCGCGATTCCTCGCCGACCCGGACTGGCTGCTGCGCGACTGAGTCCTGCCATGGGCCATGTCGACAGGTCGGCCCGCCAGCTGTGTTGAATTCTTCTGTCAGGCGAGGCTAATGTGGCAGTTCATGTCATCAGATCAGCAGATCCCGCCCGCGGTCGACCAGCCGGCCCCGCGGCCCGGACTCCGCCAGCGCCAGCGCGAAGCGCTGGAGTCGGAACTGCGGCAGATCGCGCTCCGGCTCTTCGAGGAGCGGGGATTCGACGAGGTGACCATCAGCGAGATCGCCGCTGAGGCGGGCGTCTCGGAGCGCACCTTCTCGAGGTACTTCCCCTCCAAGGAGGAAGTCGTTCTGGGAATACTGGAGTCCTTCGGGCCCGTGATCCGTGGTCGTGCGTCCCAGGAGCCGTTCGAGGGGTCCTGGTTCGACGTGCTCCGTCGCACCTATGATCTGCGCGAGGCCGAGGGGGCGAGCTTCGCCGACATCACCCGCGTCGTCAGGCTCACCATCGTCTCGCCGCGCCTGCTCGCCGGAATGCTTGCCCGTCGCCGCAACTCGATCGCCGACATCGCGGACATCATCGGAGAGCGGCTGGGAGTCGATCCGGCCGTCGACCCGCGGCCCGGGGTGTGGGCGACGCTGGTGATCTCCATCGCGCAGGCCGAGTCGATGCGCAAGGTCGCCGCCGGAGGCGAGCTCGACGGGAGCGAGTTCCTGGACGCGCTGGACACTCTTCCGGAGTTCATGGGGATGGCCAGGGAGTAGCCCCCGCCCCTCCGTCGGCGCGGCAGAGCCGTGCTGCTGCCACGCGGTCTCGTTTCCGCGGCGTTTCGCGACCGACGCCCGACGCGGTGTCGCGTAAACGGCGACAGCGCCCCCCAGTAAACATTGTGTTTCGTCGCCTCTCCCAGGTTGGCGCGTGCCCGCAGGCCTCATAGTGTCTGGTCATGCCTTTGTGGCAGTAACTGACAGATAACGGCGCCGAAACCGGTTTTCGACCCGGCGGCGGGAATGGGGAGTGCAGGATGGCGTTTCGTCTGCTGGCGATCCTCGGGCGCGCAGTGATCGTGCTGGTCGCCTGCTTCACGATCGTCTTCCTCATCGTGTATGCGATCCCCGGTGACCCCGCGGCGCTCATGCTCGGGGGCCCCACCGGGGCCATGACCGCACCGCCCGAGCTCATAGCTCGCATCAACGCGGAGTACGGGTTCGACCAGCCCGTCATCATCCAGTACCTCACGCGGCTGGTCGACACCTTCACGGGGAACTGGGGACGCTCGTTCGTCACCGGCCAGGAGGTCAGCCAGCTCGTGCTGGAGGGGCTCGCTGCAACCCTGCCACTCGCCCTGGTCGCCCTCCTCCTGGCTGGCGTCGGCGGGCTGGTCGTGGGGGGTCTCGCGGCCTACACCGGCGGACGCAGGATCAACGGGCTGCTGGAGCTGGTGCCTCCCATCTCGATCTCGCTCCCGGGCTTCTGGGTCGGGCTGATGCTCATACAGCTGTTCTCGTTCACGCTGCCGATCTTCCCCGCCTCGGGCAACGCCACCCCCGCCTCGATCGTGCTTCCCGCGATCACCCTGGCCATCCCCGCGACCGGCTACCTGGCTCAGGTGTTCGCCGAGAGCCTGCGCAAGGCGCTCGAGCAACCCTACGCCGACGTGGCCCGGGCCAAGGGCCTGCCCCGCTCCGCCGTGTTGTTCGCCCACGGGGTGCGCAATGCGCTGCCTGCCACGGCGACGGTCTTCGGGATCATCGCGGCGAACCTTGTCGCGGCGTCCGCTGTCATCGAGATCGTGTTCTCGCGCGCGGGACTGGGCTCCGCATTCGAACGCGCCGTCGTGTCCAAGGATCTTCCCGTGGTGCTGGTCATCACGGTCCTCGTCGCGGCGATGTACCTGGTGGTCAACGTCGTCGTCGACCTCGTCTACCCGCTCATCGACCCGAGAGTCGCGCCTCGCGCACGTGCGGGACGATCCGTGCCGAGAGGGGCAACGGCATGACCGAGGCCACCATGCTCACCGAGACAACCCAGACCTCCACTACGACCACTCGCCCCCGACGGACGGCACGCAGGGCCGTGCGACCCGGCACGGTGATCGCACTCGCGATACTGGCGATCGTGGCGCTGTGGGCGGTCCTGCCCTCGGTGTGCGCGCCCTACGACCCGCTCGCTTCGAACACGAGCGAGATCCTCGTCGCGCCGAGCTTCGCCCACCTGTTCGGCACTGATGATCTCGGTCGCGACATCTTCTCCCGGGTCGTGTACGGCACCCGGGTCTCGCTCCTCACCGCCGCGCTCGCGCTCGGGGTGGCCCTCGTCTTCGGGCTGCTCCTGGGACTCGCGGCCGGCTTCGCCAGGGCATCCGGTCGGGCCGTGCTCACCCTCCTCATCGACGTCCTGCTCGCCATCCCCGGACTCGTCCTCGCCATGGCGATCATCACCGCTCTCGGATCTGGATCGCTCCAGCTCGGACTTGCCGTCGGCGTGGCCCTGGTGGGTCTGATCGCCCGCGTGATGCGCTCCGAGGTGCTGCGGACCCGGCACGAGACCTTCATCGAGGCTTCCCGGGTGGCGGGCGCCTCGCCCTGGGACATCGCGGCCCGCCGCGTCCTGCCCAACGCGCTCGGTCCCGTGCTGGTGCTCGCCGTGCTGGAGTACGGGCAGGTCATCCTCATCGTGGCTGCGCTGAGCTTCCTCGGGTTCGGCGCCCCGCCGCCGGCTCCCGAGTGGGGGACGATCGTCAGCCAGGGCCGCGACTTCCTCGTCCAGGCGTGGTGGGTCAGCGCGCTTCCCGGCCTGGTCATCGCCGCTGTGGTGATCGCCTTGAACCGCGTGTCGCAAGCCCTCGCGGGGCGGGAGGTCTCGCGATGAGCGAATTCGCACCCGTCCTGCTGGACGTCGAGGACCTCACTGTCGAACACGGTCATCCCGGCGCGGCGACGCGCGTTCTCGACCGGGTGTCCTTCCATGTCCGCGCGGGGGAGCGCCTCGCCCTCGTGGGCGAGTCCGGCAGCGGGAAGACCACGACCGCCCGGGCCCTGCTCGGACTCCTCAGCCCGCACGGACGGATCGTCGCGGGGCGTATCCGCATGAACGGCGACGACATCACCGACCTCACGGAGGCGCAGTGGAGCGTCCGGCGCGGCCGGGAGCTCGCGCTCATCCCGCAGGACCCCATGCTGTCACTGGACCCGACCCAGCGCGTCGGGACGCAGGTGGCAGAGGGACTGCGACGGCATCGCGTCGTGGCCCGTGACGCGGTTGAGGCGACGGTGCTTCGCGTGCTCGGCGAGGCCGGCTTCGACGATCCCGAGCGCATTCGCCATCGGTATCCGCACGAGCTCTCCGGGGGAATGCGGCAGCGCGTGCTGATCGCCATGGCGTGGGCGTCGAGACCCCTCCTGGTGGTCGCCGACGAGCCGACCAGTGCACTCGACGTTACGGTCCAGCGGGCGATCCTCGGCAACATCGACGCACGCATCCGCTCGACCGGGGCATCGATCATCCTCATCACCCATGACCTGGGTGTCGCGCTCGACCGCAGTGACCGTATCGCGGTCATGCGCGACGGACAGATCGTGGAGACGGGCCCCACCCAGCAGGTCTTGTCCGACCCGCAGCATCCGTACACACGCCGGCTCCTTTCGGACAATCCGCATACGGGCGCCCGGCTGGACCGCGGCCCCCGGGGCACCGGCGAGCAGCTTCTCATCGCGACGGACCTTGCCAAGACCTTCGGGTCCGGGGCGGATGCCCACACGGCGGTCGACCGCGTCGGGTTCTCCCTCGGCAGAGGCCGCACACTCGGGATCGTCGGGGAGTCCGGGAGCGGCAAGTCGACGACCGCGCGAATCCTCGTCGGGCTGGAGGAGCCGGATGCGGGCGCCCTGGAGATCTGCGGGCGGCCCGCGCGGTACGACGGCTGGCGTCGAGCGCGGGCGACGCTGCGCAGCGTGCAGATGGTCTTCCAGGACACGCGCGGCAGCCTTGACCCGCGCCGGCCGGTCTGGACCGCCGTCGCCGAGCCGCTCCGGGTACATGGCCTCGCCCCGCGGCGGGAGCGGAAGGCGCGCGCCCTCGAGCTGCTCGAGATGGTGCACCTGGATCGGGCGATCGGGTCCCGTCATCCGGGCCAGCTCTCCGGCGGGCAACGTCAACGCGTCGCCATCGCCCGGGCGCTCGCGGTGCAACCTCAGGTGCTGGTCTGCGACGAAGCCGTGTCGGCCCTCGACGTGACCGTGCAGGCGCAGATCCTCGCGCTGTTCGAGGAGATCCAGCGAGACACCGGCGTGGCGATCGTATTCATCTCGCACGATCTGGGCGTGGTCGCGCGGATCGCCGACGACGTCCTGGTCATGCGCCGCGGGTCCGTCGTCGAGGCCGGAAGCGTCGAGGACATCTTCACCCGTCCCGCCCACCCGTACACCCGCGAGCTCCTCTCCGCGATTCCCGGACAGAGCGCCGGGACGCCTTCCGCGACCCACTGATCGCACATCCGCACACCGAACCCCATCTGTATGCACCGCCCATCTCTAGGAGAACCCATGCCCGAGCCCACCGTCCCTGTCCCCCGCAAGGCACGCGTCCTCACCGCGGGCCTCGCAGTCGTCGCCGCGGGTGCCCTGCTCGCCGGGTGCGCCGGCGGTCCCACCACGCAGAGTGCGGCACCTGCAGAGCCGCAGTCCGGAGGCGTGCTCCGCGTCGGCGTCGGCGAAGGCCTCATCTGCGTCGACCCGCACCAGGTCTACACCTACGACGGGTGGGCCGTGTCGTCGGCGATCACCGACTCGCTCACCGATCTCGACCCGAAGACCAACGAGGTCGTGCCGCTGCTCGCGACGGACTGGACCGTGAACGAGGACGCCTCGGAGTACACCTTCCACCTCCGCGACGACGTCACCTTCAGTGACGGCACCGAGTTCACCGCGCAGAGCGTGAAGAACAACCTCGACGACACCCTGGCCAACACCCCGGGGTCCTCCGGCGTCCCCGTGTATCTCGGCTCGTATGTCGAGACCCTGGTCGATGATCCTTACACCGCGACGGTCCGTTTCAGCCAGCCCAACCCCGCGTTCCTGATCGGCACCTCGACCCCCACGCTGTCGATGCTCGCCGACGCGACGTTCGAGAGCACGCCGGATGAGCGCTGCCAGGGCGACGTCATCGGCACCGGCCCGTTCGTCCTGGACGAGTTCCGTCCGGGACAGGGAGCGACGCTGTCGGGCAGGGAAGGCTATTCGTGGGGGTCGTCGCTCAATGCGCACGATGGCGATGCGTACCTGGACGGCATCGAGTTCTCCATCGTCTCCTCGGGATCCGTCCGCGAGGGTCAGGTGGGTTCCGGCCAGCTGGATGTGGCGTGGGGCATCGGCACGCGCGCCGTCGAGGAACTGGAACGATCTGGGAGCGAGGTCATCTCCCGCGTCGTGTCGGGCATGCCCATGAGCCTGCTCGCCAACACGACGGACGGGCGGATTCTCGCTGATCCCGCCGTCCGCGACGCGCTGCAGATCACCTTCGACCGCGAGGGCGCGACCGCCGCGGCCTCGAACGACGTCTATCAGGCCGCGACGAGCGTGCTCGCCGCGGGAATGTACGGATGGGCGGACGTCTCCGGCCGCTTCGCCACCGACACCGAGGCGGCCGCGCAGATCCTCGAGGACGCGGGGTGGGTCGAGGGCCCGGACGGCATCCGGGAGAAGGACGGTGCCCCTCTCGAGGTGGAGGTCGTCTACTCGGAGGATCTCGGTCCGGTCTACGGGCCGACCATCACCCTGCTCCAGGAGCAGGCGAAGGCGGTCGGAATCGACCTGGTCCTCACCCCCACCACGGCGGCGGCCCTGTCGCAGGCGAGCGTGGACCTGACCTACGATCTGATGTCCACGAACATCACGCAGTCCGACCCGAACGTGCTCGCGCTGATCCTCGACTACGTCATCCCGGATAAGGATCTGCTCGCCAGTGAGGGGATCACCGACCTGATGGCCGAGTCGAGCACGCTTCCCAACGGCCCCGAGCGCGAGGCCGTGCTGAAGGAGCTCCAGGAGGCCCTCATCGACTCGGGGCTCATCCTGCCGATCTGGGACGCGGTCGAGCTCACCGCAGTCGCCCCGAACGCCGCCGGAGTCCGCTTCGACGCCCAGGCCAAGCTCGACTTCTACGATGCCTGGCTCGCCAAGTGACCTGCACCGCACGATCGAAGGAACGACGATGAGCGACGCCCCGTCGAAACGAGCACTGCACTTCAGCCTGCTCACCATGCCCACCCTCGCCCACAACGACTACGGCATGTGGCGGCATCCGGAGAACCGGAAGGCGAGATTCGACGATCCGGAGTTCTGGGCGGACCTGGCCCGCATCACCGAAGAGGCGAAGATGGACTCGCTGTTCATGGCGGATGGGCTCGGCATCGCCGATTCCTTCGGCGGATCGTTCGACGTCGCGCTCCGTGAGGGGATGCACGTACCCGTGATCGATCCCGGCCTGGTCGCCGCGTCCGTTGCGGCCGCGACGACCCACCTGGGTCTCGCGATCACCGCCGCCTCGACCTATGACCCGCCGTTCTCCCTGTCGCGTCGGATGGCGACGCTCGATCACCTGAGCGACGGACGGGTCGGCTGGAACGTCGTGACGGGGTTCCTCAAGAACGGGGATGACAACTACGGGGTCCCTCCGGCCTCCTCCAGCGCGCAGCGGTACGACACCACGGAGGAGTTCATGGATGTCTGCTACAAGCTGTGGGAAGGGTCCTGGGAGGAGGACGCCTACGTCCTGGACCGGAACAGCGCCGTCGTCATCGATCCGGCGAAGGTTCACCGGATCGATCACGTGGGCGAGCACTACCGATGCTCGGGACCCGCTTTGTGGCACCCGAGCCCGCAGCGGACACCCGTCATCCTGCAGGCCGGGATGTCGGAGCGGGGACGTCTCTTCGGCGCGAAGCACGCCGAGGTCATCTTCGCCGCGACCATGGCCGAGCCGGCGGCGTACACGGATCTGATCGCGGACATCCGTGCCAAGGCCGCGTCGTTCGGCCGGGGTCGTGAGGATCTCAAGATCATGGGGCTGGCGGGGATCATCACCGGTGAGGACGATGCCGCCGCCGAGCGCAAGGCGGCCGAGTACGAGAAGTGGTTCCGTCCGGACGGCTTCATCGCGCACCTGAACGCCGCCAACGGATTCAACCCCATGGCGCACGACCGCGAGGAGCTGCTGTTGGAGGCGCTGCGGACCGACGGCTTCAAGCGCGACGACTTCACGAACAGCATCCAGCGCGCCGACATCACAGTCGGCGAGTATATGGACAAGTTCAAGGAGTTCCGGGCGACGCCGGGCACGTTCATCGGCGGTCCGCAGAAGGTCGCGGACGAGATCGAGGAATTCGTCGACCGGTTCGACCTGGACGGCTTCCTCCTGCGCTCTTACAGCTACCCGGCGAGCGTGCGCGACTTCCGCGACTACATCATGCCCGAGCTGCAGCGGCGCGGACGCTATCGCACCGACTACGAGGGCACGACTCTGCGGGAGAACCTGTTCGGGGCGGGGCACGCCAGGATCGCCGCAAATCATCGCGCCGCGGGATTCCGCGGAGCCTTCACGGGTTCGTGACCGCCAGCGAGCCGCTTTCCCCGACGAGTAGAACTCAAGGACGCACAGAATGAACGCACTCCTGACCAGCCCCAACAAGCTCAAGCTCGGTCTGTTCGGCACGAACGGCGCACCAACGATGTCGACGGTGCCCGAGATCTGGCGGCCTGACTGGGCTCGCATCGTCGAGGTCGCGAAGATCGCTGACCGAGCGGGCCTGGAGGCATCGCTGGGATACGCGAGGTGGAAGGGCTACCTTCCGGGGATGCCCGAGGCCGGCGTCGCCAATATCATGGACTCGTTCACGTGGGCCGCCGGGCTCTCTCAAGTGACGAGCTACACGACGCACATCGCAACGGTGCACGGCTCGGTCATGCATCCGGTTCTCGCCGCGAAGCAGTGCGCGACGATCGACAGGATGTCGGGCGGGCGCTTCGCCCTCAATCTCGTGGGTGGGTGGAACGCCCTGGAGCTCGACATGTTCGGGATAGAGCTGAAAGAGCACGAGGCGCGCTACGACGAACTCGAGGAGTGGGTCCAGATCCTCGACCGGCTCTGGACATCGGCCGATGAGTTCGACTTCGAGGGGGACTACTACCGCGTCGCCGGTGGCATGTCGCGTCCGCAGCCACTCCAGAGTCCACGAATCCCCCTCATCAACGCCGGAGGCTCCGACCGCGGCTTGGACTTCGCGACGACCTATGCGGATATCGGGTTCACGGTGCCGCAGATGGTCGGTCTGGATGCCAAGAAGAAGGTGGACGAGTACCGGGCTTCGGCCCGGGCGAAGGGTCGGGAGATCCAGCTCTGGACATACTGTGCGGTGGTGCAGCGAGACAGCAGGGCGGAGGCGGAGGACTACCTCCACCACTTCACCGTCGACCACGAGGAGACTGAGCTCGCCGACGCATGGCAGGCGAACGCGCTCAAAGCCATCGCCCACACCACTCGCATCAGCGAAGACGACATCCGCGCGATGCGCCAGCGCTTCGTCGCGTCGTCAGGCGGCCCGATCCTGCTCGGGACCGCAGTCGACATCGCCGATCAGCTCGAAGAGATGAGCGCGATCGGGCTGGACGGCGTGCTGCTCATATGGCCCGACTTCACCGACGGCATCACGCGGTTCGTGGCGCCGGGGAGCGTCCTCACGGAACTCGAGCGGCGCGGGCTGCGCCAGCCGTTCGATCAATCTGCTCGCTGACGCCGCCGGGAGCAGCGCGGTGGTTCATCCCGTCGGTGTCGCCGTCACGGGGATCGCTTCGGCGGAGGGTCACCCCCCCGGGATCCCGCGCGCATATCCGAACCCCGCGAGAGTTTCACGTCAGTGACAGCCATCGTTGCAGAGACCTTATATCTGGCAGTAACTGACAGATATGGTGATGGGGACCCATGGTCCAGGTATCCAGGGATCGACGTGCCCTGGATGAGTCAGCGCAGCGGCCACATCCTGGTATTCGCGCCCACGAATCTGTAAGCCAACACGAAGGACACATCGATGCCCCGCACCGACATCACCATCCCGGATCTCACGGGCCGACTTGCTCTGGTCACCGGCGCCAGCGACGGGATCGGTCGTGTGATCGCGACGCGACTGGCCTCCGCCGGGGCGGAGGTGATCCTCCCCGTGCGGTCGCCATCGAAGGGCGACGCCGCCGTGGAATCGATCCGACGCGGTGTGCCCGGTGCGAAGGTCTCGACCCGATCCCTCGATCTCTCTTCTCTGGATTCCGTCGCCGCACTGGTGGCCGAACTGCGGTCGGAGGGGCGTCCCATCAACCTGCTCATCAACAACGCGGGCGTGATGCAGCCTCCATCTCGCCAAGCGACGAAGGAGGGCTTCGAGCTGCAGTTCGGCACGAACCACCTCGGCCACTTCGCTCTCACCCTGGGCATTCTGCCCCTCCTGCGCGACGGTGAGGCCCGCGTCACCCACCAGACGAGCATCGCAGCGCGCAACGGCCGGATCGATTGGTCCGATCTCAACGGCGAGAAATCCTACGACGTCATGAAGTCCTACACGCAGTCCAAGATCGCCGTGGGCCTGTTCGCCCGCGAGCTCGATGCCCGCAGCCGAGCGGCCGGATGGGGTATCAGCAGCAACTTCTCGCACCCGGGCGTCTCGCCCACGAATCTTCTGGCGGCGCAGCCGGGTATGGGTCGTGGCTCCGCCACGGGCGGTCGGCGCGTGATCTCCGTGCTGTCCCGACTGGGAATCGCCGGCACCGTCGACTCGGCCGCGCTGCCGGCACTGACGGCCGCGACGTCGCCGGCCGCCCAGGGCGATCAGTTCTATGGCCCGAAGCGGCTCGCGGCCGGCCCTCCGACCCTCATCGAACCGTGGGTGCCTTTCCGCGACATGGCCGACGCCGCCCGCCTGTGGACGGAGTCGGAGCGCCTGATCGGCGAGCGATTCCTCATGGTGTGACCCCGCACTCGACTACCCGACGAAAAGGACATCATGCGTTTCGGCATCCATTTCATGAACTTCGCCTTCCCCGGCGGTCCCGCCGCGATCGCCTCGACTCTCGGCGACACCGCGCGCGCCGCCGATGAGGCCGGGGCCTCCTGGTTCACGTGCATGGATCACTACTTCCAGATGGAGCAGGTCGGTGGCCACACCGCCCCGATGCTCGAGGGTTACACGTCCCTCGGCTACGTCGCGGCCCACACGACGCGCGTCCGCCTCGGTCTGCTGGTGACGGGCGTCACCTACCGCCCGCCGGGTCTGCTGGCAAAGATCGTGACCGCGCTCGATGTGCTGTCCGGTGGCCGCGCGATGCTCGGTCTGGGCGCCGCGTGGTACGAGCGAGAGCACCGAGGACTCGGTGTGCCGTACCCTCCGATCGCGGAGCGGTTCGAGAGACTCGAGGAAACCCTGCAGATCGTCGAGCAGATGTGGAGCGACGACGACGGCCCCTTCGTCGGCGCCCACTACCGGCTGGACGAGACCCTGAACGTCCCCCAGCCGCTCGGACGGCCGTACCTGATCATCGGCGGCTCCGGTGAGAAGAAGACGCTGCGGCTGGTGGCGCGGTACGCCGACGCCTGCAACCTCTTCACGATGGGCCAGGACGCCGTACGTGCGAAGCTGGAGGTGCTGGCCCGCCACTGCGAGGCGGAGGGCCGCGATCCCGACACGATCGAGAAGACGATCCTCTTCTCCGGAGACGTCGTGGCAGAACCCGATGCCTTCCTCAGGGAGATGGAACGCTACGCCGCGCTCGGGATCGACCATGTCCAGCTCGCGCTGACTCCGGCCGTTTCAGATCCCGCCGGGTACGTCCGGCGTGCTGCGGAGTCGGTTGTTCCGCGCCTCGCGACGGTCTGATCGCACTCCTACGGACTCGGGGAGGGAGCCGGGCGCTCCCTCCCCGAGCTTCGCGTCAGAGCGCAGAGTCGCGCAGGTGACGGTAGGCGCCCCGGAAGAACAGGAGCGGATCGTGCCGGTGCCATTCGGCCGGGCTCATCTGGATGACCCGACCGACCACGATGAAGTGGTCACCAGCTTCGTGCTCGGCCCAGAGCTCGCAGTCGAGCCACATGGCGCTCTCGTCGATCACGGGGTTGCCCGCCTGCGTCTCCGACCAGGACACGCCCGCCCACTTGTCGGTGCCCTTGCGCGCGAACTGCGACGAGATCCGGTCCTGGTGATGCGACAGCACGTTCACGGCAAATCGTCCCGTGTCGCGGATGCGCGGATAGGTCGTCGAGGTGGTCATGACACTGAACGAGACGAGCGGCGGTTCCATCGAGACGCTGTAGAAGGACTGGCACGTGAAGCCGATGGGTCCGTCGTGATCAGTGCCGCTCACGATCGTGATCCCCGACGCGAAATGGCCGAGCGCGTCACGGAAGGCGCGCTGATCGAAGGCGGGTGTCGAAGGCTCGACGAGGGTCATGATGCGGCTCCTTCCAGCTGGGCGACGTGCGTCGCGAGGTTCGCAAGGCGTGCAAGGTTGGCACGGTACTCGGCTGCGGCGTTGTCGGCGATCTCCTCGAGGCGGTCCATCTGACTCGTGACGAAGTACATTCCCCGACCCGGGACGATCGCGCCGAGCTCTGTCAGCAGCGGTGCCAGGTTGTGGGTCGGCCCCATCGAGTGGGTATGGTCGGCACCGGTCAGGACGGGGATCGTCACCACGCCGGACAGGCCGTTCGCCGGGTACCGATCCAGGAACGCCTTCAGCAGCCCCGTGTACGTCGCCTTGTAGGTCGGCGATGCGAACACGACCAGATCGCTCTGGGCGACTGTGGCGTTGAGGCGGGCCATTGTTTCCGACGGCCAGGCCAGGACTTCGCCTTGGTACTCTGCGAGGTCGATGATCTCCAGCTCGTAGGAGCCGGGTTCGAGCAGGTGCTCGATGAGTGTCGTGGCGATCTTCAACGTCCGCGATTGCGGCTTCGGATTGCCCACGACGACTGAGACTTGTGCAGTCATGTCTGATCTCTCACACTTCACCGATTGACAGGAGGTGAGACGAGGAGTCGTTTCGCACCACGGGCGTGGGAGGAAACGAATCGACGTCTCTCACATCCACCGAGGTCTTTTGTCGCGGTGGGCCCGCAACGGCTTACGTTGCGGACCCCACGATACCGACCCATTGTTTCGGCAGAATTGCGCCGCCTTCCGGGCCTCAGCGCATCGTCTCGGATCCGAGAACCGAGAGGAGCTGGAGTCGCTCGTAGCTCTCGGTTCCGGGAACGGCGGTGTAGACGAGAAGGCGATGCGACTGCCCGCCGTCCAGCAACACCTGGCACTGCAGCTCGAGCAGCCCGACCACCGGATGCCGGAAGCGCTTCACTTCCGGAACCTGCACTCCGATCCGTCGTTCCCCCCACAGCGTGCGGAACTCGTCACTTGCAGCCAGCAGTGCGCGCGCCAGCCGGGCGGCTCGCGAGTCCGGGCCTCGGAGTGCGACGAGCTTGCGTAACTCCGAGGCGTACAGCCGCGACAGCTGGTCTCGCTCGTCGTCCGGATAGCACTCCCTCGCCGACGAATCGGTGAACCAGCGGTACCCGGTGCTGCGCTCCGGGCCGCTGAACCGGCTCGCGTCCCCCATGAGCGCTCGTCCCATCGTCGTCTGCCGAAGCGTCTCCCCGAGCTCGGTCACGATCTCGGCAGGGGTGTCCTCGAGCCGGTCCAGGACGCGCAGCAGGCCTGGGGCGATGTGATCGCTCGCCGGGCCCCGCGCGGGGGGCGAGTATCCGCACAGTCGGAAGACGTAGTCGCGCTCGTCGAACGACAGATGCAGTCCTTGTGCGATCGAGGCGATCATGTCGGCTGACGGCTGAGGACCGGCACCGCGCTCGAGGCGGGTGTAGTAGTCCGTCGACATATGGCTCAACGCCGCCACCTCTTCGCGCCGGAGTCCTTGAGTGCGCCGGCGTGGACCCCGGGTCATCCCGACGTCCTCGGGTTGGAGCGACTCGCGCCGCTGTCGGAGGAATCTGCCGAGCTCGCTGCGATCCGTCACCGTGTCCACCTCTCGTCGCTCCCGTTCGCGTGGCGCGTGCTCGATCCGCCCTAGAGCAGGGCGCCGCCGGATATCTCGATACGCTGGGCGGTGATCCAGCGCCCGGCGTCGGATACGAGCGCCGCGAGGGCCTCGCCGATGTCTTCGGGCTCGCCCACCCGGCCGAGCGCGATCTGCGATGCAGCGCCCGCCCGGAACTGCTCCGACTTCATGAATCCGCCACCGAAGTCGGTTGCGGTGGGACCGGGAGCCACGACGTTCACGCGGATGCTGCGCGACGCGCCGAGCTCCTTGGCCTGGTACTTGGTGAGCACCTCGATCGCGCCCTTCATGCTCGCGTAGGCCGAACTGCCCTCCGCGACGAACCGGGTCAGGCCCGTCGAGAAGTTGACGATGCTTCCCCCATCGGCGAGAAGAGGAAGCAGCGCCTGTGTCAGGAAGAAGGGGCCCTTGAGATGGACGTTCACCATGTCGTCGAAGTTGCTCTCGGTGGTCTCGGCGAATGGCGACACGTGTGCGAATCCGGCGTTGTTCACGAGGACATCGAAGTGCTCGCGATTCCAGCGCGAACCCAAGACCTCGCGGACGTTCGCCGCGAAGTCCGCGAAGCTCGCGACGACTGTGGTGTCCAGTGGCAGCGCCACCGCCGCGCGACCCCTCTCCTCGATTTCTCGTACTACCTGCTCGGCTTCGGCCTTGCCATGTCGGTAAGTGAGGATGACGTCGACGCCGTCGTCGGCGAGAGCGAAGGCGTCCGCGCGCCCCAGACCGCGGTTCGCGCCGGTGATGAGGGCGATCTTCTGTTCGGGCATGGTGTCTTCTCCTTTGGTGGTTCGGTGGTCGTGTGTGGTCGGGCGAGGCAAGGGCGCTACTGCTGGAGGCCGCCGGCCACCAGCAACGACTGCCCACTCACCCAGCCCGCGAGCTCGCTGGCGAAGTACTCAGCGGCATCGGCTACGTCATTCGGCGTCCCTGGCCGGGCGCCGAGAGGGCGGATCGAGTTCATCTGATGCACCGCGTCACCCGGGATCGCGTCGGTGAAGATGCCGGCGCCGGCGATAGAGGTCGGCACGATCGAGTTCACCGTGATGTTGCGGTGGCCCACTTCCTGAGCCAGCACACCGACGGTCTGCAGTGCGGCGACCTTGCTGGCGGAGTACACCCCCGCGGTCGGGTGGTATCCCACTCCGGTCGTCGACGCTATGTTGATCAGGCGGCCGCCGTCGGCCACGATTCTTGCCCCCTTGGCCAGTGTGAAGAAGGCGCCCTTGGCGTTGACGGCGAACGATCGATCGAACTCTTCCTCGGTGACGTCGACGATTGGCATCCCGACCAGCTCCACACCGGCGTTCGCCACGACGATGTCGATGCGGCCGAACGTGTCGACAGCGGTCTGAAAGAGACGGTCCAGATCGTCCAGCGCCGAGACGTCTGCCTGCACTGCTATGGCGCTCCCGCCGGCCGTGCGGATCTGTTCGACCGTGGCAGCGGCACCTGCCGCGTCGCCCGAGTAGTTGACCACCACGTCCGCGCCTAGAGACGCGAAGCGCACTGCGATGGCCTTCCCGATGCCGCGAGACGACCCGGTGACGACTGCCACCTTTCCGATCAGATCAGTCATGTTCTTCCTTCCTGGCGGGTATGACTCCAGCGTGCCCCAAAATGGCAAATGTATACAGGACCGGTCAATCCACCTCTAGATTCGCGAAGCTCCCCACGCTCGACGTGTACGCAGACCTCCTCCCCGAGGATCTGACGTCCGTCTCGATCGCACTCGACCGCGCTGCCCGTGATTCATTCGTGGGCCAGAAGCTCCCGACAGCGAGCGGAGCCCTGCGCTTCGGCGGCAGGATTCGGTCGATTCTGCGCGCCGATCCCGAGTCCGCGACGACTCGAGATCCGCGTGATTCCGCGGGAAAGACGAAACCTCCGCGATGTAGAAGCTACGCGGGGGTTCCTCAGGACACGGCACGAGGGGCGGTGGGGACAGAACTCTCGCCTCACCGCCCATCCATGAAGCACGCCACCCCGTCGCGGCCTTCTCGATCGCGACCTTCTGCGGCGGGAGGCGGCGTGGCGCGACGCCGCAGAGCCTACGCGGGGGCTCTACCTCTGTTCCGAGATTTCCCTGCGCCCCGAGCGCATCCCGAGGCAAACCCGGCCGCAACTCTTGAGCGCCTCCGCGCGATCAAGGGCGCGGGTCGCCCCCCAACCTCTCCGCGACAACTTCACCATCGCGGCCGAGTCCGCCGCTGCCGGTTCCGTGCGGCACGCTCATGCCCGACGCGGGAATTCGGCGTCGGGCTCGACTCGGGACGTGCGCAGCTGACGGGCAAGGTCCGCGTAGTCGTGGAGGTTCATCATCTCGGTGAAGCGGCCGTCCGCCACGCGGTACATCGCGTGTTCAGCGATCTGGAACGAGGCGCCGGTCGGGGTGATGCCGTTCCATTCCTTGACGGGGGTGCCTGAGTTCAGGAGGCGGACTGCGAGACGGTCGCCGTCTATGAGAATCTCCTGCACCGCCCAGCGGAAGTCGGGGACAGCCTCGATGATACCGGCGAGCGACCCAGCAACGGCGTCGCGGGGGTAGACCTGCGTGCCGAACGCGATCTCGTCGGCGACGAAACTGTCCAGCTCGTCGAAAGCGCGCGAGTTGAGCGCGTCGATATACGAGAGATAGAAGCTGCGGATGTCGAACTTGGCCATGGGAATGCCTTTCCTGTGGTCGCACGCGGCGATGCGGAGTGTTAGGCCGGAGGGCCCGGAAGGACGCTACGGATCATCGGTCGCAGTCGGGAGCACCCCCGCATCCCTACGGTCTGACAGGACCACCCAGCCCCGTTGCGGCCGAAGTAGGGTCGAGGGATGGAGCAGACGACGAATCCCCTCGGAGCCTTCCTACGCGCGCGGCGGGAGGGGGTCACGCCCGAGTTGGTGTCTCTCCCGGCCGGCGACGGCCGGCGTGTGCCAGGCTTGCGGCGTGAGGAGGTCGCGATGCTCGCCGGCATCAGCGCGGACTACTACCTCCGGCTCGAACAAGGCCGTGACCGCAACCCCTCGGTGCAAGTGCTCGAGGCGCTCGCTCGCGTCCTCCACCTCGATGACGACCAGTTCGCGCACCTCCTGGATATTGTCGCGCCGGCCCCGCGTCGCCGTCGCAGCCCCGACCGTGTTCCACCTGCGGGTGCCGTCAAGCTCGTCGCCACGCTGGCACAGCCTGCGTTCATCGAGAACCTCTACTTCGACATCGTCGCGTCCAACCCGCTCGCTCGCGCGATTGACCCGCGCCTCGCCGTCGGTGGCAACCAGCTCCGGGACATGTTCCTCGACGCCGAAGTACAGGCGCTCTACCCCGACTGGATGGCAGCGACCGAGTGCCTTGTCGGCAACCTCCGCCGAGCTGTCGGCAAAGATGTCGACGACCCCCGCTTCGTCGAACTGACCGGCCAGCTCGCGCTGGCCAGCCCCCGATTCCGCGATCTCTGGGCGCGCAACGACGTGCACGTGCAGACCGGCAGCATCACGCGCTACCACCACCCGTTCGTCGGACCTCTGCAACTGAACCGCGAGCGAATGGGCCTGGACGGCGCGGACGGCATGATGCTCGTGGTCCTCCACGCCGACGCAGGCTCAAGCGACGCCGAGAAACTCGGCCTCCTCGCCTCCGCCATGGAACCGGCCCCGTAAACTGCGGCTGCTCCGGTGTGTTTCCGGAGGACCTGACGTCCGTCTCGATGCCCTCGACCGGGCGGCGCGTGATTCGTTCGTGGGCAAACCGTGGGCAAACGCTCCCGACGGCGGTCCGAACCAATCGCAGTGACCACGAGATCTCGTCGAAGCGGGGTCTCCATTCCGAGGCCGCAAGGGCCCAAAGTCCGCGTGATTCCGCGGGAAAGACGAAACCCCCGCGATGTAGAAGCTACGCGGGGGTTCCTGGGGTGACTGTAACGATCACCCTTGTGGCTCCGACCGGCATCGATCCGGTGACCTTTCGATTTTCAGTCGAACGCTCTACCAACTGAGCTACAGAGCCGCACGGTGGTATCTCTTGCAAGACCTGCCGCGTCCTAGACGAAAGGCCCTCTTCGAGAAAAGGGCCCGTCGCTCGGAGCGACCCTGACGGGACTTGAACCCGCGACCTCCGCCGTGACAGGGCGGCACGCTAACCAACTGCGCTACAGGGCCATGCTTATTGAATTGTGGGAGTGACCCCAACGGGATTCGAACCCGTGCTACCGCCGTGAAAGGGCGGCGTCCTAGGCCGCTAAACGATGGGGCCGGGTGAACCCGGGGGCTCACTGCCGAGGACCAAGCATACGTAATGACTGCCCAAAACGCGAATCGAGCGCGCGGCGCCCTTGTGCAATGCCGGATCGGGGCGGAGACTGACCGGGTGACCGCTACCCGAGGCGGCGGTCGTCATGCGCGACTGGGGGTTTGCGCATGTTACCGATGTTGCTACTGTGAAACGAGTTGTTGCCGCGAGGGGGGAGGACCCGGTGCAGCCCGATGATGTCATCGTAAGGGCCCCGGCCGACGCCTCCGCGGAGTGCGACTGCGCTCCCTCGTCGGGGGAGCAGCGTCGGCTCTGGCCCGCGATGAACCGGCGCACCGCGCTGGGAATCGGCATCCTCGGTGTCGCGGCGCTGAGTGCGGCCGGCGTGGCGGCGAGTCCGCTGATCAGCCCCGCGTTCGCCGCCGACTACCCGTCGTGGGAAGACGTCGTCGCCGCCCAGGGCAATGAGGCGGCCAAGGCGGCGGAGATCGCCAACATCCAGCAGCTCATCGCCGGCCTCGAGGCCGACGTCGCCGCCAAGCGGCAGGTCGCCCAGCAGATGGCCGACGAGTTCTACGTCGCCCAGCAGGCGTACTTCGACGCGGCGCTGCGCGCCGATCAGCTGCAGCAGCAGGCAGACGAGCAGGCGGCGGCCGCCCTCGACGCCGCGAAGAGGGCCGGCCAAGCCGCCGCACAGCTGTATCGCAACGGCGGCGACGACACGTCGCTCGAGCTGTTCTTCGCGGGCTCGGCGACTTCCGCCGACGATCTGCTGGCACGCCTGGGCACGATGGACAAGCTCGTGCAGCGCAACCAGGACGTCTACGCCCAGGCGGTCACCGCGCGCGATTCGGCCCGGAGCCTGAGCGACCTGGCGGCCGCGCAGCGCACCGAGCGCGACCGCCTGCAGAAGATCGCCGAAGAGAAGATGGTCGCCTCACAGAAGGCCGCCGACGAGGCGCAGGCCGCCCTCGACGAGCAGAACACCCGGCGCGGCGAGCTCGAGGCTCAGCTGGCTGCCCTGCAGGCCAACGTGGTCAAGACGATCGCCGAGTACCAGGAGGGCGAGCGCGTCCGGGCGGCAGCAGCGGCAGCAGCGGCAGCGGCGGCAGCCGCGGCGGCGCGCGCCGAGGCCGAGCGCCTGGCGCAGCTGAACAGCGGCGGCGGTGGCGGTGGAGGCGGCGGTGGCGGTGGCGGCGGTGGCGGCGGCGGCGGCGCGGTCGTCGGTTCCGGCTGGGCGCGGCCCTCGTCGGGCTGGCGCAGCTCGGGCTACGGGCCCCGCACCGTGCAGTGCGGCAACAGCTACTGCTCCAGCGGCTTCCACTACGGCGTCGACTTGGCGGCCGGCTGCGGCGCGGGCATCTACGCCGCCTCGGCAGGACGCGTGGTCTACGCCGGATGGAACGGCGGCTACGGCAACTACATCAAGATCGACCACGGCGGCGGCATCGGCACCGGGTACGGACACATCCGCATGGGCGGCATCTTCGTGGGCGTGGGTCAGTGGGTCGGCGCCGGCCAGCTCATCGCAAGCGAGGGCAACACGGGCAACTCCTTCGGCTGCCACGTCCACTTCGAGACGTACGTCAACAACTACCCGGTCAACCCCATCTACTTCATGGCCGATCGCGGCATCTCGGTCTGACGCGCACACACGCCTGAACGACGAAGACCGGATGCCGCAGCATCCGGTCTTCGCATCGAGCTCGTGTCAGAGCGTGTTGGGAGCGACGCCCTCACCCTGTGTGGCGGTCTGGCCCTCGTGCTCTGCGAAGCGGACGAAGGCCTCGTCGACGAGGCGCTCGGCCTCGGCCGCGTTCGCCCACTCGTCGACCTTGACCCACTTGCCGGGCTCGAGGTCCTTGTAGTGCTCGAAGAAGTGGGTGATCTCCTTCTGCGTGTACTCCGGGATGTCGGACACGTCCTGGATGTGCGCCCAGCGGGGGTCCTTGGCGAGCACCGCGACGACCTTGTCGTCGCCGCCGGCCTCGTCGCTCATCTTGAGCACGCCGACGGGGCGCACCTTCGCCAGGATGCCAGGGGCGAGGTCGTGATCGAGCAGCACGAGCACGTCGAGCGGGTCGCCGTCCTCGCCGAGGGTGTTCTCGAAGAAGCCGTAGTTGCTGGGGTAGCCCATCGGCGTGTACAGGATGCGGTCGAGGAACACGCGGCCGGTGCCGTGGTCGACCTCGTACTTGATCTTGCTGTTGCGCGGGATCTCGATGACGGCGTCGTACGCGCCCATGTTGTGCTCCTTAGAAGACGTGGGGGTGCCGCGACCAGCCTAGTTCCGGGCGTTGCCCGGTCCACAATTCAGGCTGGCTGGCTCCCGCGCGGAGGAGGGAGGCGCAAATCCGGCGGTCTCGCGCGCGGTCCGCCGCGCGCGGCCTGAATTGCGGGCGGGGCAGGCGGGGTACCTTGGGCCGGTGACCGATCGCCGCCCGGGACTCGACCCCGCCGTCGCCGAGGTGCGGCGTGCGGTGCGACGGGCGTTGGCCGGGCTCGAACCGGGCGACACGGTGCTCGTGGCGCTCTCGGGCGGCGCCGACTCGCTCGCGCTCGCGGCCGCGACGGCGTTCGAGGCGCCGAAACGCGGCCTGCGCGGCGCCTCGCTCACCGTCGACCACGGCCTGCAGGACGGGTCGGCGGATGCCGCGACCGCCGCGGTGGCGAAGGCTCAGGCGCTCGGGCTCGAGGCGCGGGTCGTGCGCATCGAGGTCGGGGCGACGGGCGGGCCCGAGGCGGCGGCGCGGGAAGCGCGATACGCCGCCCTCGCCGAAGGTGCGCGGGCGGCCGGGGCGGCGGCGATCCTGACCGGCCACACGCTCGACGACCAGGCCGAGACGGTGCTGCTCGGCCTGGCGCGCGGCGCCGGGGCGGCCAGCCTGCAGGGCATGGCCGAGGCATCCGAGCTCGAGGGCGTCGCCCTGCTCCGCCCGCTGCTGAGCGTGCGGCGCACCACGACGCGGGCGGCGTGTGCGGCCGAGGGACTCGAACCCTGGGACGACCCCCACAACGCCGAGCCGCGCTTCGCGCGCGTCCGCGTGCGCGAGAGGGTGCTGCCGGTGCTCGAGGCGGAACTGGGTCCCGGAATCGCGGAGGCCCTCGCCCGCACGGCGGCGCAGCTGCGCGAAGACGCGGAGGCGTTCGAGGAGATGATCGACGAGACGATCGAGGACATCGTCGAGCACGCCGAAGCGGGCATCTCGGTGTCGGCGGCGGCGCTGGCCGCGAATCCTGCGGCGCTTCGCCACCGCATCATCCGGCACGTGGTGGCGAGCGAGTTCCACGAGAGCCTCACCCGCACGCAGACGCTCGAGGTGGCGCGCCTGGTGACGGACTGGTCGGGGCAGGGACCCATCGACCTTCCCGGATGCCGCGCCCGCCGCCTCGGCGGGCGCATCGAGTTCACTGCGCGCTGAGACGCGTTCTACTTCTTGCCGCCACCGAACAGGCCGCCCAGCAGGCCACCGATGTCGATGCCGCCGGCGGAGCCCGGGCCCGACCCGCCGCCGAGGAGCCCGCCGATGAGGTCGCCGATGCCGCCTCCGGACGAGCCCGGGGTCGCGGGGCTCGTCGCTCCCTGCTGATTCTTCGCGAGCAGTCCCATCACGATCGGAGCGAGCAGCGGCAGCAGCTTGGCGAAGTCGATTCCGGCGGTCTGCGGCTCGTCGGTGAGCTTCTGCGCGACGGCCTGCTTCTGACCGCCGAAGATGTGGCCCAGGATCTTCTCGCCTTCGGCGGTGTCGATCTGGTCGACGCTCGTGGGCGGGCCCCCCGCGTGCTTGCCGAGCGCCTTCTCGATCGACGCGGCGCCGTCCGGCGTCCGAGCGTTGCTCTGCAGCCCGCTGAGGATCGTCGCACCACCCTCCTCGACGGCCTTCGCCGCGACCGCCGGATCGACGCCGAGCCTCTGGGCGATCTCGTCGACGGGGACGGACTTGAGGATGTCGTCGATGCCTGCCACGGTCGTCTCGCTTCCCCCGGACTGCGGCGTCCGGCTCCGGGATCATCGTAGGGTCGCGCGGAGGGCGCCCCTAGACTCTTGACATGCGTGCGGCCGACGTCTCCAGCGACATCTCAGAAGTGCTCGTCACCGAGGAGGAGATCCGAGCCAAGCTCGAGCAGATCGCGGAGCGGGTGGCCGAGGACTACGCCGGCAGGGATCTGCTGCTGGTCGGAGTGCTCAAGGGCGCGGTCATGGTGATGGCCGACTTCGCGCGGGCGCTCAAGAAGCACGTCACGACGGACTGGATGGCGGTCTCGTCGTACGGTGCCGGCACGAAGTCCAGCGGTGTCGTGCAGATCCGCAAGGACCTCGACACCGACATCCTCGGCAAGCACGTGCTCATCGTCGAGGACATCATCGATTCGGGTCTGACCCTCAGCTGGCTGCTGGAGAACTTCGCGGCCCGCGGGGCGGCGTCCGTCGAGGTCTTCGCGCTTCTGCGCAAGCCCGAGGCCGCGAAGGTCGAGGTGCACTGCCAGTACGTCGGGTTCGACATCCCGCCGGAGTTCGTCGTCGGCTACGGCCTCGACTACGCGGAGAAGTACCGCAATCTCCGCGACGTCGCGGTGCTCGCGCCCCACGTCTACTCGTAGCCTCCCCGCAAACGCCCGCGTAACGCCATACGTCGGCTTACGCCGTCGGCGAATGCACAGACAGCGCCGAGGAATCGCGCGATACCCTGTTTCAACCGTCGACGGGGGTTCCCCGTCCACGGCGGCACGTCGACGAAAGGGGTCGGGCTCGCGCCCGCACCATGGACTTCAAGAAGATCACTCGCAACCCGCTCTTCTACGTCCTGCTGATCGGGGTCTTCCTCATCGTGGGGTTCACGCTCATCTCGAGCCTGAACGGCGCGAAGCAGATCTCCACGCAGGAGGGGCTCGAGCTGCTCTCCGGTGACACGGTCACCGAGGTCGTCAACACCGACGGCGATCAGCGCGTGGACATGAAGCTCTCCAAGGAGTACGAGGGCGCCGGCGACGTGCAGTTCTATTACGTCTCGGCTCGTGCCGACGAGGTCGTCCAGGCGGTCAACGCCGCCGACCCTAAGGACGGCTTCAACGACGCCGTGCCGCGCGCGACCTGGTTCGACGGCTTCATCTCGCTGCTGCTGCCGATCCTGCTGCTCGGTCTGCTGTTCTGGTTCCTGCTCTCGAGCGCGCAGGGCGGCGGCAGCAAGGTCATGCAGTTCGGCAAGTCCCGCGCGAAGCTCGTGACGAAGGAGATGCCGCAGGTCACCTTCCAGGACGTCGCCGGCTCCGACGAGGCGATCGAAGAGCTCGAGGAGATCAGGGACTTCCTCAAGGACCCGTCGAAGTTCCAGGCCGTCGGTGCCCGCATCCCCAAGGGCGTGCTCCTCTACGGCCCTCCCGGAACGGGCAAGACGCTCCTCGCGCGCGCCGTCGCGGGCGAGGCGGGTGTGCCCTTCTACTCGATCTCGGGCTCGGACTTCGTCGAGATGTTCGTCGGCGTCGGCGCCAGCCGCGTGCGCGATCTGTTCAACAACGCCAAAGACAACGCGCCGGCGATCATCTTCATCGACGAGATCGACGCTGTGGGCCGTCACCGCGGTGCGGGCCTCGGCGGCGGGCACGACGAGCGCGAGCAGACCCTCAACCAGATGCTCGTCGAGATGGACGGCTTCGACCCCAAGGCGAACGTCATCGTCATCGCGGCGACCAACCGCCCCGACATCCTCGACCCCGCGCTCCTGCGCCCGGGCCGCTTCGACCGTCAGATCGGCGTGGACGCGCCCGATCTGCAGGGCCGCAAGAAGATCCTCCAGGTGCACGGCCGCGGCAAGCCGCTCGCCGACGGCGTCGACCTGGAGGTGGTCGCCCGCAAGACGCCCGGGTTCACGGGCGCCGACCTCGCGAACGTCCTCAACGAGGCCGCGCTCCTCACCGCCCGCTCGAACGCGCAGCTCATCGACAACCGCGCGCTCGACGAGGCCATCGACCGCGTGCTCGCCGGCCCGCAGCGCCGCACCCGCGTGATGAAGGACAAGGAGAAGCTCATCACGGCGTACCACGAGGGCGGTCACGCACTCGCGGCGGCGGCGATGAACCACACCGACCCGGTCACGAAGGTCACGATCCTTCCGCGCGGCAAGGCGCTCGGCTACACGATGGTGCTCCCGCTCGACGACAAGTACTCCGTCACGCGCAACGAGCTGCAGGATCAGCTCACCTACGCGATGGGCGGCCGCGTCGCGGAGGAGATCGTGTTCCACGACCCGACCACCGGCGCCTCGAACGACATCGAGAAGGCGACGAACATCGCCCGCAAGATGGTGACCGAGTACGGCATGACCGGCGACATCGGCCCGGTGAAGCTCGGGCAGTCGTCCGGCGAGGTCTTCATGGGCCGCGACATGGGTCACGGCCGCGAGTTCTCGGAGCGGGTCGCCGAGCGGGTCGACGCTCAGGTGCGCGACCTCATCGAGCAGGCCCACAACGAGGCGTACGAGGTCATCAACGCGAACCGCGACGTTCTCGACAAGCTGGCGCTGGAGCTGCTCGAGAAGGAGACGCTCGACCACCTGGAGCTCGCCGAGATCTTCAAGGACGTCAAGCGGCTGCCGCCGCGTCCCCAGTGGCTGTCGAGCGAGCAGCGTCCGCCGTCGACGCTGCCCCCGGTCGACGTGCCCCAGCGTCGCGACGAGGCCGGGCTCGCTGCGAGCGTCGAGGCCGAGCAGCCCGCGGCCGAGAAGGCGCCCAAGCGCCGCCCGAGCGGGCAGGCGCGGCCCGCGACCGCGTAGGCTCGGGCCGTGGCCGTCGATCGTGACCGCGTCGCCGCGCTCGTGCGGGAGTTGCTCGAGGCGATCGGTGAAGACCCCGAACGCCCCGGTCTGAAGCTCACGCCCACGCGTGTCGCCGACGCCTACACCGAGTTCTTCTCGGGGGTGGGCGAGGATGCCGCGAGCCCCCTCGCGCACACCATCTCGGTGACGCGCGGACCGGCCCCCGACACGCTGCCGTCGGGCGCCGTGATGCTGCGCGACATCCTCTTCCGTTCGGTCTGCGAGCACCACCTGCTGCCGTTCCGCGGCCACGCGCACCTCGCCTACCTCCCGGGGGAGCAGGTCGTCGGCCTCGGCGCCCTGCCGAAGGTCGTCGAGATCCTGTCGTCGAGGCCCCAGGTGCAGGAGCGCCTCGGCGAGCAGATCGCCGATGTGATCGCGGCATCCCTCGACGCGCGGGGCGTGCTCGTCGTGCTCGAGGCGACGCACGAGTGCGTGACGATGCGCGGAGGGCGCCAGCCGGATGCCTCGACCGTGACGATCGCGGCACGGGGCGAGCTCGCCGAGCCCGCGGCCCGCGCCGAGCTGATCGCGCTGATGGGGGCCGGCCGCTGATGACGACGCTCATCATGGGGATCGTGAACGTCACGCCCGACTCCTTCAGCGACGGCGGACGCTACGCAGATGCGGAGTCCGCCGTCGCCCACGGGCTGCGGCTCCGCGCAGACGGCGCCGACATCCTCGACGTCGGAGGCGAGTCCACGCGACCGGGCGCCGAACGGGTCGACCCGCTGGTCGAGCAGGAGCGGGTGCTGCCGGTCGTGCGCGCCTTCGCCGACGCCGGGGTTGCGGTGAGCATCGACACCATGAACGCCTCGACCGCGCTGGCCGCCGTGGCGGCGGGCGCGCGCATCGTGAACGACGTCTCGGGCGGCCTCGCCGACCCCGAGATGCTCGCCGCCGTCGCGGGCACCGAGGCCGACATCGCGATCGGGCACTGGCGCGGGCATTCGACCGACATGTACGCGGGCGCCCACTACGACGATGTCGTCGACGACGTCGTCGCGGAGCTGCGTCAGCGGATGGATGCTGCGGCCTCGGCCGGCATCGCGCCGACGCGCGTGATCCTGGACCCGGGGATCGGATTCGGCAAGAAGGGCGCTCAGAACTGGGCCATGCTGCGCGGGCTCGACCGCCTGGTCGGGCTCGGGCCGCGCGTGCTCGTGGGCACGAGCCGCAAGCGGTTCCTCGCCGAGGCGCTCGCCGACGACTCCGCCGATGCGGGGGAGGCGCGCCGCGATCTGGCGACCGCGGTGACGAGCGTGCTCTCCGCCCAGGCGGGCGTCTGGGCGGTGCGGGTGCACGATGTCGCCGGCACGCGCGATGCTCTCACCGTGGCACGCAGCTGGCAGGAGGGGAGCAGGTGGACTTCATCGACGAGATCACGCTGACCGGGGTGCGCGCTTTCGGGCGGCACGGCGTCTTCGAGGAGGAGCGGCGCGAGGGTCAGGAGTTCGTGGTCGACGCGACCCTGTACGTCCGCACCGCCGAGGCCGCGGCATCCGATGACCTCGCCGACACCGTGAACTACGGCGCGGTGGCCGAGCGGATCGTCGAGCTCGTGGGCGGGGAGCCGCTGAATCTCATCGAGGGCGTGGCGGCGCGCATCGCCGACGACCTCCTCGGGCACGAGCTGGTGCAGATGGTCTCCGTGACGATCCACAAGCCGCACGCGCCGATCACCGTTCCCTTCGCCGATGTCTCGGTCACCATCCGCCGCTCGCGGCCGGCGGAGCCCGTGGGGACGGTGGGCTCGTGAGCCGCCGGCTGGCACAGGGCTTCGACGGCGACCCCGACCGCCGTCCCCGCGAAGCGGTGGAAGCGGTTGTGGCCCTCGGTGCCAACCTCGGCGACCGGGCAGAGACGATGGCCGCCGCGATCAAGGACCTCGCCCGGGTGCCGCTCGTCGACGCGGTGCGCGTGTCGGAGCCGATCGAGTCGGTCGCGCTGAAGCCGGAGGGGCCGGATGCCTCGGCCCCGGCGTACCTGAACGCCGTGGCGATCCTCACCACACGGTTGGCGCCGTCGGTGCTGCTCGGGTATCTGCACGCCATCGAGCAGCGTCACGGCCGCGTGCGCTCCCTGGGGCGGTCCTCGCATGAGCCGGGGTGGGAGGATCGCACGCTCGACCTCGACCTCATCGCGTACGGAGACGTCACGAGCGACGACCCCCGCATGCTGCTGCCGCACCCGCGCGCCGCCGAGCGCGACTTCGTGCTCGCCCCATGGCTGGCCGTCGACCCCGACGCGGTGCTCCCGGGCGTCGGTCGTGTCGACCGGGCGCTGCGGCGCCTGCGTGAGGCGGGCGGGCGATGAAGCGGACGGGTGCGGGCGTCCTGGTCGTCACGGCGGTACTCGGCGTCGCGGCGGGGTTCCTCGTCGATCAGGTCCTGACCTCGGCGGGACGACCCACGTTCACGCCGGCCGTCACCCTGCCGATCCTCCTCGTGCTGCTCGGCGCGGTCGTGGTGGCTCTCGCGGTCCCGATCCGGCGTGCGACCCATGGGAGCTCGACGGCGAAGGTGGACCCGTTCCGTGCGGTGCGCATCGCCATGCTCGCGAAGGCCTCGAGCATCGTGGGCGCGGCGCTCGGCGGGCTCGGCGCGGGGCTCTGGATCTTCCTGGCGACCCGGCCGGTGCCCCCGTCGCTAGGCTCGTTGGGGACGGTCATCGCGACGACCGTGTGCGGCGCCCTGCTGGTCGCCGCGGGTCTCGTCGCGGAGCACCTCTGCACCATCCGGAAGGACGACGATGACGAACAGCCCGGAGGCGACGACCCCGGACTCCAGCCGCGAATCCACGATCACTGACGCGGGGTCGTTCGAGCGCATCGCGGAGCCGCGCTCGGAGAACCGGCTGGCTCTCCAGGGAGGGGTCTGGCACCAGATCTCGCCCAAGTATGTGACGGTGCAGTTCATCTCGACCGGGTCGTTCCTGCTGCTCGTGATCGCCGCGACCCTCGTGCTGACCCTCCTGATGCATCAGCTGTGGGCGTCGATCCCCGGTGGGATCCTCACGGTGATCCTCGCCTGGACGCTGATCATCCTGCCGCGGCAGTCGCGCTCGATCGGGTACCAGCTGCGCGACGACGACCTGGTGTTCCGCCGGGGCATCCTCTGGCAGCGTTTCGTGGCGGTGCCGTACGGCCGCATGCAGCTCATCGACATCACACACGGCCCGCTCGACCGCGGGTTCGGCATCGCCCAGCTGAAGTTCGTCACGGCGGCGGCCGCGACGGGCGTCGTGATCCCCGGCCTTGCCCAGTCGACGGCCGAGACGCTCCGCGACCACCTCGTGGCGGTCGCCGAGAGCCGGCGCACGGGGCTATGACCGACCCGCTGCCTCCCACCGACCCGCTGCCTCCCACCGACCCGGAGGCGCGCGCGACGACGTCGGCCGTGCCCTCGACGACCCCCGCCGGCCCGGCCGCGCCCCCGTCGCAGTTGGTGCGATCACCCCTCAGCGACGGAGAGTGGCACCGCCTGCACCCGCTCACCCCGCTGCTCCGCGGCGGTCTCTTCCTCATCGTGGTCATCGGTGTCGTGCTGGCGAATCTCCGCGACCGCCTGGTGTTCATCTTCCTGCCGTGGCTTGCGCCCGGCGTCGGCGACGAGGTCGTCGAGTGGGAGAGCGTCGGCGGCGATCCGATCGACTTCATCGTCGCGAACGACCTCTACCTCCTGGCCGGGGTGGCCGTCCTCGTCGTGCTCATCGTGCTCGTCACGGTGTTCTACACCTCGTGGCGCTTCCACACGTTCCGCATCACCGGCGACGACGTCGAGGTGCGCAGCGGCATCTTGTTCCGCACCCAGCGTCGTGCGCCGCTCGACCGTGTGCAGGGCGTCAACCTCACGCGACCGATGATCGCGCGGCTCCTCGGGATGGCCAAGCTCGAGGTGGTCGGCGCGGGTGCCGACGCGAACGTCAAGCTCGAGTACCTCTCCACCGCCAACGCCGAGGCGGTGCGCGCCGACATCCTGCGCCTCGCCTCCGGACGGCGGCTCGCCGCGACGGCAGCGGGGCAGGCCGGTCCGGCGAGCCCGCGGCCGGCCGGCAGGGTGGCCGCGCTCGGCCAGACCGTGGGGCGGGAGATCTCCGGGCTCATCGAGGGGCCGGAGGCTCCCGTCGCCGAGATCGAATCGGTCGTGCACATCCCGCTCGGCCGGCTCGTGGCATCCCACGTCCTCAGCATGTCGACGGTCGGTCTGCTGTTCGCGATCGTCGCCATCTCCATCGGCGTGAGCCAGGGAGTGACGTGGCTCCTGCTCGGCTTCGTGCCCGCGATCATCGGTTTCGGGGCGTACTGGGTGCGCTCCATCGTGCGCTCGCTCCGGTACTCGATCGCGCCGACACCCGACGGCGTGCGGATCACCTTCGGGCTCTTCACCACGATCACCGAGATCGTGCCTCCCGGGCGCGTGCACGCGGTCGAGGTGTCGCAGCCGATCCTCTGGCGCCCCGCCGGCTGGTGGATGATCCGCATCAACCGCCTGACCGGGCGCAGCGCCGCAGACTCCAGCACCGATCAGTTCACGACGGTGCTGCCGGTCGGCACCGCCGCGGACGTGCAGCGGGTGCTGCGGCTGCTGCAGCCGTCGATCCCCGACGACGAGCGCGCGCTCGTGGTGCAGCAGGGCATGCTGGGCCCGACCGGGGCCGACAGCTTCACCAACACCCCGCGGCGCGCCTGGTGGATCCGGCCGCTTTCGTATCGCCGCAACGGGTTCCGTCTCACCGACGACATGCTGCTCATGCGACGGGGCCTGGTCTGGCGCAAGCTCGTGATCCTGCCGCTCGCGCGTCTGCAGAGCCTCGGCCTGTACCAGGGGCCGCTCGACCGCGCGTCGCGCGTGACGAACGTGCGGGCCCACGTCGTCAACGGTCCCGTGTCGCCCTTCCTCGCGGCCGTCGATCGCGACGCCGCCCTGGCCCTGTTCGACGACGTCGCCCGCGGGTCGGTGCGCGCCGCGCTCGCCGACCGCACCCACCGGTGGGCGCAGGAGGAGAGGGATGCCGCCGCCCCCGCCGGCGCACCCTCGCTGCCCGTCCAGACGGCGCCGCGGGTCGCGGGCGGGACGCCGCTCGAGGGTCGCGCATGACTCGCGAGGGACGCCTCGGCGTCGGTGTCATCGGGGCCGGACGCGTCGGCCCGGTGGTCGGTGCCGCGCTCGGCGGCGCCGGCCATGCGCTGGTGGGAATCACCCGGGGCTCCGATCCGGAGCGGGTCGAGGCGATGCTGCCAGGGGTGCCGGTGCTCGATGCGACCGAGGTCGCCCGGCGCAGCGAGCTCGTGATCGTGGCGGTGCCGCACGACCAGCTCGAAGGCCTCGTCGCCGGTCTGGCGGAGGTCGGGGCCTGGCAGCCCGGGCAGCTGGTGCTGCACACCGATCCCGCGTGGGGCACCGGCATCCTGTCTCCTGCCGTCGCCAAGGGCGCCATCCCGCTGGCCGTGCATCCGGCCATCGAGTTCAGCGGCACGTCGATGGACCTGCGCGCCCTCGCCAGCGCGTACGCGGCCGTCACAGCGCCGGGCCCGGTGCTGCCGATCGCCCAGGCGCTCGCGGTGGAACTGGGCTGCGAGCCGGTCGTCATCGACGAGGCGGCCCGCCCCGCATACGCGGAGGCGATCGCCACGGCGCGGGACTTCTCGCGGTCGATCGTGCGGCAGGCGGCGGCCCTGCTGGCCGAGGCGGGAGTGCCCCAGCCCGGATCGTTCCTGTCGTCCCTGGCGCACACGACGATCGACCACGCGCTGGCGGAGGCCGGCTCGGGGCCGGCCGATCTGCCCGATACGATCCAAGGATGATCAGCACCATCGACGGGCTCCGCGCCCGCCTGGCCGAGGTGCGCGCGGCGGGGCCCGACGCCCGCGTCGCGCTCATCTCCACCATCGGCGCGCTGCACGACGGCCACATCGACCTCGTCCACCGCGCACGCGAGGTCGCCGACATCGTCGTGGTGTCGCTGTTCGTCAACCCGCTGCGGTTCGCCTCGCCGGCAGAATTCGCCGCCTACCCCCGCACGCCGGAGGAGGACGAGCGGCTCCTCGAGTCGCTCGGGGTGGAGGTCGTCTTCGCGCCCGATGCGGGCGAGCTTCTTCCGAACGGCCCGGCCACGACGAAGGTCAGCGCCGGAGATCTCGGGCTCCGCTACGAGGGCCGCGCGCGCCCGTTCTACTTCGACGGGCTCCTCACCGTCGAGGCGAAGCTGTTCCACCTGGTGCGGCCCGATGTCGCCGTGTACGGCGACCGCGATCGGCAGCGCGTCTTCCTCGTGCGTCGCATGATCCGCGACCTGTTCTTCGACATCGAGGTCGCCACGGTCGAGACCGTCCGCGGCGACGACGGGCTGCCGGTCTCGACGCGGGTGGGCATGCTCGAGGGCCGTGATCTCGCCGCCGCCGCCCTGCTTCCGGACGCCCTCGACGCGGCGGCCGCCAACGCCGACCGTGGCGTCGACGCCTGCATCGCCGCCGCGCAGTCGACGCTGATGGGCGAGCCGCGCATCCGGCTGGAGTACCTGAGCGTGGTCGACCCGGCGACCTTTCTCCCGGTCGATGAGGGCAGCAGCGGGCCCGCGCTCGCTCTGATCGCCGCAACGGTGGCGGGGCAGCGATTCATCGACAACGCCGAGATCTACCTGGGCTGACGGCACGGCGGGGGCCATCAGTCCCGTCGCAGCTCGTTCCCGGGCCTCGCGCTGCCCGAACCTGCATCCGCGCCCGGTGCATTCTGGCGCGTGTGCTGGTTTCGGCGGCGTGAGGGTGGCGCCGGTGCGGGCGTGGCGTGAGGAGCGGCGCCGCGACGGTGGCGGGTCACCGCTTGATCGGCGACGCGGACATATACCTGGGCTGAGGCTCGCCCCACCCAGTGAGAGAACAGCGGGTGGACGAGAGGCAGGGGATCCCCCACCGTCTCGTCCACCCGCTGGGGTCGGCCGGAGGTCAGTGAACCGCGTGGCGGCGCATCGCGACGCCCGCGCCGAGCGTCGCGATGAGCACCGCGGCGGAGAAGACGAGGAGCACGGTGGTCTCGCCGGCGGACGAGACGGTGAGCCCCACCAGGAGCACCGGCGCGACGAGGCCTCCGTACGCGATCAGGAAGAGGAGCGCGAGGGTCTCGCCTCGTCTGTCGGGGGCGGCCAGGGCGCCGGCTGCGGCGATCGCGGAGCGGAACATGATGCCGGCAGCAGCCCCGGCGACGATGCCTCCCAGGATGAACAGCGCGAGCACGGGGATCAGTGCGCCGGCGGCGATCGACACGAGCCCGCCGGCGAAGCACGCCATCGCGATGAGCAGCTGCGTGCGCTGCGGAACGCGGACGAGGAGCAGCTGAGAGAGCGCCGCCGCCCCGAACACCGCGAAGACGGTGGCCCCGTCGACGAGGTGGTCCGACACGTGGAACGTGTCGTGGAGGAACGTCGGAGCCAGAGACGTGAACAGTGCGAAGAGCGCGAACGACGCCGCGGCTCCCGTGCTGGCCGCGGCGAAGACCGCACCCGACGTCGACGGGAGCGCCAGCCGCTGAGGTCGGTACGCCGGACGCCGCGCCGAGGTGTCGACGGTCTCGGGCACGTGGCGCAGGACGAGCGCGGCGACGACGAAGAGCACCAGGAACAGCGCGTGCGGCAGCTCCAGCGGGTCGGGAGCGAACTCGGCGAAGAGGCCGCCGACGAGCGGCCCCAGCGCCAGGCCGCCCAGGTTGGCGGCTCCCGCCACCGAAGCCGCGAGGACGGGGCTCTCGCCGGGGCGGGCCCGCGCGCGCAGCTCGGCGAGGTGGGCGGTCGCTGCAGCGCTGAGCGCGCCCACGCTGACCCCGTCGACGAACCGGGCCACGATGAGGCCCGGCACGGCGCTCCACACCAGGAAGACGATCGCCGCGAGCGCCGAGACCAGCACCGCGATCACGGCCATCCGCCGCCGACCCGCCCAGTCGCTGATGTGACCGATCAGGAACAGGCTGAAGACCACCCCGACCGCGAACGCCGCGAAGATGAAGGTCACGACGGGAACGGGGAAGTCGTCGGCCGCCTGATACAGGGGGTACAGCGGCGTCGGCACCGTGGCGTAGGCGGTGACCGTCGTGAACGCAGCCGCGACGACCCAGAACCCGGCCAGATCCGACATGGTGCGACGAGCTCGTGGCATGGCGCCGTCCGATCGGTCGAGGTGGTGCGTCCGAAGGCCCTCCGACCCTACTGCGCCCGCCCGGGCGGGGCCAGGGTGGGTCTCGCGCCCGCGCGCATCGCCGGGAAGGCCCGGCCCGGGTGGCCCGCTCGGCCTCCTCCCGGGCGGTACTCACCACCTCGGTAGACTTGAGGGTCCGCGTTCTGCGGCGAACACCCCCACCGAGGAGCACACCCCGTGAGCGACACGACCGCGCCTGACGAGCCGACCGAGGACGACGTCTTCGAGCAGAAGGCCGTGCGGCTGGCCAAGCGCGAGCGGCTGATCGCGGAGCGGACGGATGCCGCGGGCGGGGCGTACCCGGTCAGCCTGCCGATCACCGACACGATCCCGGCGCTGCGCGAGCGCTACGGCGACCTCGAGGCGGGGGCCGAGACCGGCGTGACCGCCGGCGTCGCGGGCCGCGTCGTCTTCAGCAGGAACACCGGCAAGCTGTGCTTCGCCAGCCTTCAGGCCGGAGACGGCAGCCGCATCCAGGCGATGGTGTCGCTCGGCGCCGTGGGCGACGAGTCGCTGCAGGCCTGGAAGGAGCTGGTCGACCTCGGAGACCACGTCTTCGTCTCGGGCGAGGTCGTCTCCAGCCGTCGCGGTGAGCTGTCGATCATGGTGTCGGAGTGGCGCATCGCGTCGAAGGCCGTCCTCCCGCTTCCGAACCTCCACGCCGAGCTCAGCGAGGAGAGCCGCGTGCGCAGCCGCTTCCTCGACCTGATCGTGCGCGACCGGGCGCGGGAGACGGTCATCGCCCGCGCGAAGGTGAACGCGAGCCTGCGCCAGACGTTCGCCTCGCACGACTTCATCGAAGTGGAGACGCCGATGCTGCAGGTGCAGCACGGCGGGGCGTCTGCACGCCCCTTCATCACCCGCTCGAACGCGTTCGACACCGACCTGTACCTGCGGATCGCGCCGGAGCTGTTCCTCAAGCGGGCCGTGGTCGGTGGGATCGACCGCGTCTTCGAGATCAACCGCAACTTCCGCAACGAGGGCGCCGACTCGACCCACAGCCCCGAGTTCGCGATGCTCGAGGCGTACCAGGCCTACAGCGACTACAACGGCATCGCCGACCTCACGCAGGAGTTGATCCAGAACGCGGCGATCGCGATCGCCGGCTCCACGACGGTCGTCTGGGCCGACGGCACCGAGTACGACCTGGGCGGTCAGTGGGACCGCCTGTCGATGTACGACTCGCTCTCCGAGGCGGCCGGTCGCACGATCACGCCCGAGACCCCGTTCGACGAGCTCGTCGCGCTGGCCGAGTCCGAGGGCGTCGATCTGCCCCCGCACGCCATCCACGGCAAGCTCGTCGAGGAGCTGTGGGAGCACTTCGTGAAGCCGGGACTCCGCCGGCCCACGTTCGTGATGGACTTCCCGGTCGACACCAGCCCGCTCGTCCGCGAGCACCGCTCGATCGCGGGGGTCGTCGAGAAGTGGGACCTGTACGTGCGCGGCTTCGAGCTCGCGACCGGCTACTCCGAGCTCGTCGACCCGGTCATCCAGCGCGAGCGATTCGTCGAGCAGGCCAAGCTCGCCGCCCGCGGCGACTTGGAGGCGATGCGCATCGACGAGGAGTTCCTCCGCGCGCTCGAACACGGCATGCCGCCCACGGGCGGGATGGGCATGGGCATCGACCGCCTGCTCATGGCGGTGACCGGACTCGGCATCCGCGAGACGATCCTCTTCCCCCTTGTGAAGTAGAGCGGCGCGAGGGAGGGCGGCGAGCGGCGTCATCGAGCCGCCCGCCGAAAGGCCCAGTCGGGCAGATGCCCCGCCTGCACGAACGAGAGCACGATCTGCGACAGGCCGTGCTCGGGCTCGATCTCGCACGCCAGCTCGGCGTACGCCCCCGCGTGGGTGGACCGCCCGAGCGCCCACGAGAGCCACGCGCACATCGCCAGGGGACCCGGTCGCAGCTCCCGAGGCGCCACCGCCGCGGCGTGTCGCGCGAGGGCGAGTGCCGCCTCGAGGCGCGCGATCTCGGGCGGATCGCCCTCGCCCCACATGCGCATCGCGAGGTGGGCGGGGTACTCCTCGCCCGATTCCCAGCGCAGCTGGGCCTCGAACGCCTCGTCGCCGTCGATGACGGTCCCGCTCCACTGCACGAGCGCGACATCGCGCAGCGACGGGCGCGCGAGACACCAGACGAGCGCGGCGGCGTCGTAGGGGTCGGGGTCGGTCGGCGGCCACGTGAGCACGTCCTCGAAGAAGCCGGGCAGGTCGTCGAACCGGCAGACCGTGGCGAGGGCACGCGGGTCGACCCGGTCTGGCGCGTCGGTGACGGATGCCTCGTCCTCCGGCTCGCCCGACACCGACGCGGGCACGGGGCCGAGGTCGCCGGCGACCTCGCCCTCCTCGGGGGCATCGCCGGCTGCGGACGCCGCGTCGGCCGGGTCGCCCGCGTCGGGTCCGCACAGCACCGCCACCGCCCGGCCGAGCGATCCCACGGCTTTCGCCACGCGATCGCGCTCCTCCGCCGACGGCGCGGGCAGCTCGGAGCCCGATCCCTGGTGCTCTGCGGGCTCGGGGACCCCGCCGGGGCCGGCCCAGTCCAGCTCTCCGAGCGGTCGGCCCTCACCCGGGCAGTCGCGGTCGCGGAACGAGCCCCACCCGTCGGCGGCGACGCAGAGCAGGTCGGTGACGCGCAGGCCGCACGCGTCGGCGCGGCCCTCGAGCGCGGCGAAGAGGTCGCGGCGCGGCATCCGTCCCTCGTCCTGGAACCTTTCGTCGGTGTAGGCGATCGCGGCGACGGCGTCGGCCTCGGCGAGCCGGCACGCCATGCCGGTCACGGTGGCGGCGACGCGGTCGGTGGACTCGCTTCCCGCCTCGGGCAGGTCGAATCTCATCGCGCCGAGGCTGCGCGCGCCCGCGAAGGGGATCACGACCAGGCTCTGCGCCGGGTGGTAGCCGAGCATGCGGGGGACGAAGGACAGGAACTGCGCGGCATCCGCGGCTTTCACGACGGTCGGGGTCATGCGACGACTCTGACGAGCGGACCGGGGCCGCCGGGACCCCGGAGCCGCATTCTGTGCAGAGCTCGCCGGGAGACGCCTCGGTGGAGGAGAGGGCGATGGCACGGCGTATCCTGGAAGGCATGGATTACTGGGTCGCGGCGCTCTGGACGCTCCTGCCGACCGTCGTCGTCTCGCTCATCTTCTTCTTCGTCATGCGCAGCGTGATCCGCGCCGACCGCACCGAGCGCCGCGTCTACGCGAAGCTCGAGGCCGAGGAGCGCGCCCGCCGCGGTCTTCCCGCCAAGACGGCGACCGGCGTCAGCCCCGCCGAACACTGACGGTCGCCGACCGCTGACCCGCCGGCCGGGTGCGACTCGTCCGCCCGCCGCCCCGCGCATCAGCGTTTCGAACCGTATTGCGCGCCACGACGAGGCCGCTACACTACTCGCATTCTGGGTGACCGGTTCTGGGGGACACGGCGCCCCTCCCGAAAGGGCAGGTACGCCGATGCGCGACCTCGTCACCGCGCGTCCGCGGCGTCTTCACGACGACGAGGGCAACATCCGGGTTTCCGTCGACGTCGAGGACTCGCCGCCGCTGTGGTTCTCCGTCGCCGCCGATCATGCCGAGCTGCTGAGCGATCGGGCGGACCACGTCGCGGTGGCGCTGCTCCTGCCGGCGATGCGCTACGGCCGCGACCTGCGCATCGGCGGGGTGGTGACCGACAGCCTGCTGCACCGGCTCAATCACGACGTCCAGGCTCTCGTGCGCGACGTCCACCCGCAGTACCGCGCGGTCACGGTGACGGCGGACGAGAGGGCGCCGGCGCTCGCGACCGCATCGGGGGTGGCGACGGGGTTCTCGGGCGGCGTCGACAGCTTCGCGACGCTGACCGAGTACGCGTCCGGCGCGGGAGTGCCGGCGACCCTCCGGGTCACGCACCTGCTCAACAACAACGTGGGCGCCCACGGCGACGGGGGACGCACGCTGTGGCGACGGCGCGTCGACGCGCTGCGGCCGGTGGCCGCCGACCTGGGACTGCCGTTCGTGCGGGTCGACAGCAACCTCGACGAGCACTACCCCCGGATGGGCTTCATGCAGACGGTCACGCTGCGCAACGCCGCGGTGATGCACCTGCTCGGCGGCGGGATCGGCCGCTCGTACCATGCCTCCGAGGGGACCTTCCGCCACCTGCGCATGCCGCCGCCGCACGGCGACATCAGCCTGGCCGGGGCGATGCTCTTCCCGCTGCTGTCGACGCCCGGTCTCACGCTGGAGTCGACCAGCTCGGGGATGTCGCGGATCGAGCGGACGCTGGCACTCGTCGGCCGCCCCTACTCCCGTTACCTCGACGTCTGCATCGACGCCGACTCCGACCGGGAGACGAACTGCTCGCGGTGCTGGAAGTGCATGCGCACCATGCTCACCCTGGAGATCGCGGGACGGCTCGACGACTTCGTGCCCGACGTCTTCGTGCGCGGGCCGTACGAAGCACGTCGTCCGCAGTACTACGCGGAGCTGATGTCGTCGGTCGAGCCGAACGACATCGAGCTGGTCGAGTTCGGCGACCGGAACGGGTGGAAGTGGGGTGCGCTCGCCCGGGGCCGCGCGGCGGCGCGGCGCGCGAAGCGGTGGGCGCGCGAGAGGGCCCGGGTGCTGCGCTGACGCTGCTGCGCTGAGGCTGACGCGCCCGCGGACGGTCGCAGCCGGGCCGTGTCGGCGCGCCCGATACGCTAGGCGGACTGCCCGGTCCGAGATCGCGAGAGGCACCCTGGATGATCACCATCACGTTCGACGCGACGTGGTGGCTGGTGCTCGTGTTCGTCCTCGACGTCATCATCCGGGTGACGGCGATCATCGTCGTGCCGCGCAACCGGCGTCCGACGGCCGCGATGGCATGGCTCCTCGCCATCTACTTCATCCCGATCATCGGCGTCTTCCTGTTCCTGCTGATCGGCAACCCGCGCCTGCCGCGCAAGCGCCGGCGCAAGCAGGAGCGCATCAACGAGTACATCCACGACACCAGCGCCTCGCTCGACTTCGGCACGCTGCGACCGCACGCGCCCGGGTGGTTCACGTCGCTGGTGACGCTCAACCGCAACCTCGGTGCCATGCCGCTGGCCGGCGACAACGCCGCCCACCTCATCCCGGACTACCAGGAGAGCCTCGATGCGATGGCGGATGCCGTCCGCGACGCGGAGCGCTTCGTGCACGTCGAGTTCTACATCCTGCAGAGCGATGCGGCGACCGATAACTTCTTCCGCGCGCTCGAAGAAGTGGCCGCGCGGGGCGTCGTGGTGCGCGTGCTGCTCGACCACTGGGCCAACCGCGGCAAGCCGTTCTACCGAAAGACGCTCAAGCGCCTGGACGCCATGGGCGCGCAGTGGCGCCTCATGCTCCCCGTGCAGCCGCTGCGCGGCAAGTACCAGCGGCCCGACCTCCGCAACCACCGAAAGCTCCTGGTCGTCGACGGACGGGTCGCCTTCACCGGCTCGCAGAACGTCACGGACTCGACGTACAACCTGCGCAAGAACATCCGGCGCGGCCTGCACTGGGTGGACCTCATGGCACGGATCGAAGGCCCGGTCGTGGCATCCGTCAACGCGGTCTTCCTGAGCGACTGGTACAGCGAGACCGACGAGGTGCTGACGGACGACATCGACCTCTTCGACGTCGAGAGCGGGCCGGGCGACCTCGACTGCCAGATCATCCCGTCGGGCCCCGGGTTCGAGTTCCAGAACAACCTCAAGCTCTTCGCGGCCCTCCTGTACGCGGCACAGCGTCAGATCATCGTGGTCAGCCCGTACTTCGTGCCGGATGAGGCGATGCTCCTGGCCATCACGACGGCCTGTCAGCGCGGCATCCACGTGGAGCTGTTCGTGTCGGAGGAAGGCGACCAGGCGATCGTCTACCACGCGCAGCGCAGTTACTACGAGGCGCTCCTGCGAGCGGGCGTGAGGATCTGGATGTACAAGAAGCCCTACATCCTGCACACCAAGAGCCTCACCATCGACGACGAGGTCGCCATCGTGGGCTCGAGCAACATGGACATGCGCTCGTTCGGTCTGAACATGGAGATCTCGATGCTCGTCCGGGGCGAGGAGTTCGTGCGCGAGATGCGGGTCGTGGAGGACCGGTACCGTTCCCTGTCGCGCGAGCTCACGCTCGAGGAATGGGAGAAGCAGCCACTGCGCTCGACGGTGCTCGACAACCTCGCCCGTCTCACGTCGGCGCTGCAGTAGCGGCGACGCGCAGCAGCCCCTCGGCGACGAGGCGATCGACCGACTCCCGCACGAGCCCGGTGGCGTCCGCCCCGTCCGGCTCACCGTGCGCGGCGAGCGAGGCCGACACCAGCCCGCTGAAGGGGACTCCGGATGCCGCAGCCCACAGTGTCGGCGCGATTCCGGCCAGCACGTGCACGGTGCCGCGGCCGCCGGCATCGCGCGTCAGCACCGCGACGCGGTCGGGCGCCGTGAGCACGAGCTCGTCGACGGTGGCCGCACGGACATAGAGAGGCTCCTCGCCCCTGCCACCCTCCGGCGCCGTCTCGTGCGCGACCGGGGGAGCGATGACCGGCGCGGCCGGCGGCGCGGACGCAGCCAGGAGGCCGGGCACGATGCCCGACAGGTCGCCGGCCTCCCGGTAGCGCACGGTGCGGATGCCGCCGGTCGCCTCGGCGACGGCGGCGATGAACCGCAGCGCGTCGGACCGCTCCACGAGATGGCTGGACTGGGTGACGAGGTCGTCCAGTGCGTCGCCGACATCGATCCCGGCGACCACCGGCGCACCGCCGTGGTCGGGGCTGCGGTGCAGCAGCACGATCGCGCGCACGCGCAGGTCGCGGGGAACCGCGCCCAGTCCGACGGACGACGGCCCCCGTTCGGCCTTCGGCGCCCCCGGTTCCTCGATGATCGAAAGCGGCTTGCGGTAGGCGAAGACCCGGCCGTCGCGATCGATGCCGATGGTCTCGTCGGAGACGTAGCCGTAGTGCCGTCCGAGGTGGCGGGACGCGGTCGTCTTCCCGCGTCCTGACGGCCCCACGAACGCCACGACGTCGCCCTCGGGCGTGGCGATCCCGGCGGCGTGCAGCATCCACAGATCCGCTCGCCGGGCGTCGATGGCGGCGCGCGTGACCTGCCGCGACAGGGACTGGAGCATCCGGCTCCGATCGGATGCCCGGGGAACGACGGTCCGGGCGCACTCGTCGCTCGTCGCCGCTTCGGCGTCCGCCCAGGCCGCGCGCACCGCCGCTGCGTCATCGGGCTCGAGCGCAGAGAGATCGATGCCGACCGTCGCTCCGAGCGCGCTGACGTACAGCATCCCGGTCATCCTCGCAGTGTAGGCGAGACCGCCCGTCCTCTCAGGGGCGGGAGCGGGCGAGAGGCGGTGCTCTACTCTGGTGCCGTGACATCCGCACCGGCTGGGGAGCGAACGGAGCGTATCGCCTCGATCGACGGCCTGCGCGCGCTCGCCTTCCTACTGGTGTTCGCCTTCCATTCCTGGCAGTTCGCCGGGGCCCCCGACATCCCGGTGATCTCGACCGTGGTCGCCCAGAACATCCGGCCGGACTTCTTCGTCGTGCTGACCGGGTTCGTGCTGTTCCTGCCGTTCGCCCGCGATCCCTCACGCCTCGGCAGGTTCTCGACGGGACCGTACCTGAAGCGGCGACTGCGGCGGATCGTGCTGCCGTACTACGCGGCACTGGCCTACGCCATCCTGCTGCCGCAGGCGCTCGTGGTGCTCATGAAGGGGCTCGGCCGCGAGGCGTCCTGGCAGCCCTGGCCCAGCGTGGGGGACCTGCTCAGCCATCTCACGTTCACGCACATGTTCTTCCCGCAGTACTGGTCGACGATCAACGGCAGCCTGTGGACGATGGCGCTCGAGATGCAGCTCTACCTGCTCTTCCCGCTCGTGATGCTCGCCGCGGCGCGCTGGGGGCTGCGGGCCATCTTCGGCGCGATCATCGTGTCGGTGCTCTTCCGAATCTGTGTGGATCTCTTCCTGGGCGGCGCCGAGTTCGACGTCGTCTTCCTGTGGGCCGCGTCGGGGCTCGGCAGGCTCACGGAGTTCGCGTTCGGCATGCTGGCAGCGGTCGTCGGGTTCCGGGTCGCGGGGCGGGTGCGACCTCCGCACGCCCTCGCGGTGCTGGCGGTCATGGTCGTGGCGTACATCGTGGCGACCGAGCCCTTCTTCCGCGGCACGGTGCTGCCGATCCGCGACTTCGGGCTGTCGGTGCTCTTCGGCAGCCTGATCGTTCTGGTGCTCACCGTGCGTCCGGTCGCGGCCGCCTTCGCGTGGCGACCGGTGTCGTGGCTCGGCTACCGCTCGTACAGCCTGTTCCTCATCCACCAGCCGACGCTGTGGTACCTGTCGGAGTTCCTGCAGAAGTTCCTGCGCGTGCCCGAGGGGACCGGCTTGCTCGCTCTGCTCTGGACGGTCGGGTTCGCGGTCGTGCTCGGCGTCGGCCAGGTGCTCTTCGTCACCGTGGAGCGGCCGTGCATCACGTGGGCGAAGCGTGTGCCGTCCAGCCGTGCGCCGGCGGCGGGCCCGCCTGCCGCGCCCGCGTCGGTGTCGCCGCCCGGGCCCGCCTCGGCGGAGGAGCCTGCCGCGGCCTCGGTGATCGAGGCCCCCGGCGCGGCCGAGGTTCCCGTGACCGACACGGATGCCGGCGACGGGCCACCCTCGGCGAATCGGCGGCCACCGGGTGCCTGAGCTGGCGGTGCTCATGCCCGTGCGCAACGGCGAGGCCACGGTGCACCGGGCGGTCGCCTCGACGCTGCGGGCGCTGCCCGGCGACTCCGAGCTGGCGATCTGGGACGACGCATCCACCGACGGAACCGTCGCGGTGATCGAGCGGTTCGCTGATCGCCGCGTGCGGCTCGTGCGAAGCGAACGGCCGGAGGGCGTCGGCGCGGCGCTGCGCGCGCTGAGCGAGCGGACCGACAGCCGCTTCGTCGCACGGATGGATGCGGACGACGTGTGCCTGCCGTGGCGGTTCGCCGCTCAGACCGCGGGGCTGCGCCTGAGCTCCTGCCAGATCCTGTTCTCGCCCGTGCTCCGATTCCGCACATCGCCCCTGCGCGTCGCGCCGTCCGCGCCGACGGCGATCCCGCCCGCGGCGCTCCGGCTGCATCTGGCCGTGATGTGCGTGGTGATGCACCCGACGATGATCGCCCGCAGGCGTGCCCTGGAGATCGCCGGCGGCTACCGCGACACTCCGGCCGAGGACTACGATCTCTGGCTGCGCGCGGGAACGGCGGGGGTGCCGATGGGCAGGATGGCGCTGCCCACGCTCGCCTACCGACGGCACGCGGCACAGGTGTCGCTGACCGGCGAGTACTCCCGGCGGGTGAGCGCCGATGCGCTGCTCACGCGGTCCTACCGCGATTTCGTCCGGGCGACGCTCGACCTCGACATCGACTGGATGCCCGGTCAGCCCACCGGCTCCGCCGATGCGGCGGGCGCCGCCCGCGAGCTGCGCGCGCGGCTGGAGGAGCGATCCACGCGGCTGTCGCCGTGGCAGCGGCGACTGCTGCGCCGCACGATGCGCCGGCTGCCCTCCTGACCCGGGGGAGCGCGACTCAGCCGGTCGGCTGCAGCAGTTCGCGGACGTGGTCCCGCGCTTCCTCCGGCGTGCGGGCGAAGCGGGCGAGCGGGAATCGGCCGAGATAGTCCGCGAAGACGGCGGCGAGCTTGCCGTTGGCGTTGTCCCTGGCCACCACGGGGCGTCCCAGGAGGGTCGCGAGCACGGCGGCATGCAGGCGATCGGTGACCACGACGCGCCCGCGCAGCAGCGTCCTCTCCGCGGCGCCGACGAGGGTGCGGGCCGCAACGGCGTAACCCGGGTCGACGAAGCCGCGGGTGAAGCGGGGGAGGGTCCTCGGCACGCGCTTGGCGACCGAGCCGGGCGCCTTGGCGAGCTGCCAGGCCAGCTTCTCGAGGCCCGAGTAGTGCCAGTCGACGGTCTCGACCGACCACGGCCCGCCGCCGGCGAGCAGCGCGGTCCCGGCCGACTCGCTGTCGGTGCGCCGCAGCTGCACGACATCGACGCGCGGTCGCGCGCTCCGTGTCGGGCGATACCCGAAGGCGAGATCGGGGCAGAACTCGACGGGCACGCCGACGAGCAGCTCGGCGGCCCGCTGCAGGCTGCGGGTGTCGCGCAGCAGCACGGTCAGGTCGGGGTGGGCCAGGTACGCGGAGCGCACGCGCGCCGCGGTCTCGGGCGTCATCTCGATGCTCTGCGGGAGCTGCACGATCCGGCGGTCCGGGAAGTCTGCGAGCACGCGCTCGCGGAAGTGCTGGAAGAGCGCCCACCGATCGCCGAAATTGCCGCCGCCGTGCAGCAGGATCGGCCCGTCGGGATGCAGCTCGGCCAGATCGGCGGCGCGGTACCTCCCGACGGACGTCTGATAGCGCACGCGAGCGCCGAGGCGATTCAGGTACGCGCGCTCGCCGAGGTAGATGAGGGAATCGCCGGCGTTGTCGTGCAGCGGGAAGTCGACGAGGGCCACCGGGCTCCCGGGTACGAGGAGCCGATCCAGGACGGCGAGCGACTCCGACTGCAGGCCGTCCTGAACCGCATCGGGCGCCGCCATGGTCATCCGTGCCGGAGCATGCGACGCGCGACCGCGCCTGCCGAGTCGAGCGGCGCGCTGCGGATCGCCCACCACGAGAGCGCCACGAGGTAGCCCCGGTCGCGCGACTTGGCCGCCGCGGCCAGTTCCGCCAGGTTCTCGTCGGCGGCGAAGCGCCGGTAGCGGCGGAGGTTCTGCGTCAGCAGGTGCGCGAGCCGCCGGTCGCCGCGCCGCCGGGCGCCGCGTACGTGCCCGCGCAGCCCTCGCATCGCCGCCTCGCGGCCGGGCAGTCCCCGATTCGTGACGTTGGCGCTGTGACGGCGGTATCCGACCAGCTGCCGGTCCACCGCCGCGAACTCGCCGTGCTGCAGAAGCCGGAGGATGAGCTCGTTGTCCTCCGCGGGCTCCATGTCGCTGCGGCATCCGCCGACGGCGAGGTAGGCGCGGCGCTGGATGAGCAGTGTGGTGATCCGCGGGAACGTCACCGCGCCGGCCAGCATGTCGTGTGCGGAGGCCGCGGGTGCGGGCCAGCCGGTGCCGAACGGAGTGCCCTCGGCGTCCATGTACCACCCGCCGGTGTAAGCCGCGATCGCGGCCGGCGCCGCCGCCAGCGCGTCGAGCTGGCTCCGGATCCGGTCGGGATGCCAGACGTCGTCGTCGTCGAGGAACGCGATCCATTCCCCGCGGGCGGCCTCGACCCCGGTGTTGCGGGCGACCGAGAGCCCCGCAGCATCCTGCCGCACGTACGACACCCCGAGCTCGGCCGCGATCGCGGCGAGCCCTGGTGCGGGTGCACCGTCGTCGACGAGCACGATCTCGCCGACGGCGGCCGTCTGCGCGCGGACCGAGGCGACCGTCTCGCGGAGGTAGCGTCCATCGCGGTTCGTGGGGATGATGACACTGACCGACCGAGGGTCCACGCGTCCTCCCGGTTCGCATCCGCCGCGGCGGGTCGGGCCGCGAGTCCTGCATAGTGTAATCCGGGGAGGGCGAGCCGGATGGGTGCAGTGAAGCAGGCGGTGTGGCGGGCGTCGCGGCCGGCCCGCAGAGTCGTGAGCCATCTCCGCTGGCGCGCCCGCCGGGCGGGGACGGCCGTGGTGGACCGGCTGCGTCGCGGTGACCGCACCGTCATCGCGACGCCGGGAGGCATGCGGTTCGGCAACTGGGCGTACCTGTGGCTCGCTGCGCACCAGCGCACGAGCGCCGGCCAGCCGACCCTCGTGCTGGAGGTGCCCGGGATGGCGCCGTGGATCGAGCAGTTCCCGGCGCTCGCCGCGCTGACGATCCGGAAGGACGACCTGCGCTTCCATGATCGCCGCCAGTGGCGCGGCGGGGCCGCGCTGCAGCGCTTCGGTGTCGACTTCACGCGGGGGGAGCTCCAGCGTTTCGTCAGGGAGGCCCTGGCCCCCGGCATCCCGTCGAAGGAGCCCGCGTCGGTCGTGATCAACATCCGGCGCGGCGACTACTACGCGTACGCGGGCTTCCGCGGGGTCTACGGCATGGACATCGAGGGGTACGTGCGCGCTGCGCTCGCGGCCGTCGATCCCCCGGCCACGATCCTCGTCGTGTCGGACGATCCGGAGTGGTGTCGAGAGAACCTGGACGGGATGCTGCGAGCCGAGGCGGCGGACGTCGCCTACGCCGAGCGCGACCCCGTGGGCAACTTCCTCGCGATCGCCTCCGCGCGCACCCTGATCGGCATGAACTCCACCTTCTCCTACTGGGGCGGCTACGCCGCCGATGCGATCCGTGAGGACGCCCGCATCGTCATGCCGAGGTTCCACGCCCGCCTCGAGAGCGGCTGGGACGCGTACCAGCTCGACCCGCGGTGGACGGCGCTGGAGGGCTTCGACGGCCGCGACTCCCCGGGAGCGGGCACGCCCGATGCCGGGCCCGACGTGCTGGATAGAGTGTGACCGTGACGCAGACCGAGCCGGCCGGGGTCTCAGTGCCTCTCGCGGTGCGGCTGCTCCTCGGACGCGCGGCGGTGCAGGTGATCGCGACCGACGTCGGGGCGGATCTGCTCCACATCAAGGGGAACGCCGTCGACCGCTCGCTGCGCGGGCGCGACGCCCCGGGCACCGACATCGACGTCATGGTGCGCCCGACGCATATCCCCCGGCTGCACGACGCGCTCGTGCAGCACGGCTGGGTCGTGTACAGCTCGTTCGTCTACGGCTCCCCGTTCGGCCATGCGCAGACCTACCGGCACCCCGATTGGGGCTACCTGGATCTGCACCGCATGTTCCCCGGCATCCGGCTCGACCCCGAGGCTGCGTTCGCCGAGCTGTGGCGCGGTCGCTCCGAGCGGGAGTTCGCCGGAACGCCGGCCGCGGTGCCCTCGGTGACCGCGCAGGCGCTCCTGCTGGTGCTCAACGACGTCCGCTCTCGGAAGGCCGAGCAAGCGATGGCGACGTGGGTCGATGGGCCCGGTCTCGATCGGGCCGAGGTCGCAGCGCTGGTGGGCCTCCTCGACGCGCGCGTCGCCTTCTCGGCGGCGACCGGCGATCTCGCGCAGCATCGCCGCGAGCCCGACTACCGGCTGTGGAAGGGAATCACGCAGGGGAGCACCCGCGCCGGCGAGTGGTGGGCGCGCGCGCGAGCGGCGGGCACGGTGCGGGAGGCGGCGGCGATCCTAGTGCGGGCGCCGCTGGCGAACGTCGAGCGGCTCACGCACAAGCTCGGGCGTGCCCCGACGCGCGGGGAGCTGGTGCGGGCGACGGCGATGCGCCCCGTCCGTGCGCTGCGGGAGCTGCTGGTCAGCGTCGGACGGCGGTTCCGCCGGTGATGCGCGTGGGGCCCCGTGTGGCGGCCACCGCGTACGACGACAGCGTCTACGTCGCGCACCTGCCCGACGGACCGATCCAGATCCTGGAGGGCACGGCCGCGCTCATCTGGTCGCACGCCCTGTCGGTGCCGCGATCCCGGCTCGCAGCCGCCGTGGCGGACGACGTCGAGGGCGACCCGGCCACGGTCCGCGCCGAGGTCGTCGCCTTCGTGGACGCGCTGATCCGGCAGGGCCTGCTGGTCGAGGACGACACCTGATGCCGCCCCGGACCGTGAGGATCGCGATCGTCGCGCTCGCCGTCGTGGCCGGTGCCCTCGCCCTGACCGCCGCCCTTCTGGTGCCCGCGGGGCTGCCCTACGACGAGCCCGCCCACTGGGCGAACGTGCTCTCCTACGCCGAGCACCTGCGCCCGCCGGTGCTGGGCGAGCCGGGGGTCACCTACCAAGGGCAGCAGACCCCGCTGTACTACGTGGTCGCCGCCGCTGCCGTCCGGCTCTTCGGAGAGACGGATGCCGCGTTCCTCGCCATCCGCCTGCTCGGCGTCGTCGGAGCGGTCGCGCTGACGCTGCTCACGGGCGCGATCCTTCAGCGGAGCGTTCCGGACAGGCCCCTGGTCATCGTCGTCGGCGCCGCCTACATCGCGCTCAACCCGATGTTCGCGGTCATCGCCGGCTCCGTGCAGAACGACACATGGACGCTCGTCTGGGCGTTCGCGCTGCTGTGGTCGGCACTGCCACTCATGGACACGGCGCGCACCCCGTCACGTCCGTGGGCATGGGGCCTGCTGCTCGGCGCGCTGGGGTCGGCGGCCATCCTCACCAAGCTCAGCACGGCGCCCGCGGTGGCGGCGGTGCTGGTGCTCCTGCTGCTGCGCCGCCGGGTGGTGATCGCACTCGTGGCGGCCGGGGTGCTGCTCGTGGCCTGCGGCTGGTGGATCGTGCGCAACCTCCTGCTCTACGGCGATCTCACCGGGCAGGCGGGTGTCGAACGGGCGGGCTACGAGTTCGGTCAGGGGGCGCTCGGACCGCTCCATCTGGCTCGCTCCGCGCTGACGTACCTCTTCCTCCCCACGGAGTACCTGCGCAACTCGATCTCGGCCCCGTGGTGGATCGACGGCATCGTGATCGTGCTGGGTCTCGCGGTGGCCGTCGGGGCGGTCGTGCTGGCTGTTCGCGTGCGTCGCGATTGCGCGCCGGGCTCGCTCCTGCTTCTCGTGACAGTCGGCGCCGTGGCGGTCGCGGCATGGCTCGCGCAGAGCGCGTTCGGCTGGCATGTCGCCTTCCGCACGGCGTACGGGGTGCTGCCGCTGGTGGCGCTGGCGTTCGGCTGTGCGACCCAGGCGGTGCGGTCGCGCCGGGGCGGCATCGCCATCGGGATCACGCTCGGGATGCTGCTGCTCGTGGTCGCCGCATGGGTCGCGGTCGCAGCATCCGTCGAATCCCCCCAGCTCACGCCCTGAGCACCTGCGATACTGAATCGACGATCGGGAGGACTCGTGGGCCAGGTCTCGGCGCGCACGCATCGACTCCGCGACATGCTCGGGCGCTGGTGGCCGGGGGCGTGGCGCTGGGTGCTGCTCGCCTCCGGGGCGGCGCTGAGCAGCTACCTGATCCTCGATCGCGGGCTGCGCAACGGCGTGATCTCGGCGGTCCTCATCGGCATGCTCGTCATCGGCGCGGCCCTCATGCCGCGTATTCCGCTGGCGATCGCGCTCCTGGCCACCCCCGGCCTCATCGTGGTGCAGCGCGTCGGGCTGGGCGGCACCGATCTGACGGTCTCGGACGTCGCCCTGGCGGCGGCCTTCGGGTCGGCCCTGCTGTTCGGCACGTACCCGCTCAGCTCCACCATGCAGCAGCTGCTCGGGCTGAACCTCGTGTATCAGTTCACGACCCTCCTCACCGTGATCGTGAACCCGTTCGCGCAGAACACGGTCGAGTGGTTCCACGCGTGGCTGCTGATCTCGGGCGCCCTCCTCGTCGGCTGGGCGCTCGGGCGGGCGGGGCTCGCGCACGCCGCGTTCGGCCTCCTGATCGGCGCGATGCTGGTGGTCGCGGTGGGAATCATCGTCCAGGCGATCATCACCTTCGCCCACGGCGAGTTCGTGGGCATCGCGCCGAAATGGCCGATGCCGATGCACAAGAACGCCGCGGGCGACATCCTCGCGATCGGAGCGGTCGTCGCCCTGGTGAACCCGCGCTGGGCCGGGTGGTCTGATTCGGCGGCGCGCATGACGTTCTGGACGCTCACCATCGCCGTGGTGCTCACCCAGTCGCGGCAGGCGATCATCGGACTCGTGGTCGCCGTCCTCGTGGTGAGCCTCCGGCGGGGGGCGTCGCGCCGCGCACGGCTGGTCCTCCTGCTGGTGCTGCCCGCCATCTGGTTCGTCGTGTCGATGGTCATCGACCAGATCGAGACCGGCAACCGGTTCAACTCCTTCTACGTCCGGGTCGAGTGGATGCAGCAGGTGTACGCGCTGTGGAAGCACTCGCCGATCTTCGGCCACGGACTGCGCTACTGGTACGTGCACGAGTGGGCTCTCTTCCAGCCGCCGCAGGCCGAGCTCGAGGTGCTCGCCTCCGCAGGGGTGATGGGCCTCCTGGGCTTCCTCATCATGTGGGTGGGCTTCATCGTCGTGCTGTGGCGCGTGGATCCCCGCTTCGGCACCCTCGCCGTCGCCGCGGTGCTGAGTCGCATCACCCAGGCGCAGTTCGACCTCTTCTGGGTCGCGGCCCAGGTCTCGGTGCCGTTCGTCGTCGCCGGCGTGTGTCTGGGCGCGCAGGCGCTGTTCGCCGCGAGAAGTCCGGACGGCAGGCACGCGGATGACTTAGCATGGAGCATTCGTCCGGGCGACCGATACGCGGTGCCCGCCCGCTCAGGGAAGACGTTGGGGGAAGGCGCCGATGGAACTGCGTGACTACATGCGTGGGCTGCGGCGCCACTGGCTGGCGATCGTCCTCATCACGCTCGTGGGTCTGGGGACCGGCTATGCCTGGACGCTCCTCCAGACTCCCGTGTACGAAGGATCCGCGAGCGGGCTGCTCAAGCCCATCCTGACGGCGGATGAAGCGGCTCAGACCTCGTCTTCCGCCGAAGACGCGATGGCCCGAGCGAAGATCCCCACGTTCCTCGACCTCGCCGAGTCCGAGCGCGTCGCGCAGGGGGCGATCGACGAGCTGGGGCTGGAAACCACGCCGGCCGCCGTCATCAACCGGATCACCGTGACCAACCCGACGGCGACGTCCATCTTGAAGGTGAGCGCTCAGGCGGCGACCCCCGACGAGGCCAGCGACCTGGCGTCCGCGTGGATCGCGTCGCTCGGCCAGGTGGCCGACGAGGTGCTCGGCGACGGGTCCGCGGGCTCGTCGGACGTCACGGTGGAGGCGTATGACGCGGCCGGCAAGCCGACGAGCCCGATCTTCCCCGACGTCAACACGGCGGTCGTGGTCGGCGGTGTGCTCGGACTCGGCTTCGGCATCGCGTTCGCCCTCGTGCGCACGGTGTCGGATCGCCGCATCCGCATCGCCGACGACATCGAAGCCCGCGTGGGGGTGCCGGTCGTCGGCACCATCCCGGTGGCCGAAGGCCTCAGCCGCGAGTCGCGGATCATCGCACCCGCCGACCCGACGGCGAAGGGCAGCAAGTTCGCCGTGTCGGAGGCGTTCCGCTCGCTCCGCACCAACCTGCAGTTCATGGATGTCGACGACCCGCCGCGTTCGATCGTGGTGACGAGTCCGCTGCCCGGCGACGGCAAGTCGATGGTCGCGGCGAACATCGCCGTGGCCCTGGCCGAGAGCGGCCGGCCCGTCGTTCTCGTGGACGGGGACCTGCGGCGTTCGACCGTCGCGAAGACCTTCGGACTGCCCAGCGGGGCGGGACTCACGGATGTGCTGGCGGGCCGCGCCGACCTCATCGACGTGATGCATCGCACGCCCGTCTCGGAGCACCTCGTCGTACTCACCGCGGGCAGTGTTCCGCCGAACCCCAGCGAGGTGCTCGGCTCGGCGCGCATGCGCACGGTGCTGTCGGACCTCACCAAGCACGCGATGGTCATCGTCGACGCGCCGCCCCTGCTCCCCGTCACCGACAGCGCGATCCTCGCGCATCAGACGGACGGGGCGATCCTGGTCGTCGGGCTGGGCAATACCACGTACGACCTCGTGGTCAAGGCCCAGGACGCGCTGGCCAAGGCGTCCGGCCGCCTGCTGGGCATCGTGCTCAACCGGGCGCCCCTGAAGGGCGCCGACGCCTCGCCGTACTACGACTACCGCAAGGGCTATTCGGCGCACCTCGGCGAGCAGACGGAGCCGGGGGCTCCGGCGGAGCCCGTCTGGGCCGATGACCCGGCCGCGGCCGGTGCCGCGGCGAAGGGGCGCGCCACGTCGACGAAGTCGTCTGCCGCCGGAAAAGGCACCGGCAAGGCTGACGCCGACTCCGTCGCTGCGCCGGCCGGAGACTCCGGTCAGGACTTCGAGTCGTTCATCGCCGGCATCGACGGCGCGGTCCCGACGGAGCCCCGCCGCCGCGCCGGCCGGAACTGATCCGCCCGATGCCGGGAGCCGCCCGCCGAGTCGCGCTGATCTCGTCATCGTTCGCGCCGTACGTCGGCGGAGTGGAGACGCACGTCGACCGCGTCGCGCACGCGCTGCGCGACACCGGGTGGACCGCCGAGGTCTGGACCGTGGACCGCGGCGAAGGGCTCGGCGTGGTCGAGCAGGACGGTGTTCGCGTCCGCTATCTGCCGACACCCCTCCCCGCGCGATCCGCCGGCGCGATGATGCGGTTCGCCCGGCAGGGACCGCCGGCGCGGAGAGCGTGGGCCGACGCGTATCGCGAGTTCCGTCCCGCCGTGCTGAACATCCAGTGCTTCGGACCCAACGGACTGTACGCCGAGGCGCTCGCCCGACGGGTCGGGGCACCGCTGGTGGTGACCTCGCACGGAGAGACGCTCGCCGACGATCGCGGTGTCTTCCACCGCTCGCGCCGGATGCGCGCGGGGCTCCGCCGCGCCATCGCGGCGGCCGCCGCGGTGACCGCGCCGTCGCAGTACGTGCTCGACGACCTCCGGCGCGCTTACGGGCTGGCCCCCGCCGAGGGCCGGATCGTGCGCAACGGCGTCGACCCGATCCCTCTCGGCGAGCCGATGCAGCTGCCCGCCGGGAGGTACGTGCTGGGCGTGGGGCGGCTCGGCCGCATGAAGGGGTTCGACCTGCTCATCGAGGCTTTCGCGGACGCCGGTCTCGATCCCGGCGTCGAGCTCGTCATCGGCGGGGACGGACCCGAGGCGGGCGCCCTGGAGGCCCTGGCCGCCGCCCGCGGCGTGGCGCACCGGGTGAGGCTGCTCGGACGCCTCGACCCTGCCGAGGTCGCGCAGCTGATGGCCGGCGCCCTGTCGGTGGTCGTGCCGAGCCGCGCCGAGTCGTTCGGGATCGTCGCGCTCGAGGCGTGGCGCGCCGCCACCGCCCTCGTGATGACGAATCGCGGGGGAGCGGTCGAGTTCGTGCACGACGGGAGCGACGCACTGCTGGTCGACCCCCTCGACCGCCAGGCGCTGGTGGAGGCCCTGCGCCGGGTGACGGCCGACGACGCGCTGCGAACCCGTTTGGCGGCAGCCGGGCACGCGCGCGTCGGCGAGTTCGGCTGGCCGTCGGTGGCGCGCTCCTACGCCGCGGTGTTCGACGAGCTGGTCGACGCGGACGCGAGGGCGGAGGCATGAAGTACCACGACCCCTGGCCGCGCCGGGTTCGCGGCGTCCGCCGCCTTGCGCAGGCCGCGCTCGTGCCGGAGGTCTGGCGGCACGGGCGCGTCGTGTCCGCCTACTGGTGGGACGGCCACCCCAACTTCGGGGACGATCTGACGCCGTGGCTGCTGCCCGCGTACGGGGTGGTTCCGGTGCACCGGATGCCGCAGCACGCACAGCTCGCGGGGGTGGGAAGCGTGCTGGAGTTCCTGCCGCCGGACTTCCGCGGTGCCGTGTGGGGCAGCGGCCTGATGAACGACGCGCCTCATCCGCTGCCGCAGGCGCACGTGCTCGCTGTTCGCGGCCCGCTCACGCGGGACCGGATCGAGGCGACCGGCGAGGTCGCGTTCGGAGACCCGGGGCTGCTCGTCTCACGCCGCACCCGGCGGCCGAAGGTGCGCTGGGAGGTCGGGTTCGTCCCCCACGGGCACCACCGCGCCCATGCGGGCCTCGCCGCACTCGCCGCGGCGACGCCGGGCGCGCGCATCGTCAACGTGCACCAGAGCGGCCGCCGCGCGGTCCGCGAGATCGCGGCCTGCCGGCTGATCGTGACCACGTCGCTCCACGGGCTCGTCACCGCCGACTCCTTCGGCATCCCGGCGGTCTGGATGACGCTCGAACCGCCCTTGGGCGGCGGTGACTTCAAGTTCCGCGACTACGAGGCCGCCGTCACGCCGGGGCGCTCTCGCCGCGTCACCTGGAGGGACGGGATGCCGCTCGCCGACCTGCGCCGTGCCGCCTGGTCCGCCGACCGCGACACGGTCGCCCGGCTCGGCGACGGACTGGTTCGTGCGATCGGGCGCCTCGACGACGAGATCACCGGTCTGCGCCCCTTCCCGCGCGGCGCCCTGACGTCCGGCTGAGCCGGCACCGGAGGCGTCAGCCCACGCTCGTCCACACGCGGGCATGCGCCGCCACGCACCGCTCCCAGGTGAATGCATCGGCGCGGGTCCGCCCGACGGCGACCATGCCGGCGACGGCGGCGTCGTCCGACGTGACGTCGAGCAGGCCGGAGGCGATGGCCGCGGCATCCGGAGACACCAGCAGGCCACCGTCGCCGACGACCTCGGGCAGCGAGCTGGTAGCCGCGGCCACGACCGGCACCCGAGCGGCCATCGCCTCCAGCGCCGGAAGGCCGAAGCCCTCGTACGTCGAGGGGACGACGACCGCCTGCGCACTGGCGACCACCCGTGGCATCACGTGGTCGGGCAGCCGCCCGGCGAGGACGGTCCCTTCCAGCCGTTCGAACAGCTGCCGGCGCCGCGGGTGCGGTGGCCCGCTGAGCACGAGGCTCAGCCCGGGGCGCTCGCGCCGCACGAGCGGCCACGCGGCGGCGAGGGCTGCCAGGTTCTTGCGCTCGGCGGCACCCCCCGCGTGCAGCACGAACCGCTCCGGAAGACCGAGCTCACGCAGCTCCGCCGCCGGCAGGGGGGCCGCGTCGAAGAACTTCTCGTCCACCCCGTTCGGGATGACGTGCACGCCCGTGAGGCCGAGCAGGTCCGACGCCTCCTGCGCGGTGAACTCCGAGACGCAGATGACCGCCGCGGCGCGTCGAAGCTCCCCGGGAGCCGCGGCAACCGGGGCGGACTCGTCCGGGAACCGCCAGGCGACCACGTCATGGAGCGTGACGACGTCGGCGTGGGGCGAAGGCGGCAGCTCGAGGTTCATGCGGTGGGTGACGGCATCCGTTCCGTACAGCAGCCCACCGAGCGCGCGCCGGAGCCGCGGATCGGCCCTCGTGACGCGGGCGAGCGGCAGCCGGTGCGTCCCCGCAAGCGGCGACCGCATCGAGCGCGCGATCACGCGCCTCACGGCCCACGCGCCGTCGGCGACGGAGTCGAGCGCCGCCTGGGCGCGCGCCGCCACCTGCTCCTGATAGACCTGCGCGCCCATCGGCGCATCGGTGGCGATGGTGGCGATGCTCAAGCGTCGTGGCGATGCGATGCGGTGCCTCCCCGGCGAGATCGAGGGCGCGGACGCGTGCGCATCCGTCCACGAATCTAGTTGAATGGGTGCTCGGCGGCGATCGGTCGCCTCACGACCCTTGGGGATATCGCCGAATGACGAATCTGCGAGCGGTGGTCGTCGTCGCCACCTACCGGCGGCCGGACCACGTGCGCACGTGCCTCGAGCACCTGACCGCCCAGACGGTGAAGCCCGCGCGCACGATCGTGGTGGATGCCTCTCCCGACGACCTGACCCGGCAGGTGGTGGCGGGCTTCGAGGGGGTCGAGTACCGTCGCAACGACCACGGCGCCGGAACGCTCGCCACCTCGCGCGCGATCGGGATCGAGGGAGTCGACGCCGATGTCGTCGCCTACATCGACGACGACGCGTACGCATTCCCGGAATGGCTCGAGGAGCTGCTGCGACCCTACGACGACCCCACGATCGGCGCCGTCGGCGGACGCGCCCTCAACGGGCAGCCGAACGAGGATCGCGAGGGTCTCGGCCAGATCGGCCGCCTGCTGCCGGACGGCCGGCTCACCGGGTACTTCGCGGCCGACCCCGGGCGGGTGATCGAGACCGACCACATGCTGGGCGCCAACATGTCGTACCGCCTGGAGGCCGCCCGGCGGGTCGGTGGTGTGCACGACTTCTACCCCGGCACGTGCCTTCGGGAGGACGCCGACATGCCGCTGCGGCTGAGGCGCGCCGGATGGCGCGTGGTCTTCGCACCTCGCGCGGTCGTGCGCCACGTCGCCGGCCAGTACGCCAAGGGCGTGCGATTCGACTCCCGCTACCGCTATTACGGCGCCCGCAACCACGTGGTGCTGCTCGCGACGACCCTCGGCCACCGCGACCCCGTCTTCCGCCGCTACCTCGCCACGGCGATGCGCACGGCGGGGCGCGACGTCCGCAGCGGCGCTGTCGCGGCGATCAGGCGGCCCGGGTGGCGCGCGAAGCTCACGGGCGCGGGCGGTGGGGTGCGCCGCGCGGCCATCGGGATCGGCGGAACGGCGGCGGGCCTCGTCGCCAGCGTGCGCGCGGTCCGCGCCCAGGCGCGCGCGTCGTGAAGCTCCACGCCTACGTGCTCGCCGGCGACCCGGCATGGATCGCGCAGGGCATCGGCTCGTTCTACGGGCTCGTCGACCGCATCGTCGTCTCCTACGACGCCGACGGGCTCTCGTGGTCGGGGCATCCGCTGTCGACCGAGGAGTCGCTCTCGCGCATCGCCGCGGCCGACTCGGACGGCAAGGTGGTGCTGCGCCCGGGACGCTTCAGCAACCCCGAGCTGATGGCGATGTGGGCCGAGACGGCGCAGAGACAGGACGCGCTGGATGCCGCTTCCGAAGGCGCCGACTGGGTGCTCCAGCTCGACACCGACGAGGTCGTGGCCGATCCCGTCGCCTTCCTGGCGGCGATCGATGCCGCGGAGGCGCGCGGCGCGTCGGCGGTCGAATACCCGGCACGCGTGCTCTACGCGCGTTCGTCCTCAGGACGCTTCCTCGAGACGTGCGGACGGTTCTGGTCGACGCAGTCCAGCTACCCCGGACCGGTGGCGGTGCGGGCCGGCACGACGCTGAGCCACGCCCGGCAGGCGGCGGGCGTGCCGACCTACCGCGTCGACGTGTCGGCGTGGAACACCGATCCGGCGCGGCCGTCGACCACCCGCGTGGACCACGTCATCCCGCGCGACCAGGCGCTGCTGCACCTCAGCTGGGTGCGCACCGAGGCGCAGATGGCCGAGAAGCGCGCCGTCTCGGGTCACGCGCGCGGCCGTGACTGGGATCGCGAGCTGGATCGGTGGCGCCGGCGGATGCGGCATCCGTACCTCACCGCAGCCGGTGCACCGTTCACGCGGAAGCCGTTCGAGCGGTATCGGGTGATCTCACTGCCGTCGTTCGCGCGGCTCGAGCCGTAGCCCGTCCTTTCAGCGCGCCGTCACTTCAGCTCGCCGTCACTTCAGCTCGCCGTCAGTTCAGCTCGCCGAGGGCCACCAGCCGGGCGAACTCCGTGTTCGCGTCGCGCACCTCGGTGAAGGTGCCCGTGGCCTCGATGCGGCCGTCCTTGAGGAACACCAGCGTGTCGGCGCCGCGGACCGTCGAGAGCCGGTGGGCGACGATGAGGATCGTCATGCTGCCCTGGAGACCGCGCAGAGTCTCGGCGATCTCGTACTCGGTCGCGTTGTCGAGCGCCGACGTCGCCTCGTCGAGCACCAGCACGCTGGGGCGTCGGTACAGCGCGCGGGCGAGGCCCAGACGCTGACGCTGGCCCCCCGAGAGCCGGACGCCGCGCTCGCCGACGACCGTCTCCAACCCCTCGGGAAGGCTCTCGACGAGTTCGCCCAGTTGCGACATGCGCACCACCTCGGCGATCCGCGCGTCGTCGATGCCCTCGACCGGGACGCCGAAGGCGATGTTCGCGCGCAGCGTGTCGTTCACGAGGAACACGTCCTGCGGCACGACGCCGAGCCCGGCGTACCACGCGGCGCGATCGGCGAAGATCGAGCGACCGCCGCACTCGATCGTGCCGGACGTCGGGTCCTGGAGGGCGAGCACCAGGTCGAGGAGCGTGCTCTTCCCGGCGCCGCTCGAGCCCACGAACGCCGTCGTGGCGTTCTCGCGGATGGTCAGCGACAGGTCCGTCAGCACGTCGGTGGTGGCATCCGCGTACCGGAAGGTCAGGCCGCGCAGCTCGATGTCGCCGCGATACGGGGTCTCGTCGACCGGCGTCTCGACGTGCGAGCCGCGTTCGTCGAGCTCCGCGGTGGAGCTCAGAACGATCTCCAGCCCGATCTGCCCCGTGCGGATGGTCGCGAGGTTCGCGCTGACCCGGTTCAAGGTGGGAAGCGCCCGGAGGGCTGCGGCACCGAACACGCCGAGCACCGTCAGTGCATTGCTCGGCGAGCCCGTGGCGAACAGCACGAGCGAGATGCCGCCGATCATCACGACGAAGCCGATCTCGAGCACATAGCGCGGCGCTTCTGCCAGCATCCCCATGGTGCGGCTCGCGTCCGCGCCGCGAAGGCGAGCCTGGTAGAAGCCGTCGACGAACCGCTCGGAGCTCGATGTCAGCCGCGCCTCGCGGAAGCCGTCGAGTCCCGGCATGAGGAACTGCCACGCCTCGAGCGCCGACTCGCTCGTCACCTCGCCGAGCTGTGACTGGCGCCTGCGGAACGCGCGCTGCAGGCCGACGACGAAGCCGCCGAAGATGACGACGGTGAGGATCGTCACGAGCGGAGCCGTGTAGGCCAGGACCGCGGTGATCGCGACGAGCATCATCAGATCGGTGCACATGCTGATCGTCGCCAGGAGCACCCCGGTGGCCTGCGAGGTGCTCGTGGTGATGTTGCGGTACACCTCGCTGAGGCGCCGGGTGCGGTGGTCCGCGTACGGCGCGAGCACATAGCGGCGGAACATCCCGCGCGCGAGGGTCGCTGAGACGCGCGTGGTGCGGCCGAGCAGCCACCATCGGAACATCAGCGCCGCCACGCTCTTGCCGATGAACAGGACGGCCACCGCGCCGGCGACGAGGGGGATGAGCTGCTGCGGCGTCGACATCCCCGTCGCATCCGAGATCCAGCCGAGGAAGCCGGTGTCGGTGTCGGCGCCGGCGATCAGCTGCGTGAGCGGGATCATCGCGGCGACGCCGAGGCTGTCCAGGCCCGCCAGCACGAGCGACGCGCCGACCGTGGAGGCCGCCCATCCGCCCGGGCGCGCGTCGGCGAGCAGCAGGAGAGAGCGCAGCTGCGGGATCAACCGTGGGGGACGCTCAGGGGCTGTCATGACGACCTTCCGCCTGCGCGCGCGGATCGGCAGGCTCCCGCATCTTATCTCGCACGCGGAAACGCCTGGTCAGGGCCTGAGCTTCGCCCCGAGATCCCCCGCATGTTACGAACACGTTAGGGGGTGTGCGTGGGCTACGCGAATGCGATAGCATCCACGCATCGCTCTTTGCGCGGAATGGGGTTCTGTCGACCACGCGGAGTGCGATACCTGACGCTGGGGAAGTTGGGACCTCAGTCGAATTCAGCTGACAACGTCCAGTCGGACGATCACCAGCTCTGGGAGGGACTGGGAAGATGGAAGAACTCGAACCGCAGAAGTCCGGCGTGAGCCGCCGGACTGTGACCAAGGCCATGGCGTGGGCGGTTCCCGCGATCGCCATCGCCGCTCCAGCGCCGGCCTTCGCGATCTCGGGCTCCCCGCCCAGGGTCGTCATCGGCCAGGCGTGTAAGCTGCCCGGCGCCAGCAACCAGGGCTGCGGCGACGTATACGCCAACTGCCCCGGACTGGACACCAACAAGGCGTACGCCTTCCCGATCCAGATCACGAACACCGACGACCAGACGATCTACATCACCGACGTCGACATCACGACGGCGGGCACCCTGGACTTCGACGTGCGGTGCATCTCGCCGGCGTTCTGCACGCCCATCGCCGCGGGTGCCACGATCAAGATCCTCGTCTACGCCAACTCGAACAACAGCGCCAACACCGAGGAAGACGTCACCCTGACGGTCACGTGGGGTCACTCCGTCGACACGACGGGCGGCACCTGCACGCTCACCGACCCGGATCACACTCCGGTCGTCGCCGGCCCCGTGCACGTCTCGTCGTTCCCGCCGTGCTCGTCGAAGAACCCGTTCCCGCAGGGAGCGCCGACCTGCGACCCGCCGTTCTACCCGAACCCCGTGTGAGTTGGGACTGACAGCCCCAGAGGCGCCGGGACACGTTCCCGGCGCCTCTGGCGTTCGCAGGGCGGGTCCGCTCGCCGGCCCTCGCGTAGCATGGGCGCGTGCCGGGTCGCCGCATCATCCATGTGATCACCCCCGGTGACCATTTCTCCCCGCTGACCGGCTCTGCCATCCCGACGGTGGTGCACGGCCTGGCCGGTGCCGCTGTGCGGGACGGCGAACCCCGCCCGGCGGTCGTCGTGGACCGCTCGACGTGGCAGCCGCGCTACGACAGCGCCGTGGCGATCGAGTACGCCGGGGCTCGCGGACCGGATCGCCGGGCGCGGTACGCCGACGCCGTGCGGGGGCGACTGGGGATGCCCCGCCGAGCCGTCGCGGCGTACTACCGCCCGATCGCCGAGGCGGTTCGCGCGCAGCCGCCCTCGATCGTGCTGGCCCACAACGCTCCGATCCTGGTGTGGCTGCTGCGCGACACCCCGCACCGGGTGGTGCTCTACGCGCACAACGACCTGCTCCGCACCTACTCGCGTGCCGAGGCGGGACGGATGCTGCGATCCGCGGCGGCGATCGTGTGCGTGAGCGAATCGCTCGCGGCGCGCACCCGCGCCCGTCTGCCCGAGGCGCTGCGCGGGCGGGTGCACGTCGTCGGCAACGGCGTCGACACCGCCCAGTTCGCGCCGGCAGACGCCCGTCTGCCGGGTCCGGTGCGCGTCATGTTCATGGGCCGGGTGATCCCCGACAAGGGCGCCGATGTGCTGCTGCGCGCGGTCGCCCAGCTCGACGGTGCCGAGCTCGACAGTGCCGAACTCGAGGTGCTCATCGTGGGGCGGCCCGGATTCGCTGCCGATGCCCCGCTCAGCGAGCACGAGCGGGAGCTGCGCGAGCTCGCGGTGCGGAGCGGGGCCGATGTGCGCTTCCAGACGTTCGTCGCACGGGCGGAGCTGCCGGCGCTCCTGCGCACGGCGGACGTCTTCGTCGTCCCGTCGCGCTGGCCCGACCCGTCTCCGCTCACCGTGGGCGAGGCGCTCGCGACGGGCCTGCCGATCATCGCCAGCCGCATCGGCGGCATCCCCGAGGCCCTGGGAGATGCAGGGATCCTCGTGCCGCCCGACGACCCGGCGGCGCTGGCCGACGCCCTCCGCGGGCTGATCGCCGACCCCGCGCGGCGCGCCGCGCTCGCGACGGCGGCCCGCGCCCGCGCCGAGCAGCACGACTGGTCGTGGTCGTGGCGCCGGCTCGACGCCGTGGTCGACCAGCTCTGACGGCCCGGCCCCGGCCCGACCCGGCCCCGGCGCGCGGGCGCGGGTCCGCGGCATCCGATCCGCAATCCCCACCCCTGTTCGGCAGGTCAACCGGGATTCTGCGGGAAGGTTTGCCGCGTTTCGGTCCTGTGGAAGCGCGGTTTTCCTGTGGAAGGGGATCCCGGCGGCGTCGGGCAGGGCTCGCGCGTCGGCATCCCGCATCTCGGCCCGGTTCGACAGGTCGACCGGGGCTGTGCAGGAGGGTTTGCGGCATTTCGGTCCTGTGGAAGCGCGGTTTACCTGTGGAAGGGATGCCGGTGCGGTGCGGTGCGGTGCGGTGCGAGCGAGGCCCGCGCGTCGGGATCCCCCGGTTCGACAGGTCGACCGGGGGTGTACAGGACGGTCTGAGGCCTTCCGGTCCTGTGGGAGCGCGGTTTACCTGTGGAAGGAGATGCCGGTGTCAGCGCGGGAGCATGCCGTCGAGCACCGCCCGCATCGCGGCGGCGCGGTCGTCCCAGTCCGGCGCGCCGTCACCGGCGCCCTCGGGGAAGCGGCTCGTCGCGGGAAGCAGCGACGCGACCACGTCGGGGAAGACGGATGCTGCCGCCAGCCGCACGCGCGGGTCCGTGGCATCCCGGAACCCGGCGACCGGCGTCGACACCACCGGGCGGCCGACCGCCGCGTACTCGTAGAGCTTGATCGGGTCGAGGCTGTCGGTGAACGGGGTCACCGCGTGCGGCACCAGCAGGACGTCGGCGTGCTGCAGATAGGCGACGACATCGTCGTGCGGGCGGGCTCCGAGCACCAGCACCCCGGCCGCTTCGAGTGCTCGGGTGTCGGCACCGTCCATCGCGTTCGGGCCGACCAGCACCACGCGGCCGCGGTCGCCGACGGCTCGCGCCGTGGCGACGCAGACGTCGAGGTCGAGCCGGTCGCGATGGAGGGTACCGACATAGACGGCAGCGGCGGGCGGGAGGTCGGCGGGTCTCGGCCGCGGCGTGCGGTACGCCGCCACGTCGACGGCGTTCGGGATGAGGTGGATGCCGTCGCGCAGCGGCGCCTTTCGCCGCACCAGCTCGGCCGAGCACGCGACGACCGCCGCCGCGTTGCTCAGCAGCCACTCCTCGCCGAGGCGGATGCGATCGAGTTCCGGGCCGGGGCGCTCGGCGGCCAGCCAGTCGTCGGTCAGGTCGTACAGGGTGGGCCAGCCGGTCGACCGGGCGAGGTCGGCCGCGCGGGGATCGTTGAGCCACAGCAGCGGATGCCGCATCCCGGCGTCTGCGGCGGCACGCCGCACCGCGCGCGCGAGTCGTTCGTCAGCGCGGGGATCGAGGCGTCGGGGAAGCCCTTTGACCGGCCGGAACCGCATCAGCCGACCGCCGAATCCCGCGGCAACGGGGCCGAAACCCGTCGACGGGCGACGCCTCGACGCCAGGTCGTGCAGCGGATCGGCGGGCGGTTCGACGAACAGCGCCCGCACCTGCGGGTCGGATTGCAGGATCCTCGACACCAGGTGCTGGTTGCGGCGCCACACCTTGTCCCACGCTTCGAGCGACACCACGACGAGGTCGGTCATCGTGCCCGCCGTCCCGTCGCCGCTCCCGCGGCGCGGGGGACGCCCTCGCGCCGGCCGGCCCGGCGCGAGGCGATCGCCCGGCGGTACACCGCCTCGGTGCCGGCGAGCTGCGACGAGATCGAGAACTCGGCGCGCTGCCGCTCCCGCCCGGCGGCGCCCAGCGCGGCGCGGCCCGCCTCGTCGTCGGCCAGGGCGCGCAGCGACCGGGCGGCCGCGGCCACATCGTTCGCGGCGAAGAGGGCCCGCGGATCGAGGCCCGTGAGGATCTCGGAATGGCCGCCGGCGTCGGCAGCGACCGCCGGGAGCCCGGTCGCCATCCCTTCCAGAAGCGACAGCCCGAGCCCCTCCACCGGGCAGGGCGCGAGGAGCAGGCCGGCGCGACGGTAGAGGTCGGCGACGTCGTCGCGGAACCCGAGGAGCTCGACGGAGCCGGCGATCCCGAACGTGCTGGCATCGGCTCGCAGGAGTTCCCGCTCCGGTCCGTCGCCGGCGATCTGCAGCCGCCAGCCCCGGTCGGCCAGCCCCGATACGGCGAAGGCCTCCAGGCCGGTCCTGGTGCGCTTCTCGGGCTGCAGGCGCTGCGCCATGAGCACGGTGCGTGTGCGTGCCGCCGGTGCCGGAGAGGCGGCATCCTCCACTCCCGAGTGCACCACCGTGCTGGGGAGGCCGATGGAGCGGGCGACGGCGTCGCTGATCGCGATCTCGGCGTCGATGCGGCGCTCGATCGCCGGGTAGACCCGGCGGGGGCCCCGGCTGCCGCGTCGGCGGGTGAAGTGGCGGGTCGCCACCAGCGCGGCGGGAAGGCCCAGCAGCGCCGTCGCGGCGGCGGCGTCGGCCGCGGTCATGTGGGTGGCGACGATGTCGGCATCGTGGGCGGCACGGCGGATGAGCAGGATGTCATGGATGCTGCTCCCCGACGTGGCGAAGCCGACGCCGGCGGCTCGCAGGGCAGGGGTCATGCGCGCCGGATCGCCGCCGATCACCGCCACACGGTGGCCGGCGGCGGCTTGAGCGACGGCGAGGCGCAGCACGAACCGCTCGACGCCGGCGAAGCTGCGCGTGCGCACCACGTGGAGGATCCGGAGCGCGTCGTCGGTCATGCGCGGGCTCCCGCCTCCCGCTCGGCGCGGACGGTGTCGAGCAGCTCGACGTACCGCTCCGCGATCGACCGCCACCCGTAGGGCTCCGCACTCCGTCGGGCGGCCTCGGTGAAGCTGCCGGGTTCGGCCGCGGCCAGCTCCTCGAGGCGCTGCGCGAGCTCGAGCGGGTCGCGGTCGACCAGCCAGCCGTTGCGGCCGTCCTCGACGACCTCGGGCGCGATCCCGACGCGCGTCGCGACCACCGGGAGCCCGCTGGCGAGCGCCTCGAGGAAGACCAGGCCGCTCGACTCGTACGAGCTCGGCAGCACGAACATGTCGGCCGCGGCGAAGTACGCCGAGAGGTCGGACTGCTGACCGAGGAGGAGCACGCGGTCGGCGACGCCCACGCGCTCCGCCTCACGCTGGGCTCGGGCGACCATCGAGCGGGTGCCGCCGACCACGAGCAGCAGCACGGTGGTGGCCTGCACGAGCGCCTCCATCGCCAGGTAGAGGCCCTTGCGCTCGAACTCGTGTCCGACGAACAGTGCGACGCGGTGCTCGGCGTCGAGTCCGAGCCGCTCGCGGGCTGCCCGCCTGGCGGCGGATGCCGGCGGCCGGAAGCGCTCCAGATCCACGCCGTTGGGGATCACGACCACGGGCGGTCGCACGCGGCCGAACGTGCGCGTGAGCGCGGCGACCTCCTCCTCCGTCAGGCACACCACCCGGCGGTGCACGTCGGAGCGCAGTCGCGCGCGATCGCGAACGAAGCTGAACAGGTGGGTCGGGTCGCGGAGGAATCCGCCGATCCCCGACCCGTGCGCGTGCATCGCAGCGAGGAGCACGCCGTGGTTGACGTACACGTCTCCGGCGACGACCTTGCCGTGGCAGATCGAGACGGCGTCGGGGCGCGCCGCGAGGAAGGCGCGGGCCCGCCGCGTGCCGACCGTGCTGAACCACACCGTGCGCCACGACTGCAGCGCTCGCGCGCTCCACCGGCCGCGGGCGCGGAACGGGTCGGGTCTGCCGGCGCGGGCGGTGGTGAAGGTGAAGCTCTCCACCTGATGGCCCAGCGCCCGGAACTCGCGGCCGAGATCGTAGGCCACCCCGGGAACGCCCGAACCCGGCCCGATGAACGGGGCGAGCTGCACGATCCGGGCCACGCTTCACTGTATCGGCGGGCCCACGGCGGGGCGATGCCATCCGGGCCGCCGCCGCGTAGTGTGGGCGATGTTCGGCTTCGAGGGGGCAGCGTGACGGACACCGTCGTTCAGGGGCACATCTTCCCCGACGAGAGTCAGGCGCGCATCGGATTCCGCTCGGCCGATCTCGAGTGGCACGGCGCGCGCTCGGTGCTGTGGTTCCGCGACCTCGACGGGCGAGCGCTGGACGCTCGGCTCGCCGATGCGTTCGTGCTGGGCTCTCTCCTGCTCTGGATGGCGCGAGCGGCACCGGTGCACGTGCACGGGGCCGTCAGCCGGACGCTGCTGCGCAACCTCGACGAATGGCAGGCGGCGCTGCACTCGTGGCTGCCCGACGACTACACGCCGATCGCCGTCACCGCCGATGAGGTGGTGGATGTCGAACCCCACCCGTCCAGGCGCGCGATCGCGGCCTATTCCGGCGGACTCGACTCGGCATGCACCGCAATCCGCCATACGAGCGCGTCGGCTGGCTGGCGCACCGAGGCGCTGGACTCCCTCCTTCTCGTGCACGGTTTCGACATCCCGCTCGACCGCACCGCCGAGTTCGCCGGCGCGCGGGAGCGCGCCCAGCGGGCCGCCGACGCGCTGGGCCTGCAGTTGCGCGGCGTCGCGACGAACTTCCGCGACCTCGATCAGGAGTGGGAGCAGTCGCACGGACTGGCCCTGGCGGCCGCGCTGCAGGTCTACGCCCCGGACTTCGGCGCCGGCCTCATCGCCAGCAGCGTGCCCTACTTCCGCATCCGGCTGCCGTGGGGGTCCAACCCCCTCTCCGATCGCCTCCTGTCGTCGGGGGTGATGCGCATCTGCCATGACGGGGCGGAGCTCACCCGCACCGACAAGGCGCGGATCGTCGCCACCGAGCCGGAGGTGCTCGCATTGCTGAGGGTGTGCTGGCAGGGTGACGAGCTGTCGAAGAACTGCGGGCGATGCGAGAAGTGCGTGCGCACCTTCTGGGCGCTCCATATCGCCGGGGTGAGGAATCCGGCGTGTTTCGACGAGCCGGTCACGGTCCCGCCGGCGCGCGTGCGGATGTCGGCGCACACCACGACCTATTGGCAGGAGATGATGCGGCTCGCGCGGCTCGCGGACGACGACGAGGCGATCCGGTACATCTCCGCACTGCTCAGGTATCAGCGCGTCAGGGGAACGGCTCGCCGCATCGCACCCTTGCGCGCCGTCGCCGTGCGGGCCCGCCGGTACCCCGGGCTCGGGCGGCAGCTGTTCAGCTGACCGAGGTCCTGTCGAGCTGAGTCTCGACCTGGGCGGGGCTGCGCCAGAAGATGGCAGCGCGTCGCCGCGCGACGGTGCGGCGGTCGTCACGCAGGAGCACCGACCGCGCCGCGGCGCCGAGGAACACGGCGGCGCGGACCGACTGCCACCCCACGGTGCCGAAGTGCTTGCGGTAGTACCGCTCCTGCGACGCGAAGAAATGGGCCTCCCGGCGGCGGGAATCCGTGCTGGTCCCGCCACCCGCGTGCAGCGCGTTCACGCTCGGAATCTCGCGGTGACGCCAGCCGAGGAGGTGCGCCCGATAGGCCCAGTCGGTCTCCTCGGCGTACAGGAAGAACCGCTCGTCGAACTCTCCGACCTGGTCCAGTGCTTCCGCACGCAGCAGCAGAACCGAGCCGATGACGTACCTCGCCCCCCACTGCAGGCGCCCGAGGCCGACCGCTTCGAGCCACGCTTTGCGCGGGCTCGGGAACGGCCACTCGACGCGCGCGCGGTGGCCACGGCCGTCGGACTGCGCGGGACCCACCGAGGCGAGCGCCGGGTCTGCCCGAAGGGCCTCATGCAGCGCAGCGCACGCGTCCGCCGAGATGACCGCATCGGGGTTGAGCAGGAGCACGTCGGCGCCTGGCACCAGCCGGTCGCGCAGAGCGACGTTCACGCCGGCGGCGAAGCCGCCGTTGCGGCCGGGGTCCAGGTAGCGCACGCCGAGCTCATCGCACAGCGCGGCGATCTCGGGCAGCGACGAGTTGTCGACGACGGTGACGGGGAGCGCGCGCACCGGCTCCAGCGCTCGCCGGAGGAGGTCCGGCGACCCGTAGGCCACGACGACCACCTCGAGCGCGCGGTGCGCCCCGGCGGAGGCGGGCTCCTCTGCTCGCCCGGTCGCGCTCTCGTAGAGCTCGGCGTAGTCGCGGGCGACGGCATCCCATGAGCACTCGGCCGCTCTCGTGAAGCCGGCCTGCCGCAGCTCCGTCGCGCGAGAGGTCGCCGCCTCGACCAGCGCCGCCGCGAGCGCCGCCGCGTCGCCCGCCGGAACGACGAGCCCCGCCCCGCCCACGACGTCGGGGAGCGCGCCGGCGTCGCTCGAGACGACGGGAATGCCCGAGGCCATCGCCTCCACCGCAACCCGGCCGAACTGCTCGGTCCATCCCGGTCGCGGGATCGACGGCACCGCCAGCACGTCGAGCGTCCGGTAGAACGCCGGCACGTCGTCGGGGTCGACGGGGCCCAGCAGCTCGACGCGGTCGGCGAGCCCGCGGGCGGCGATCGTGGCCTCGAGGTGCTCCCGCGAGGGGCCGGACCCCGCGATCCGCACCCGCAGGCGCGGTTCGAGCGCTGCCGCCTCGAGAAGGGTGCCCACGCCCTTCTCGGGCACGAGCCGACCGAGGAACCCGGCCACGACGTCATCCGAGGTCTCGGTCTTCGCCGGGCGCGAGGCGTACCGTTCCAGGTCGACGCCGAGCGGGATGACCCGGGCGCGACCGGGGAATCCCTTGCTCTGCGCGATGCGCGCGGCTGCGGGGTTGCAGGCCGAGACGCCGCTCGCACGTCGGAGCGCGTGCCGTTCGAGCCAGCGGAAGGGCGGCGGATACCGCTTGAGCAGGTTCTGCGCCGTGTAGAGCACGAACGGCGCGCGATTGCGTCGCAGCCACCGGAGGAGCAGCACCTCGGCCGTGGCGAGCGAGAACGGCTCTTCGTGCACGTCGATCACGTCATACCTCTGGCCCAGCGCGCGCCAGAGCGGGCGCGGGTCATAGAGGAAGAGGGCGGGATGCCGCCCCCAGGTGCCCACCGGAATCGCCTGCTCGCCGGCGATCGGGGTCAGCGCGGTCTCGGCGCCCCCGGCGTGCCAGCGGCGCGCGCTCAGCAGTTCGACGTCCATCCCCCGGGCGCGCAGGCTCCGTTCCCTGCCGCGCCACTCCTCGACGGCGGCGCTGTGCGAGACTCGCATGACGCGCACGGAAGGCCTCCTAGTATGCTTGCCCAGGCAACCCTATGGCCGTACCGGCCCGCTCAGGGATAGGGAGGTGCGCGATTGGCCGATGACTTCGTCGTGCTGACGATCTGCGCCGGAAACCTCCACCGCTCGGCCCTCGCCGAGGCCCTTCTGCGGGTCTGGGCGGACTGGTACCTGCCTCCCGGGCTGCAAGGCCGCGTGCGCACCGAGAGCGCCGGGGTGATCGCTCCGGTAGGCGAGCCCATGGGCGAGCAGGTGCAGCGGATCGCCGCGGCGCTGGGTGCCGACGGCTCATCGCATGCCGCGAGGCGCCTGTCGGACGAGCACGTGCGCGAGGCCGACCTCGTGCTGACGGCGTCGCGGCGCCTGCGCGAGACCGTGCTGCAGCGCGAGCCGTCGGCCGTGCGGCGGACGTTCACGATCCGGGAGGCGGGGCGGATCGCCGAGACACTGGCGCCGGCGCGCGCCACGACCGTCCACGACCTGCGCGACGCCGTGGGGCGCCTCGCCGACCGCCGGTCCATCGGAGACGACGACATCACCGACCCCGAGGGCCGCGGCGATGAGGCGTATGCCGCTCTCATCGCGCAGGAGGTGCCCCCGCTCGTGCGGCTGGCGGCCATGCTCTACGGGATGCCGAAAGGCGACGTCGACCGCTACCTCGCGGTCGTCTCGACCGGCGAGGGGCTCCCCTTCGGCGCCGCCGACCTGTCCGCCGGCGCGTCGCACGGCGCGACCTCGCGCGCGGGCGGCGGCCGCGGCTGAGGGATGGGCGCCGACGACCTCCGCGCCGGCGGCCTGCCCGTGCCTCCGGCCGGCGATGATCCGGGGGGCGCCATCGCGGGGCCACGCGTGCTGCACCTCGACCACACGGCGGTTGCCGGGGGCGCGGAGCTCGCGCTCGCGCGTATGCTGTCCGCCGGCCCCTCGTGGCATCCCTTCCTGCTGACCCCGCCGACGACCGGGCCCGCGTTCGACCGCCTGGACGGAGCCGTCGAACGGGGGGTCAGCGGCATCCCGCAACCCGCCGGAGTGTCATCCGGGCGGCGAGGGGCGACGATCGCCGCGGCCGCGAGCCTCCTCGTGCAGGCTGCGGCGACGCGCGTGCACCGGGAGTACCGCCGGGCGGACCTGGTCGACGCCAACAGCGCCCGTGCCGCCGCCTACGGGGCGCTCGCCGCCCGTGCCTCGCGGACGCCGTTCGTCGTGCACCTGCGCGACACCGTGGACGCGGCGGCCCTCGGGGAGGTCGGCTCGGCCATCATGCGCCGGCTGGTGCTCCCGCGCGCCGACGGCGTGGTGGGCAACTCGCGCCTGACGCTCCAGACGGCGCTGCCGTTCCTCCGACCGGGCGCGGCGACCGTCGTCATCCCGAGCGCCTCCGGACTGCGCGCGGGGCCGCCCGTCCCCGGCCCGCGCGAACCCGGTCCGCTCCGCGTCGGCATGCTGGCCCGAATCGACCCCTGGAAAGGCCAGGCCCTTCTGATCGAGGCCTTCGCGGCGGCCTTCCCCGGCGACACGGTGCTCGAGATCGCCGGCGCAGCGCCCTTCGGCCACGAGGATCACCGGGAGGAGCTGCGGACCCAGGCGGAGCGCCTCGGGGTCGCCGACCGCGTCGCGTTCCTCGGCCACGTGGACGACGTCGACGCCCTCCTCGCGCGGTGGGACGTCGCCGTGCAGTACTCCACCCGCCCCGAGCCGCTCGGCCAGAACGTGCTGCAGTACCTGGCCGCCGGCCGGGCTGTCGTGGTGGCAGACGAAGGGGGGCCGGTGGAGTGGGTGGACGACGGGGTCAACGGCCTGCGCGCGGCACCCCGTGACGTGCCGGCGCTCACCGCGGCGCTGCGCCGGATCGGTGGCGATCCCGTCCTCCGGGCCCGTCTCGCCTCCGCGGCCGCAGCGACGCCGGGCCTTCTCAGCGATGCCGAGGTGGTCGATGCGCACGCGCTGTTCTATGCGGAGGTGCTGCACCGGCGCGACGGGATGCGGCGCGGCGGCCTCTCGCCCGCCGCGCACCGATAGCATCAGCGTGTGATCGCCGCCCTCACCGTCACCCTGCCTCTGGTCCTCGCCGGCGTGCTGATCGCCAGTGCGGTGGCGAAGCTGCGAACCCCCGACGACCTGGTCGGGTGGGGCGAGCTGGGAGTGCCGAAGATGCTGCGCCGGCAGTGGCTGCTCCGCCTGCACCCCTGGGGCGAGATCGCCCTCGGTGCGGCGCTGATCGTGCTCGGCGGCTGGCTCGGACTGGCGGCGGCGCTCGTCGCGGTGGTGCTGATGGCCGGCTACCTGTGGCTCGTGGTCAAAGCCCGGCGTGCCTCCGACGACGCCTCGTGCGCGTGCTTCGGCAGCAAGCGCCGCATCACCCGCGTCACCGTCATCCGCAACGTGTGGCTCGTCGTGCTCGCCGTCGCTTCGGCCGCGGTCATCTGGACGGCGCCCCTCCTCGGCGGAGCGCTCGCCGTCGCCCTCACGGGCTGGTCGGGCACCGTGCTGGGCGCCGCGGCAGCCGCCCTCACGGCGGTGCTCGTGCTGTGGCCGGACGAGCCCCAGGCCGCTGCTGCCGCCGCCGCACCGCCGGCCTCCGATACCTCGCTCGTCGAGGTGCCGGTCGACGGCGACGGAGAAGGCGCGCTCGACTACATCCGCACCCGCACGCCGGCCGTGCCGCTCTCCCTCGCCGACGGCACGTCGGTCAACCTGCGCGCCCTCACGCGGTCGCGCCCCCTCCTCATGCTGGCGGTCTCCCCCACCTGCGGCTCGTGCACCATGGTGATCGAGAAGGCGCCCGCATTCCGCGAGCTCCTGCCCGAGGTCGACGTGCGCCTGCTGTTCACGCACGCGCACGACAGCGGCCGGCTGAGCGAGCTCACCGAGCCGCAGTCGCTGCACGACGCCGACCACCTGGTGAGCAGCTCGATCGAGGACTGGCGGGTTCCCACCGCTGTGCTCTTCGGCATCGACGGGCTGCTCGCGGGCGGCCCCGTCACCGGGGTCCGCGAGATCGACGAGTTCGTCGGTGACGTCTACGAGAGCCTCCACGGCGAGCGCCCCGCCTGAGCGGTCCTCCCAGGCAACGCCTCGGTATCGGATGGCCCGTCCGGCCGGCGCGGGTCTGTGACGACGCGGCGGCGCGTGACACTCTTACCGTGAGGGATGCCTGCATCCGCGGCATCCGTGCCAGTGAAAGGTCCTCGCACATGAAGCTCAACACCCGTCTCGCCGCGGGCATCGGCTCGCTCTTCGTCGTGGCCGGCCTGCTCGCGGCGTGCGCGACCCCCGCGGGCTCCGGCGGCACTCCGAGCCCCGCCGCCACCGCGACCGATGACGCCGGCGGCGGCAGCGACGAGCACGAGGTCGGCGCCGCCTGGCTCGACGGCGGCCGCATGATCGGCATCGTCACGCAGGGGAGCTCCACGTGCATCCCCGTCGCCGACGAGGCCACCTATGAGGACGACGTGATGAAGGTCACCCTGGTCGCGGCCGAGGACGACGAGGCCTGCACCGCCGATCTCGTGCCCCGGGTCACGCTCGTGGGCACGCCCGAGGGTGTCGACCCCTCGCAGGGGGTCGAGATCGAGGTGACAGGTGACGGCTGGCACGGCGACACCGACCTCGAGGGCGTCCCGTCGCTGAAGGCCGGGGGCGAGACCGACTACCTGCCGAGCGCGGGCTGGACCGACGTCGACGGGCAGTTCGTCATCCTGTCGTGGGGTTCGTCCTCGTGCCCTCCCGTGATCGAGAACACCGAGGTGACCAGCAGCACCGAGGTCACCGTGACCTTCGAGACGCCGCCTGCGGATCAGGTGTGCACGATGGACATGGCGCCCCGCGGCCTCGTCGCCGCGGTCAACGGTCTCGAAGACGAGGACGCCGGGATCTTCGCGATCCTCACCGGCGGCGAGTTCGACGACATCCGCATCCCCATCACGCCGAACTGACGCCGGAGATCCCGCGGTCGGCGGGAGGTGGCGCCTGTGGTCGCAACGCGCGTCTGGTGGCGGCCGCGGGTGCCACTTCGGCGGGCGCGGGGTGGGTGGAGGTGGCGCCTGTGGTCGCAACGCGCGTCTGGTGGCGGCCGCGGGTGCCACTTCGGCGATTCCCTTCAGTCGGCGCGCACGAGCAGATCGCCGATCTCGCAGTCGAGCGCCCGGCAGATCGCCGACAGCGTCGAGTAACGGATGGCTCGGGCGCGGTCGTTCTTGAGGATCGAGAGGTTCACGACCGACACCCCGACGAGTTCCGAGAGCCGCGTGAGGGTCATGCCGCGCTGCTCGAGCAGTTCGTCGAGCCGGCAGTGGACCCCGCTCGGCCCGTCGTCATCCGCGGGCGTCACACCAGCGCCTCCGTGTCCTTCTGCATGCGGATGCCGATCTGAAACGCCGCTGCGACCAGGAGAAGCCCGAACGCCCACCCGATGGGCGCGAGATCGAGCTGGAGCGAGAGGAAGACGAAGACATCATGAGGGGGCGTCGTCGTCGTGTCACCGGTTAGCTGCTCCTCTCCGAGGAAGGCGATGACCGACGATCTCGCCATCGCCGCCGCGAACTGGGATCCCAGTCCCGCGACCACGATCGCGACGGCTGCGACGGCGAAGCCGACCGGAAATGCGCGGGCGAAGGGGCGCTCGCGCACGAGGGTGAACGACAGCCACGCGACCACCACGCTGATGCAGATCGCCCCGACCATCGGCAGAGCTTCCTCGAGGTAGAGCAGCCACAGTGATGACGACGGCAGATCCGACACCGTCATCCAGACCGACCCGTAGCCGCTCTCGACGAGGTGCGGGACATCCGCCAGAAGCTCCGGCGCCGTGATCCCGGCGAACGGGAACCCGTCGATCCGGACCGGATCACCGCTGAACAGGTAGCCCGCCGTGCCCACGAGTCCCCATAACGACGTCAGCACGGTCATCATCGCCACCGCGCCGAGGATCGAGATCGCCCACGACTCCGGCCGGCTCAGCATGCCCGCCGCCCGGCGCCGGCCCCGCACGAGGATGGTCGCGGTGGCCACCGCCACCACCAGCAGCGGCACACCGACGGTGACGAGATTCGCGGTCAGCGGATCCATTCGCACGCCTCCATATCGATAAACGTTGTTATCGAAAAACGATAAGGGAACCGGATGCTGCGGCGCAAGGCATCCGTCGCTCGTCAAGACCTGCACGGGCGCGCTATGCCCACGGCGAACACGGCCATCCGGCCACGGGCCTCTGGCTACCCTCGTTTGTAAGGCGCAGTGGGCTCACCGCCCGAGACGCCCCGGAGGAGTGAACGAGATGTTCGAGAGATTCACCGACCGTGCCCGTCGTGTGGTCGTCCTCGCCCAGGAAGAGGCGAAGATGCTCAACCACAACTACATCGGCACCGAGCACATCCTGCTCGGTCTCATCCACGAGGGTGAGGGCGTCGCCGCCAAGGCCCTCGAGAGCCTCGGCATCTCGCTCGACGCCGTGCGCGAGCAGGTGCAGGACATCATCGGCCAGGGACAGCAGCAGCCGACCGGCCACATCCCCTTCACTCCGCGCGCCAAGAAGGTGCTCGAGCTCAGCCTCCGTGAGGCGCTGCAGCTGGGCCACAACTACATCGGCACCGAGCACATCCTGCTCGGTCTCATCCGCGAGGGCGAGGGCGTCGCCGCCCAGGTGCTCGTGAAGCTCGGCGCCGACCTCAACAAGGTGCGCCAGCAGGTCATCCAGCTGCTGTCGGGCTACCAGGGCAAGGAGCCCGCCGGCGTCGCCAGCGGCGCGGGGGAGCAGACCCAGGGCACGACCCAGGGCGGCTCGCAGGTGCTCGACCAGTTCGGCCGCAACCTCACGCAGGCCGCGCGCGACAACAAGCTCGACCCGGTCATCGGGCGCGAGAAGGAGATCGAGCGCGTGATGCAGATCCTGTCGCGCCGTTCGAAGAACAACCCTGTCCTCATCGGCGAGCCCGGAGTCGGAAAGACCGCGGTCGTCGAGGGCCTCGCGCAGGCGATCGTCAAGGGCGACGTGCCCGAGACGCTCAAGGACAAGCAGCTCTACTCGCTCGACCTCGGGTCGCTCATCGCCGGTTCCCGCTACCGCGGTGACTTCGAGGAGCGCCTCAAGAAGGTCACGAAGGAGATCCGCACCCGCGGCGACATCATCGTCTTCATCGACGAGATCCACACCCTCGTGGGCGCCGGTGCCGCCGAGGGCGCGATCGACGCCGCGTCGATCCTGAAGCCGCTCCTCGCCCGTGGCGAGCTCCAGACCATCGGTGCCACGACGCTCGACGAGTACCGCAAGCACTTCGAGAAGGATGCTGCGCTCGAGCGCCGCTTCCAGCCCATCCAGGTCGCCGAGCCGAGCCTGCCCCACGCGATCAACATCCTGAAGGGCCTGCGCGACCGCTACGAGGCGCACCACAAGGTGCAGATCACCGACGGCGCCATCGTCGCGGCGGCGAACCTCGCCGACCGCTACATCTCGGACCGCTTCCTGCCCGACAAGGCCATCGACCTGATCGACGAGGCCGGCGCCCGCCTGCGCCTGTCGATCCTGTCGAGCCCGCCCGAGCTGCGCGAGTTCGACGAGAAGATCGCCAAGGTCCGCGAAGACAAGGAGCGCGCCAGCGAGGACCAGGACTTCGAGAAGGCCGCTTCGCTGCGCGACGAGGAGAAGTCCCTCCTCGCCGAGCGCCTGCGCCTCGAGAAGCAGTGGCGCTCGGGCGACGTCGCCAGCCACGCCGTGGTCGACGAGGGCCTGATCGCCGAGGTGCTCGCCCAGGCCACCGGCATCCCGGTGTTCAAGCTCACCGAGGAGGAGTCGAGCCGTCTCGTCTTCATGGAGAAGGCGCTGCACCAGCGCGTCATCGGCCAGGAGGAGGCCATCGCCGCCCTCTCGAAGACGATCCGCCGCCAGCGCGCGGGCCTCAAGGACCCGAAGCGCCCGTCGGGCTCGTTCATCTTCGCCGGCCCCACCGGCGTCGGAAAGACCGAGCTCGCCAAGGCGCTCGCGGAGTTCCTCTTCGACGACGAGCACGCGCTCATCGCGCTCGACATGTCGGAGTTCGGCGAGAAGCACACGGTCTCGCGTCTGTTCGGCGCCCCTCCCGGGTTCGTCGGATTCGAGGAGGGCGGCCAGCTCACCGAGAAGGTGCGTCGCAAGCCGTTCTCGGTCGTGCTCTTCGACGAGATCGAGAAGGCGCACCCCGACATCTTCAACTCGCTCCTGCAGATCCTCGAAGAGGGTCGCCTGACCGACGGTCAGGGCCGCGTGATCGACTTCAAGAACACCGTGATCATCATGACGACGAACCTCGGTTCGTCGGCGATCGCGGGCGGCCCCGTGGGCTTCCAGGTCGAGGGCAACAGCGGCACGACGTACGAGCGCATGAAGGGCAAGGTCAATGAGGAGCTGAAGCGCAACTTCAAGCCCGAGTTCCTCAACCGCGTCGACGACATCATCGTCTTCCCGCAGCTGGACAAGGACGAGCTGCGCCAGATCGTGGGCCTGTTCACCAAGCGGCTCGGCGAGCGTCTGCTCGACCGCGACATGACGATCGAGCTGACGGACGCCGCGAAGGACAAGCTGATCGAGATCGGCTTCGACCCCGCGCTCGGCGCCCGCCCCCTGCGTCGCGCGATGCAGCGCGAGGTCGAGGACCGCCTGTCGGAGAAGATCCTGCACGGCGAGCTCGACTCCGGCGACCATGTGAAGGTCGATGCGCAGAACGGCGAGTTCGTCTTCGAGCACGGCCCGCGCGGCGACAAGGTCGCAGTCGGCGTCGTCCACAACGGCGAGATCACCGCGACCCCGGATCTGGCCGCGAACGCCTGATCGGTCGCGAGCCCCGTCGAAGCGCGAACGGAGACCGGATGCTGCGGCATCCGGTCTTCGTCGTCTCTGGCTCTACGCTGGACGGGTGGCAGAGTTCCTGGTCCGGCCGGCGCGTACGCGCGATGTCCCTCGCATCCAGGCGCTCCTTGAGCCGTTCGTGCAGCGGCGCATCCTGCTCGGCAAGGATCTGGTGGTGCTGTACGAGGCCACCCAGCAGTTCCTCGTCGCGGAGGACGCGGACGGCGAACTCATCGGCTGCGGTGCGCTGCACGTGATGTGGGAGGACCTCGGCGAGGTCCGCACGCTCATCGTCGCCGACGGATGGCTGCATCACGGCGTCGGCCGAGCGCTCGTCGAGGGGCTCGAGGCGAACGCCCGTACGCTCGGCCTGTCGCGCCTGTTCTGCCTGACCTTCGAGGTCGACTTCTTCACCCGCCGCGGGTTCGAGCCCATCGGCGAGCAGGTCGTCGATCCCGACGTGTATTCCCAGCTCATCCGCTCGCCCGACGAGGGCGTCGCCGAGTTCCTCGATCTGGCGCACGTGAAGCCGAACACGCTCGGCAACACGCGCATGCTCAAGCGCCTCTGACGCGTCACGAAGCGCCACGTACGACTCCGGCGGGGCGCGCCGATGGGAGAAGCCCGGCCGACCCGGCTTAACCTGAAAGCATGACCGGCACCACTCCGCGACGACGTCACTCTCCTGCGGTGTACCGTCGCCGGCGGCTGGCGATGGTGATCGGGCTGCTCGTGGTCGCCGGGGTGGTGTGGCTGCTCATCGCGCAGCCGTGGGCTCGTGCGGTCACCGCGGACTCGTCCGGCGTCGATTCCTCCGCGCAGAGGGGGCCTGATTCCCTTCCGGTGCCGTCGTCGCAGGCGACGGTCGGCGGGGTCCACACCGGTGCCGTCGAGGGTGCGGTGGTCGAAGGGGCGAGCCCCGAGGCGACACCCACGGCGCTGCCCTGCGTCGCGAGCGAGGTCACCGTCGAAGCGGTCTCGAGCGCCGACACATACGCGGGCGACCAGAACCCGCAGTTCTCCATCACGCTCACCAACCACGGCTCCGACTGCACTCTCAACGTCGGCACCAGCGCGCAGTCGTACACGGTCACGAGCGGCGACGACATCTGGTGGCGATCGACCGACTGCCAGAGCGAGCCCAGCGACATGACCGTGCTCATCGCCGCGGGCCAGACCGTGTCGAGTGCGTCCCCGCTCGAGTGGGACCGCACGCGCTCGGCGGTCGGCACCTGCGCGGACGACACGCGCCCCCGCGCCCCCGGCGGCGGCGCCTCGTACCATCTGTCGGTGGAGATCGGCGGCATCCCGTCGACCGAGCCGAAGCAGTTCCTGCTGTACTAGGACAACCCCAGCGATCCCGCGGAAATCAGCCCGCGGTCCGCGAGGAGTCCGCACGATTGCCGGGACCGCGACCAGCAAGCGTCACAAAGTCTCCGAATACACGCAGGCACTTCCCGAAGTGCCTGCGTGCATCGCTTTCGACTGGGAACCTGACTCGCATGATTACCCCCTCGCAAGCGGCGCGGAGACCTACGCCCGAGGTCCGCGGCATCATGCATCCTCCAAGAACACGGAACATACTCCATTTCGTATCCCGTAGTGATACGAAATGGAGTATGGGGACGACCATTGAGCGCACCGCCGTCGCACTCGACGTCGACCCCGAGCTGCTCGAGCACCGCACCCACCTGCCGGAGACGATCTCTTGCGTCTGCGGCTATCGTCGCGGCGAGGCCGGGGCCAACTGACCGCCCCCATACACTGGCCGAGTGACGCGGCCCCCGGGAATCGTGCCGAAGCAGCACGCGGCCGCCATCCTGCGCGCAAGGAAGGCGATGGAGGCCGCAGACGAGGCTTACCGCGCCGCGATCCGTGCAGCCAACGCGGATGGCGCCTCAGTGCGAGAACTTGCGAAGCTCACCGGTCTCGCGCCGCGCACCGTGCACGGAATCCTTCGAGAGCGCTCGGACGAGCAATGACAGACCCCGGCGTCGCCTGCCGACCATGGCCGGTGAGTTCGCCCCAGTCTGACCGACCTCGGTGCAGCGCCGTGTACCGAGCCCTGTCGCGGAGTGGCGCACTCCTGGCACCGGATGCGTCGCATCGCCCCGCGCACTGCCTCTACCGTTGAATGGCACACCCGCTGTCGTGCGGCACGTCGAACCTCCCCCATGACTTCGACGCAGGCTTCCCCAGGGCCCCGCCGCGCACCCGGGTGCCGTGGGTCGTCCCCGAGCCGGGGGGCCGGGGACGACCCGCACATCCCTCGAACATCGGCGGATGCGACGACGAAGCGGGGCGGCCCCACACCGCCCCGCTCGTCTCGCCGTACTTTCGTGGCCGAACCCTAGGGCTTGTCGCCGAACACCTCGGTCTCCATCGCGTCGTACCCCTCCGCCTGCGGATCCCAGTGCGTGCCGCCCGAGATGGCGTACTCCTCCTCGGGCGAGAGCACGAGGCGGTGCCGGAAGTACAGCGCGAAGCCGATGAGGATGACGACGTAGACGATGCCGATGGCGATGATCGCCGGCTGGAAGGCCTCGTTGAGCAGGAACCCGAGGAAGATGAGCGCCGCGATGACCGCCGCGACCACTGCTCCCGGCACGCCCCACGGGCTGCGGTAGGGGCGGTTCGCGTTCGGGTACTTCCGGCGCAGCATGATGAAGGCGACCATCTGCATCAGGTAGGCGAGGACCGCGCCCCACACCGCGATGTTCAGGACGATCGCGCCGGCCACCGCTCCGGCGTTGTCGGGGTCGATGTTGGCGAGGATGTCGAGCACCACCAGCGCCACGAACCCGATGAGGGCGCCCACGAGCAGCGCCACCCAGGGCGTCTGGCGCTTGCCGGTCAGCGACAGGAACTTCGGGTAGTAGCCCGCGCGCGACAGCGAATACATGTTGCGGCCGTAGGCGAACATGATGCCCTGCAGCGACGCGAGCAGGCCGATGAGCGCGAAGAGCGCGAGCACGGCGGCGAGCTGGTCGCCGACGATCGCGCGGAAGCCGTCGAGCAGCGGCTCTGCGGAGACGCCCGTCGCCTCGGCGCCGAGGACGGCGGTGTTGAGGAACAGCACGAGCAGGCCGGTCACGATGAGGGTGCCGCGGGCCCAGAAGCCGGCGCGCGGGATGTCGCGGACGGGGTCGTTCGACTCCTCGGCTGCGAGCGGCAGCTCCTCGATGCCGAGGAAGAACCACATCGCGAACGGCAGGGCGAAGAGGATCGGCAGCACACCGTGCGGAAGGAACTCGGTCTGGCCCGGGTCGGGGGCGATGTTCCACAGCGAACCCCAGTCGAGCGCCGGCGAGAACAGCGCCATGACCGAGAACACCAGCAGGATGGCGATCGAGATGATCGAGACGACGATCGCGAACTTGAACGAGATGTGCGCTCCGGCGGCGTTCAGCGCGATGAAGATCGCGTAGAGGATGACCCACCACAGCCATCCCGGGAGCGACACTCCCAGCAGCTCGGAGGTGATGGCGTCGGCGTAGGCGCCCGAGAAGTACACGATCACGGCCGTCGTGGCGACGTACTCGATGGTCTCGGCGGCGCCGGTGACCAGGCCGCCCCAGGGGCCCATCGCCGACCGGGCGAAGGAGTACGCCCCGCCGGTGTGCGGCATCGCGGCGGCCATCTCGCCGATCGAGAAGATCATGCCGTAGTACATGGCGACGAGGATCACGAAGGCGATGACCATTCCGCCGAAGCCGGCGGCGTCGATGCCGAAGTTCCAGCCGGAGAAGTCGCCGGAGATGACGGCGGCCACGGCGAGGCCCCAGAGGCCCCAGATTCCGGCGGAGCGTTTCAGCGTGCGCCGCTGGAAGTACTCTTGGCCGGCTCGCGTATAGGTCGCACCGGCGACCTTCGCCGAACCGTCGGCGGACGATGCGGTGGATTCGGGCTGGGCTGCACTGCTCGCTTGGGACATCGGTTCTCCAAGGATTCGCGAAGGGAGGTGCGCTCGGGTCGCGCGGATGCGCTTGCCGCCGATTGTGGGCCCTATTGGTGGGCTGTGTCTACCTTTGCAGGCGATTTTGGTTAGAGTGTGCGGGTGACGCGGGTCTCGCGGATCCCACTCGCGACACGCGTCGCACGCCGATGCAGGAGGAGGAACGGATGCCGGGCAACCTCACCGTCGAACAGCTGAACGCCGGGATCGCGGCCGGCGACATCGACACCGTCGTCGTCGCCTTCGCCGACGCGCAGGGGCGCCTCGTCGGCAAGCGCGTCTCGGCGCGGCTCTTCCAGGAGGAGGTGCTGCCCCACGGCGCCGAGGCGTGCAACTATCTCCTCTCGGTCGACGTCGACATGAACACCGTCGACGGCTACGCCATGTCGAGCTGGGAGACGGGCTACGGCGACATGATGCTGCGGCCCGACGTCGGCACGCTCCGTCGGATCCCGTGGCTGGCGGGGTCGGCGCTCGTCATGGCCGACCTCACGTGGCAGAACGGCGACCCGGTCGGACAGTCGCCCCGTGACATCCTGAACCGGCAGCGGCGGCGTCTCGCCGACCGGGGGCTCGTCCCCTTCGCGGGAACCGAACTCGAGTTCATCGTCTTCGACGACACCTACCGGGAGGCCTGGGCCAAGGGCTACCGCGACCTCACCCCGTCGACGGACTACAACGTCGACTACGACCTGCTCGCCTCAGGTCGTCTCGAGCCGCTGCTGCGCGACATCCGCCTGTCGATGGACGGCGCCGGCCTGTACACCGAGGGCGTGAAGGGCGAGTGCAATCTCGGTCAGCAGGAGATCGCGTTCCGCTACGCCGAGGCGCTCCAGACCGCCGACCAGCACGCGATCTACAAGAACGGCGCGAAGGCCATCGCCGAGCAGCACGGCAAGGCGCTCACCTTCATGGCGAAGTTCAACGAGCGCGAAGGCAACAGCTGCCACATCCACCTCTCGGTGCGCTCCGCCGCGGGCGACGCGGTGATGTCGGGCGACGGCGCCTACGGCTTCAGCCCGCTGATGGAGCACTGGATCGCCGGCATCCTCGCGACGCTCCGCGAGTTCACGCTGCTGTACGCGCCCAACATCAACTCGTACAAGCGGTTCGCGAAGGGCTCGTTCGCTCCCACCGGCATCGCGTGGGGCATCGACAACCGCACGTGCGCGCTGCGCGTCGTCGGGGACGGCTCGTCGCTGCGGGTCGAGAACCGCGTGCCCGGCGGCGACGTCAACCCGTACCTCGGCATCGCGGCCATCATCGCGGGCGGCCTGCACGGCATCGAGCATGAGCTGCCGCTGCCCGACCGGCTGGAGGGCAACGCCTACACCGCGGGCGTCGACCACCTGCCGACCACCCTGCGCGAGGCGGCACAGCTGCTCGACGAGTCCGCCATCGCGCGGTCGGCGTTCGGCGACGACATGGTGGACCACTACCTGAACCAGGCGCGCATCGAGGTCGAGGCCTACGACGCCGCGGTGACCGATTGGGAGAGGGTCCGTGGCTTCGAGCGCCTCTGACGTCCTCCCCGGCCCGATCCGCACGCCGGTGATCGGCCTGACGACCTACCTCGAGCAGGCGAAGCAGGGGGTGTGGGACGTGCGCGCAGCGTTCCTTCCCCAGCAGTACTTCGACTCGGTGACGGCGTCGGGCGGCGTGGCGGTGCTGTTGCCTCCGCAGCCGGACCCGGATGCCGCCGCCGACGCCGTGCTCGAGGGCCTCGACGGGCTCATCCTCACGGGTGGCCTCGATGTGCAGCCGGAGCTGTACGGAGCGGAGCGGCATCCGCTCACCGATCCGCCACGTCCCGACCGCGACGCGTGGGAGCTCGCCCTCTTCCGCGGCGCCGAGGAGCGGCGGATGCCCGTGCTCGCGATCTGCCGCGGGCTTCAGCTCGTGAACGTCGCCCGCGGCGGCACGCTGCACCAGCACCTGCCCGAGGCGCTCGGCACCGAGCGTTTCCGCGTCGGAGGCGGGGTGTTCGCGGTGAACGAGGTCACGGTCGACGAGGGCACGCGCCTGGCCGGCCTGGTCGGGCCGGGCGAGCTCGAGGTGCACAGCTACCACCACCAGGGGATCGACCGCCTCGGCGACGGGCTCATCGCGACCGCGCACACCGAGGGCCTCGTGCAGGCGTTCGAGTCGGAGGGGGAGGGGTACGTCCTCGGCGTGCAGTGGCACCCCGAAGAGAATGCCGAAGACCGCCGGCTCTTCGCCGGACTGGTGGCCGAGGCATCCGTCTACGCATCCCGGGAGGTGCGCACCGCATGAGTGCCACGTTCACCGTCGTCAACCCGGCCACCGCGCAGCCGATCCGAGAGATCGCCCGGGCGGACGAGGCCCAGACGGATGCCGCGATCTCGCGCGCCGTCGCCGCGCAGCGCTCCTGGGCGTCGCTGCCGCCGGTCGCACGGGCCGATGCCCTGCGGTCGTTCGCGCGGGTGGTCGAGGCCCATGTCGAGGAGCTCGCACAGCTGGAGGTGCTGAACTCGGGGCACCCCATCGGGTCGGCGCGGTGGGAGGCCTCCCACGTCGCGCAGGTGCTGAACTTCTACGCCGGTGCCCCCGAGCGGCTCTCGGGGCAGCAGATCCCCGTCGCCGGTGGACTCGACGTGACCTTCCACGAGCCGTACGGCGTCGTCGGCATCATCGTGCCCTGGAACTTCCCGATGACGATCGCGTCGTGGGGCTTCGCGCCGGCGCTCGCCGCGGGCAATGCCGTCGTGCTGAAGCCCGCGGAGCTCACGCCCCTCACGGCCATGCGGCTCGGCGAGCTCGCGCTTCTCGCCGGGCTCCCCGAGGGCTTGTTCGAGGTGGTGACCGGGTCGGGTTCGGTGGTCGGGCAGCGGTTCGTGTCGCATCCCGACGTGCGCAAGGTCGTGTTCACCGGATCGACGCAGGTGGGGACGGATGTCGCGGCCGGCTGTGCCCGCCAGCTGAAGCCGGTCACGCTCGAACTCGGCGGCAAGAGCGCGAACATCGTGTTCGCCGATGCCGACCTCGAGAAGGCGGCCGCCTCGGCGCCGGGGGCCGTGTTCGACAACGCCGGGCAGGACTGCTGCGCGCGCAGCCGCATCCTCGTCGAGCGCTCGGCGTACGACCGGTTCCTGGAGCTGCTCGAGCCCGCGGTGCGGGCATGGCGCGTCGGTGACCCCGCAGACGAGGGCACCGAGATGGGGCCTTTGATCTCGGCAGCCCATCGGTCCACCGTCGAGGGGTTCCTCGACGGCGCCGACGTCGCCTTCCGCGGCTCGGCACCCGATGGGGACGGCTTCTGGTTCGCGCCCACCGTGGTGCTGGCTCAGCCCGGCGACCGCATCGCGCAGGAAGAGGTGTTCGGGCCCGTCGTCGCGGTGCTGCCGTTCGACGACGAGTCCGACGCCATCCGCCTGGCGAACGACACGATCTACGGCCTGGCCGGCTCCATCTGGACCGAGAACCTCGGCCGCGCCGTGCGCGTCTCCCGCGGCGTGAAGAGCGGCGTGCTGTCGGTCAATTCGCACTCGTCGGTGCGCTACTGGACGCCGTTCGGGGGCATGAAGGCCTCGGGTCTCGGTCGCGAGCTCGGTCCCGACGCCGCGGAGCACTTCACCGAGACCAAGAACGTCTTCTTCGCGACGGACTGAAAGGAAACAGCATGGATCTGACCGCGAGACTGAAGGACCGGGTCGCGATCATCACGGGCGGCGCTTCGGGGATCGGGCTCGCGACCGCCCGGCGGTTCGCCGCGGAGGGCGCGCGCGTCGTGATCGCCGACCTCGATCCGGCGACCGGCGAGCGGGCGGCTGCGGAGGTCGACGGCCTGTTTCGTCCGGTCGACGTCGCGGACGAGGCATCCGTCAACATGCTCTTCGACTCGGTCGCCGGTGATCTGGGCCGCCTCGACATCGCGTTCAACAACGCCGGCATCTCGCCCGCCGACGACGACTCGATCGAGACCACCGAGCTGCCGGCCTGGGACCGCGTGCAGGACGTCAACCTCAAGAGCGTGTACCTCTGCTCGCGGGCGGCCCTGCGGCACATGGTGCCGGCCGGCAAGGGCTCGATCATCAACACGGCGTCGTTCGTGGCCCTCCTCGGCTCGGCGACGTCGCAGATCTCGTACACGGCGTCGAAGGGCGGGGTGCTCGCGATGACGCGGGAACTCGGCGTGCAGTTCGCGCGCCAGGGCATCCGGGTCAACGCCCTGTGCCCGGGGCCGGTCAACACCCCGCTCCTGCAGGAGCTGTTCGCCAAGGACCCCGAGCGCGCACAGCGCCGGCTCGTGCACGTGCCGATGGGGAGGTTCGCCGACCCGGAAGAGATGGCGGCCGCCGTGGCGTTCCTCGCCTCGGACGACGCGTCGTTCATCACCGCGACCGCCTTCGTCGTCGACGGCGGCATCACCAACGCCTACGTGACGCCGCTGTAGGGTCGGCGCATGCTCGCAATTCAGGCAGGACGGCGGGAACGGATGCCGCGCCAGCGAGGCGCCGGAGCTGCGGCGCCGTCGAGCCTGAGTCATGAGCCCGAGCGCGGGGCGCGGCCATGAGCGACGCGCCACTGCAGGAGGTGCGCAAGGCCGTGTACCGGCCGGTGCGCGAGGGCAACGCGCTCGAAGACACCGTCGCGCGCCTCGTGCAGACCATCCGCCTCGGCGTCGTCGCGCCCGGGGAATCCCTGCCGTCCGAGCGGGAACTCGCCGTTCTCTACGCCGTCAGCCGCGACACCGTGCGCGAGGCCATCCGAGAGCTCGCCGACACCGGCTACCTCGTGCGCCGGCGTGGGCGGTACGGCGGCACGTTCGTCGCCGACCCGCTCCCGCAGCCCCCGCACCCGCGTGATGTGACCCCCGCCGAGCTCGAGGACGTCCTCGGACTCCGGCGCGTGCTCGAGGCCGGCGCCGCCCGCGCCGCCGCGGCCCGGACCCTCGACGCGTCGGCGCGCGGCGAGCTGTGGGCTCGGTACGAACTCGTGACCGAGGCATCCGCTCCCGACTACCGCCGGCTCGACACGCTGCTGCACCTGACGATCGCCGAGCTCGCCGGCATCCCATCGCTCGTCGCGCTCGCCGCCGAGAACCGGGCGCGCGTGAACGAGTGGCTCGACACGTTTCCGCTGCTGCCGCGCAACATCGAGCACTCCAACGTGCAGCACGAGCACATCGTGACCGCGATCCTCGCGGGGAGACCGGATGCTGCGGAGGCGGCGATCCTCGAACACCTCGCCGGTTCGGAGGCCCTGCTGCGCGGGTTCCTCGCCTGAGCCCGCATCGTTCCGGGGCTCACCGGGCGATTACGCTGGACGGGTGGCAGGCAAGAAGCGCGAGAACCGCGCGAAGGCGGGCAGGGCGAAGGAACCCCTGGAGTTCCGCAACACCCAGCTGGGTGACGCGCTGCAGACCCAGGACATGGCTGCCGTCGCGTTCGCGCTGCGCCATGGCCCGACGGTCGTGCCGCTGATGCGCCCCGGCCAGCGCGACAATCCGCTCGACGTGGGCGAGGTGTGGACCTATCGCGACCCGCGGACCGGTGATGTGGCGCTCCTGCTGTTCAGCGACGCCACACACAAGCCCGCGACCCTCCCGCCGGGCGTCGCGCTGCAGTCGCCGGCGTGGCTGCGGGCCTTCCTCGGGGCTCACGAGGAGGAGATCACCACGGTCTTCTTCGACATCGCGGGGCCGCATCCGCTGCAGGCATCGCCGGCCGACCTCATCGCCGCCCTCGACACCTGACGCGGCGAAAGCCTGACGCGCTGAGGCGCGATGCGGTGGTGCCCGGCGCTGGCATTGAGCGCCTCGACGGCGTCGAAAACAGGAGATCTGGCGGCTACAGGAGGAGGTGGCGGGTATCGACCTGTTCTCGCCAGATCTCCTGGTCTCGCCAACGCGAGAGAGTGACGGATGCCGCGACCCGGCGACACGCCGGACCGGACTTGCCAGTCGGGCCCCAGCAGGAGCAGACTCGCCGGGTGGATTTCCTGATCGTCGGAATCGTGTGCGCCGCCGGAATCGGCATACCGATCGCACTCGGGTTGACCGATCCGCATCGCCGCCGCCGCCCCCGCGGTCGCTGACCGCCCGCTCCGCGACCCACCCCAACCCCGGCCCCGGGACGGGGGACCGCCCGCTCCGGCGCCCACCCCAATCCCGGCCCCCGGACGGGGACCGCCCGCTCCGGCGCCCACCCCAATCCCGGCCCCCGGACGGGGACCGCCCGCTCCGGCGCCCACCCCAATCCCGCCCCCGCGGTCGCTGACCGCCCGCTCCGGCGCCCACCCCAATCCCGGCCCCGCGGTCGCTGACCGCCGCTGCGGCACCCACCCCAACCCCGGCCCCCGGACGGGGACCGCCGGCTGCGAGGGGTCAGAACTCGGGGATGTCCTCGCCGGGCCGCCCCTTCGCCCTCACCTTGACGTCGCGGACCGCCCCGCCGAGCGAGCCGGATCGGTGGTCGATGACGTCGCGATAGCCGAGCCGCGCTCCTTCGCTGCGCCGTTGCGTGGCCTGGGTGACCGGCCGCACCTCGCCGGCGAGGCTGAGTTCGCCGACGGCGGCGATGTGCCGGGGAATGGTCCAGCCTTCGACGGCACTCGCCACGGCGAGGGCGATGGCGAGGTCGGCCGCCGGCTCGGCGAAGCGCACACCCCCGACCGTCGAGACGTAGACGTCCTGGTCGGACGTCTTGATCTGCATCCGCTTCTCCAGCACCGCCAGCACCGTCGCCACGCGCGCGGCATCGACACCGTTCACGATGCGGCGCGGGTTGCCCGATTTGCTGTCGATCGTCAGCGCTTGCACCTCGACCGGCAGCGCGCGGCGACCCTCGAGCGCGATCGAGACGCACGTTCCCGGCTCAGTGCTCCCGTGGCCGAGGAAGAGGGCGCTGGGGTCGGGGACCTCGGCGATGCCCGCGCCGGTCATGTCGAAGCATCCGACCTCATCGGTTGGCCCGAAGCGGTTCTTGAGCGCGCGCACGAACCGCAGCGACGTCTGCCGGTCTCCCTCGAACTGGCACACCACGTCGACGAGGTGCTCGAGGATGCGGGGACCGGCGATCGAGCCGTCTTTCGTGACATGCCCGACGATGATCGTGGGCAGTCCGCGCTCCTTCGCGACGCGGATGAGCGTCGCCGCCACCTCGCGCACCTGGGACGGATGCCCCGCCATGCCCTCGGACAGCGCCGACGACACCGTCTGCACCGAGTCGACGATGAGCAGGTCGGGCGCGACGTCGTCGACGTGGCCGAGGATCGTCGCGAGGTCCGTCTCGCTCGCGAGGTAGAGCTCGTCGTGGAGCGCGCCGGTGCGCTCGGCCCGCAGCCGCACCTGCGCCGTCGACTCCTCGGCGCTCGCGTACAGCACGCGTCGTCCTGTCTGCGCGGACTGCGCTGCGACCTCGAGCAGCAGGGTGGACTTGCCGACACCGGGCTCGCCCGACAGCAGGATGGCGGCGCCCGGCACGAGACCGCCGCCGAGAACCCGGTCGAACTCGCCGACGCCGGTGGTCCGCCGCGGGGCGTCGGACGTGTCGATGCGCGTGATCGGCTGCGCCGCCCGCGCGGCGCCGGGCGACACCGGCGTCACCGACCGGAGGATGCCGGTCTGCTCGGCGGTCTCGACCACGGTGCCCCACTGCTGGCACTCGCCGCAGCGCCCCACCCACTTGAGGGTCGTCCAGCCGCACTCGGTGCACCGGTAGGGCGCGGTCTGCGTCGGGCGTCTGGCAGCGGGCATGTGGCCAGCGTAGAGCGGGCGTGCGACACGGCTCGCGCGGCGGGCCGGAGGCGCCGCGACTCCGGTGCACGCGAGGCGAGACGGATGCGGCCGGCCGCGGCATCCGCCCCCCTCGGAAGTCAGCCGAGCGCTTCCGCGAGCTCCTCGTAGATCGTCGGGGCGGGCAGGCCGCCGCCGTCGAACTCGATGTCGCTCGAGGTGATGACGACGATCGTCGAATCCTCGTCGTAGGAATGGAAGACCGACGTCGTGTAGCCGGGAATGGTGCCGGAGTGGCCCCACCAGCCGTTGGGAGCGTGACCCCAGGCGATCCCGTACCCGGAGGTCGCATTGTTGGGCGGCGGCGCTGAAAGGATCGAGTCCCGCCGCAGCTGCTGCATGTCGGGCGACAGGACCCCTTCGCCGGTGAACAGGGCGTGCGCCCACAGCGTGAGGTCTTCGAGCGTGGAGATGACCTCCCCTGCGGTGTTGCCGAACGACGGGTTCCAGTCGGTGGCGTCGGCGATCGTGCCCTCGGGCTGGCCCTGGACGGTCACGCCCTCGAAGCGCGGCTCGCTCATCGCCGCCGAACCGTCGGGGTACACGGTGTCGGCCATTCCGAGCGGCTCGAAGAGGCGCTCGGCGAACACGTCCGCGATGGGCTGAGACAGCACCTGCTGGATCACCATGCCGAGGAGGATGTAGTTGGTGTTGGAGTACACCCACACCTCGCCCGGCGCCCCGTCGAGCGGGAGAGTCTTCGCGAAGTCGAGCAGCTCCTGCGAAGTGAAGACCGTGGCCGGGTCGCCGAAGTAGGCGTTCTGCCAGTCCGTGTCGGTCGAGTACGACGGGATGCCGCTGGTCATGTCGGCGAGCTGGCGCAGGGTGGCCTCGCCGTTGGGGGAGTCCGGCACGTACTTCGAGATCGGGTCGTCGAGGCTGACGAGGCCCTCGTCGACGAGCTGCAGGAGGATGGTGCCCGTCATCGTCTTGGTGAGACTGCCGATGCGGGTGCGGTCGGTGGAGGTGGGCGCCTGTTCGACGTCGAGCGCGATCGATCCGGCAGTGCCGGTCCAGGTGCCCTCGGGTGTGATGACCCGGGCGATCACGCCCGGCAGCCTCTCGCCGATCGGCGCCTCGTCGAGCACCGCCTGCAGCGCGGCCGCCGTCTCGGCGGGCAACGTCTGCGCAGTGTCGGCGGGAAAAGCCGTAGGCATGGGCGTGGACGATGGGGCGGAGCATCCCGTGATTCCGAGCACGAAGACGACGACGGATGCCGCGACAGCTCGCCGCGTGTTCGAATGAGTCTGCGTAGCCACGATGACCCCCAGTCCGTCGTTGCAGGATGAGGCTATCGGTCGCGGGACGCCGCGAACAGAGGCCCCGCGGGCGTCAGCCGCGCAGCGAGTCGGCGACCTTCTTCAACGCGTCGGCAGAGGCGCGGAGGAGTTCCAGCTCCTTCGGGTCGAACTGCGTCTCGCGTACCGGAACGGCACCGGCGGCGCTCACGATCGCGGGCACCGAGAGCGCGACGCCGTCGACACCGTGGAAGTCCCGCAGCACCGGCGAGACCGGCATGACGGCCCGCTCGTCGCGGAGGATCGCCTCGATGATGCGTGCGCTCGACAGGCCGATCGCGTAGTTCGTCGCGCCCTTGCCCTGGATGACCTTGTACGCGGCGTCGCGTACGTCGACGGCGATCTGGTCGAGCTCGTCCACGCTCATGCGGTCTCCGCGAGGGGTGACCCATTCGAGGATCGGGACGGCGCCGATCGTCGCTTTCGACCACAGCGGGAACTCCGTGTCGCCGTGCTCGCCGACGATGTAGGCGTGCACGCTGCCGGTCGAGACACCGGCGCGTTCGGCGAGCTTCCAGCGCAGGCGCGAGGTGTCGAGCACTGTGCCCGATGCGAAGATGCGCTCGGGGGGCAGACCGGTGTCTTCCTGGGCCAGAACGGTGAGCACGTCGCAGGGGTTCGTGACGATGACGTAGATGGCATCGGGGGCCGCTTCGAGCAGCTGCGGCATCATCGTCTTCATGATGCGGGCGTTGACCCCGGCCAGTTCGATGCGCGTCTGCCCCGGATCCTGCTTGGCGCCGGCGGTGATGACGACGACGTGCGAGCCCTCGACGACCGACAGGTCGCTGCCGCCGATGATGTCGCTCGACCCGGTGAACTGCGTGCCATGCGCGAGGTCGAGCACCTCGGCCTCGACCTTCTGCTTCGCGATGTCGTAGAGCGCGACGTGCCGGGCTGACCCTCGGATGAGCGCGGCGTACGCGGCGCTCGAGCCCACGCTCCCGGCCCCGACGATGGTGACTTTCGAGTTCTCGATGACGGCCATGCGGCCAGTCTGGCAGGGGACGGATGCCGCGGGCCAGGGTCGGTGACCGGGTCTATTCCGGCGCGTCGGAGCCTATCCGCTGCGCAGCTGGGGCCGAGCGCTCAGGGTTGCGGATGCCGAGGAACGACGTGATGCCGCCGGCGATCATGAGCGCTGCGGTGACGATCGCGGCGCGATGGAAGCCCTCGAGGTCGAGTGCGCCGCCCACGATCGTGGCGAGGAGGGCGATCGCGATGAGTCCCGCCACGCGGGCCACGGCATTGTTGACGGCGGAGGCGATGCCGGAGCGCTCGGGCCCGATGTCTCCCAGGATCGCCGAGGTGAGCGGGGCGACGGTGAGGGCGAGCCCGATGCCCATCACGATCATGCTGGGCAGCACCTGCCACCAGTACGAGAAGTCGGCGCGGACGGTGAGGAGGAGCAGCGCCCCGATGCCCATCGTGAGGGGGCCGACGGTCATGAAGAAGCGCGGACCCCACCTGCCGCTCAGGGCGCCGACCCGGGAGCTGAACACGATCATGAGGATCGTGACGGGGAGGCTCGCGAGGCCGGCGAGGGTCGCAGGCAGGCCGGCACCCTCCTGGAGGTAGACGACGACCACGAGGCCGTTGAGCGCGATGGCGCCGTAGATGAAGGCCGTCGCCACGTTGCCTGTCCAGAAGTTGCGGACGCGGAAGAGATCCAGCGGCAGGATCGGGTGGCGCACGACTCGCTGACGCAGGAGGAACGCGACGAACAGCACCGCTCCGACGAGGAGCGACGCCCAGATGGCGGGGGAGCTCCACCCGAGGTTGGGCTGTTCGATGAGCGCGTAGACCATGCCGCCGAGGCCGAGTGTGCACAGGGCCGCCCCGAGCCAGTCGATGGAGGCGTCCTCGTGCCGCGTGTCTCGGAATCCGCCGCGCGCCAGCAGCGCGAGCGTTGCGCCGATCGGCAGCACGTTGATGAGGAAGGCCCATCGCCACGACGCCGTGTCGACGAGGACGCCGCCGATGAGCGGTCCGACGATCATGGCCGACGTCGTCATGGCTGTCCAGATGCCGATCGCCCGGCTCTGCGCCGCGCCGCTGAAGTTCGAGGTGATGAGCGCGAGCGAGCTCGGCACGAGGAAGGCTCCCGCCGCGCCCTGCAGGCCGCGCGCCACGATGAGGAACTCGGCCGTGGGCGCGGCCGCGATCGCGATCGACGCGATGCCGAACCCGATGAGGCCGATGCGCAGCACCAGCACCCGGCCGTAGGCGTCGCTGACCGACCCGGCGACGAGGATCAAGGCGCCGAGCGTGATGAGGTAGGCGTCGACGACCCACTGCTGCGTCGTGATGCCGCCGCCCAGCTCATCGCTGATCGCCGGCAGTGCGACGTTGACGATCGTGCCGTCGAGGAACGCGACGAACGACGCCAGCACCGCGATCCACAGCACGGACCGCTGTGTCGTGGTCGAGCGATCTCCCACGCCGGTCGCCGGGGCGGGCGATACGTGGTCCTCGGTCACGCACTCCACGCTAGACCCGGCCGCCGACATCGGCGCCGTCTGCCGGTGAGGCTGCGCGAACCGGCCGCCGGCCCCTACGATGACGGCAGAGCCGCAGCGAGGCGGCGCCGAGCCGATCCGCTGGAGAGCCGACATGTGCCGATGGCTGGCCTACACGGGGGAGCCGCTGCAGCCGGCGGTCCTCATCCTCGACGCCCAGCATTCGGTCGTCGCCATGTCGCAGAACTCGCCGCTCGGGGCCGAGACCGTGAACGGCGACGGCTTCGGCTTCGGCTGGTATCCCGAAGGCGGGGGAGAGACGGATGCCGCAGGCTCGCGGCATCCGTTCGTCTTCCGGTCCATCGAGCCGGCGTGGAACGACCAGAACCTCCGCGAGATCAGCCGGGCGGTCACGAGCCCGCTGTTCTTCGCGCACGTGCGCGCGGCGGGCGGACCTCCGATCCAGCAGACCAACTGCCACCCGTTCCGGCACGGCGAGTGGCTGTTCATGCACAACGGCCTGATCTCGCAGTTCGGCCTGATCAAGCGGGAGCTCGCGCTCGCCGTCGATCCGTCGCTGTACGCGTTGATCCAGGGCACCACGGACTCCGAGATGCTCTTCCACCTCGCGCTGACCTTCGGACTCGCAGACGATCCCATCGCGGCGATGGGCGCGGCGATCCGCCGGGTGGAGGAGGCCGGCCACGCAGCCGGTGTGAGGTTTCCGATGCAGGGGACGGTCGCCGTGTCGGACGGCGAGACGGTGTGGGCGTTCCGGTACTCGTCGCAAGGGCGCTCGCGTACCCTGTTCCATTCGGCCGACGTGCCGACCCTGCGGTCGATGTACCCGGAGTTCGAGCGCCTGTCGCTCTTCGGTGACCGCGCGCAGATCGTCGTCTCCGAGCCGCTCAACGATCTGCCCGGCGTCTTCCTCGAGGTGCCCGAGTCGACTGTTGCCGTGCTCGATCGGGACGGCTACCACCACGAGCCGTTCCTCGACGCATAGCCGTCTCGGGCTTGCGGAGGACCGGCGTCGCGGGGGGAATGCCGATCCGCGCCGATTCGCGGCATCCGCCGACGTGTCGTAAGCTTGTCGGCGGTGACGTGTCCGAGCGGCCGAAGGTGCAACTCTCGAAAAGTTGTGTAGGGTAACCCCCTACCGTGGGTTCAAATCCCACCGTCACCGCCACCGTCGAAGCCCCGCGAGCCCGTGGACATACAGGGATCGCGGGGCCTTTCGCATTCGTCCGAGTGGACCGTGCCCACATTTTGCCCACATTCGAGAGCGAACGATCCGGAATCAGGGAGTGTGATGTCTCAGGACATGGGTGACGGTTCTGTGTCAGGACATCGGTGACATTCGATGTCTCAGGACATCGGTGGCAGTTCTTTCGGCTTAGGGCCACGCGGTTGGCCGTTGCCGACGTAGCGGATGCCTGGTGGGGGCGTTTGATTGCCTTCTTCACGACCCTGATGGCGTCTCTCGAGGTCTCGCCGACGGCGGCATGGGAGGCGACGGCGTAGCGGGAGTGGTCGTCGATGAGCTGGAAGATCACACACTTGCGGCCGCCGGCGAGGACGTACTCGGTCGCGTCCAGTTGCCAGCATGCGTTGGGTGCGGGATACACGAACCGCCGATACGCCGCCCGCGGCTTCTTCCTCGGTTCGCGTTTCGCGGCGCCGGCGTCTCGGAAGATGCGGGCCAGCGACGAGATCGACGGTACCGGGGTCATCCCCAGCGTCGTCATCTTGTCGTGCACGCTGATCGGGCCGTGGTCCAGCCCGGACTCCTCCAGCGCCCGGCGCACCCCGAGAGCCTGGGCCTTGACGTCGTCGGCGATCGTGGTCGGACTCGCCTTCGGGCGTCGGCTGCGTGGTTCCAGTGCCGCGGCCTGACCCTCCTCGAGCGCGCGGTGGCGGATCGCGTAGAACGTCTTCCGCGAGATCGCGTGCTCCAAGCAGAACGTGGTCACCGCACCCCGGGGAGCGTCGGGCGGCCACTGCGCGATCGCGAGACGGACACGAGGATCGACGGGCTCAACGCGGCTCATCCCTCACATAGAGCCGAGAACTGTCACCACCAGCAATACCTGAACTGTCACCGACGTCTTGACCCGGATCCGTCACCGATGTCCTGAGACATGGCATCCGGAATCAGGGAGTTCGAGAGCAAGGCGGCAGTGTCGGCCGCCGATGCCGGCGCCTCGATGCTCGTGCTCGAGAAGGGGCCCGGGTGGGCGGGGGCACCGCCCGCTCGGTCGGCGCGCTGACCGCGGCGAACACGAGCGTGCAGCGGCGAGCAGACCTCGCAGGCCGCGTCGATCGGCTATTCGGTCGCGCTTGCCACTCTGCGCGACGTGGACTCGCGAACCATCGAGGACGCCTTGACTCGACTCAAGGATCAGGCTGTCGACGGCGCCGTCATCGTCGTGGAGGCTCACTTGATCGATCGGGACGTCCTCTCGCCCAACTGGGGTTTTCCGATCGTTGTGCTGGACTCGAGCGACAACTACGAGCTTCCGGTGGTCGATCACGATCAGGCGCAGGGCGCGCGGACCGCCACCGAGCACCTGCTCGGTCTCGGTCACCATACGGAGTGGCACGTCGGCGGCCCCCGCGCTCCCACTCAGCGTCACCCCAGCGTTGATCCGAATGGAGGGACTTCCCGCACTCGAGTGGATCGTGAACGCGGGGTCAGCGGTCGCGCTCCCCGGTGGTCGGCTTGAGATGACCGCTGGCTGAGCCTTCGTCGCCGAGCGCTCCGGTCTTCCATGTCGTCGCCCCATCGATGCCTGGCTTCGGCTCGGATAGACCGTCGATTCGCGTCTTGAACTGACCAAGGCCGTTGAGTTCCGCTTCAAGCCGGGCTTAGCTGCTATCGCCTGGGCGGCGACGCCGCTCGCATCGTTTCAGACGGACTCTCCGAGAACGTGGAGCGATAGGTGGCAGCGAATCTGCCCAGGTGTGTGAACCCCCAGTGGGCGGCGATCTCGGTGACCGTGAGGCTGCCCGGTTCCGCGTTCGCGAGCGCTTGATGGACCTTCTCCAGCCTCAGCTGCCGCAGGTACGCCATCGGCGTCGTGTCCAGGGATCGGCGGAAGCCCTCTTGAAGGCTGCGTACGCTCACGGAGACCTCGGTCGCGAGTTCGGTGACCGTCCACGGGCGGGAGGGGTCGTTTCGCAGCAGCTCCACCGCCTGCGCGACCGGTCGCATGCCGGCGGCCGGCGCGGGAGACACCAGCGCGGCTGAGAGATTGTGCTGCTGATCGAGGAGAAGAGTGTGCAGGAGTACCTGCTCTAATCGCTGAGCAGCGAGCGGGTGCGCCAGCAGTCCTCCGTCGGGGTGCTCCGACGCTTTGTCGATCGTGCGCAGCACCTGCATCACGACCTGCCCGCCCGGTACGTCGAGGTCCATCTCTCCGCTGAACTCGAGCGGGTGGGTCAGTGCGATACCGAGCAGGTTCTCGGCTTCAAGGTTCAACTGGTCCCGCGGGATCATCAGGGATAGTTGCGCGAAACGCTCCCCGGTGTCGATAGCGACTGGGCGTCCGGGCATGAAGACCCCCGCCTTGCGGGGCGTCGCGTAGATCGACTGCCCGAGGCCGGCTCGCATGGTGGCTCGCCCCGCCGTCGGGATGTCGATGTGATAGTGCTCGGCCTCCGCGGTCTCTAGGCGGAGCGCGTCGTTGAACCGCATATACCCGCAGGTGACTCGCCCCACCGTCAATGCGTTGAGCTTGAGATCCACGCGGCTCGACGCGCGTGCTGACGGGAAGTCCACGGGCAGGAAGACATCGCTGAGGGCCCGGCGGGCGTGTTCGACATCACGGCACGACGCGACACGTCGGCTCGCGAAGAGCTCGCCCTCATCGCCACCCATATCGCAATCCATTCTGACATCCCGGTCGACGCCCGGGGTCTTCTGCGCGAATCGGCTCCTCCGCCGCGCTGGACGGATATCGGCCGAACAATCGGCCCACGTAACTTCATCTACGCGCGTTGCTGCGCCGTAGATTTTGAGGAGCCAAAGTTGCCTGAGAGTTCGGGTCAGAACATCGACGTGCTGACGATCGGATCGATCCACTTCGATCAGCACCTTCTGGTGTCCGCGCTCCCGCGTAGCGGCGAGACGGTCATCGCACATGAGGTCACACAGGGCCTGGGCGGTAAGGGCGCGAACCAGGCGGTCGCGGCCGCGCGCGCCGGCGCTCGGTCGGAGATGGTCGGTTTCGTGGGTGACGACAGGACGGCTGCTGACGTTCTGCGCCGTCTAAATGCCCTCGGCGTGGGGACGGGGGGTGTCATCCGCGTCCGACGCACAGATTCCGGCGCGGCCACGGTGACGCGCGATGTCGAGGGCGCCAATCAGATCGTGGTCAGCCCGGGCGCAAGCGCGAAGGGCGAGATCTCCGACAACGCGCTGGCTGAAGTCATCGGTCGCGCTCGTGTGGTGGTCCTCCAGGGTGAGATCCCCGCTGCGATCACCCGACGTGCAGCGGTCATCTCCGCTGCGCGCGGGGTGCGGACGGTCATCAACCTCGCTCCCGTCGTCGACCTCGGCGAAGAACTCGGCGTCGCTGATCCGCTCATCCTGAACGAGATCGAGGCGCGGCAGCTGCTGGGAGCACGAGACGGCGCGGTGGATGATATCGAGCTGGCGAGGCGACTCGGTGACCGCGCCCGAAGCGTCGTGGTGACTCTCGGGGAGCGGGGCGCCGTGTTCTCTTCTCCGGACGGGACCCGTCATATCCCCGCGCCCGCGCCGGTCCGGGTGGTCGACACCACAGGAGCCGGTGATGCTTTCGTCGGCGCGCTTGCCGCGCGGCTGGCGCTCGGCGTCGATCTGGAGGGCGCTGTCCGCTTCGCGGTCGCTGCTGCCACCCGGACGGTCGAATCCGCCGGCGCAGCGGAGAGCTATCCGCACTTCGAAGAGGTGGTCATCCCGTGACGGCGAAGCGCGTGAGCCGCGAGGACGTGGCTCGGCTTGCGGGAACCTCTGTCGCCGTCGTCAGCTATGTGGTCAACGGTGGCCCACGCAACGTGAGCCCGGAGCGTCGAGCCCGGGTGCTCGCCGCCATCGAGGAACTCGGATATGTGCCGAACCCGATCGCCCGGTCGCTGGCAGGGAGTGGAACGGGCACCGCGGGGATGATCGTTCCCAACCTCGACAACAGCTTCTTCGCGGAGCTGGCGCTCGCCGTCGAGGAGGCGGCGCTCCAGTCCGGGCGATTGGTCTTCGTCGGAAACTCCGCCGAGAACCGGGAGCGCGAGACGGCATACGTCCAGTCGTTCGTGCGCCACCGCGTCGACGGGATGATCTTCATCGGTGTGAGCAAGCAGATGTCGCTGCAGTTCGCCGTGGACGCCGACATCCCCGTTGTCGTCGTGGACCGCCCGAATCCTCACAGCCTCATCCGCTCTGTGAGCATCGACCACGTCGAGGCGGCCGACGCCGCTACGAGCCACCTCCTCTCGCACGGGTATGACACGTTCGCGTGCGTGACGGGGATGGAGAGCACCTTCGTCAGCGATGAGCGTCTCGAGGGTTTTTCGACGGCGTTGCGCCGAGTGAACCTCGAAGCGAACGTCATCCTGCGTGCCGCGTACTCGTTCGCCGGCGGAGTCGAAGCGTGGGAGAGCCTGCGGAAGCAGGATGCGATGCCGCGTGCCGTGTTCTGCGCGAGCGACGACCAGGCGCGGGGGTTGGTGTCGGCTGCGATCGCAGACGGTGTATTCGTGCCGGAGCAGCTGGCTGTCGCCAGCATCGACGGAACGAAACAGGCGGCGACGCTCCGTCCCTCCCTGACGACCGTCCGCCAGCCCAGCTCCGTGCTGGCTCGCGCAGCCGTGCGGCGGTTGTTCGACGACAGCCAGACCGAGCTGCATTGGGAGATCCCCACAGAACTGATCATCGGCCGATCCTGCGGCTGCAGGCCCTGAGGCGAGGAGACACAGTGGTCAACGAATATCCCGCCGGCCCGCCGGCCGGAGCAATCACCCTTCGGATGGAGGGCATCGCGAAATCCTTCGGTGCCGTCGTGGCCCTGCGTGAGGGCAACCTCGCGCTGCGCGCCGGATCGGTGCACGCCCTCATGGGTGAGAACGGAGCCGGCAAGTCGACCATGGTGAAGATCATGGCCGGGCTGTACACCCCCGACGCCGGGATCATCGAGATGGACGGTGCGGAGGTAGCGTTCCGCAACACCGCCGAGGCGAAGTCGGCGGGCATCGCGATCGTGTACCAGGAGCCCACGCTGCTGCCCGATCTGTCGGTCATGGAGAACATCTTCATGGGCCGCTTCCCGCGCACGCGGGCCGGCAACGTCGATCGCGTCGGCATGCGGAGAGAGTCGCAGACGCTGTTCGCCCGACTCGGCGTGCACATCGACCCTGATCGCATCGCGGAGGGGCTGTCCATCGCCGATCAGCAGATCATCGAGATCGCCAAGGCCATCTCGATGGATGCCCGGGTTCTGGTCATGGACGAGCCCACCGCGGCACTGAGCCCCGCCGAGGTCCAGCGACTCTTCACGATCGCGCGCGCCCTGCGCGACGAGGGGTGCGCCATCCTCTTCATCTCGCACCGGTTCGAAGAGGTCTGGGACCTGTGCGACACCGTCACCGTGATGCGCGATGGCGCCTACGTGTCGACGAGTGCGCTGGCCGACACGAGCGAAGAGCAGATCGTCCGCCAGATGGTCGGCCGCGACGTCGAATCGCTGTACCCGCGCGGCGAACGCAACGCCGGCGATGTGGTGCTCGAGGTCCGCGGCCTGACCGCGCTCGGCGTCTTCCACGACATCGACTTCGATGTCCGGGCCGGAGAGATCGTCGGTCTGGCGGGGCTTGTCGGCGCGGGCCGCAGCGAGGTCGCACGAGCGGTCTTCGGAGTCGACGGGTATGACAGCGGCGAGGTGCGCATCAGCGGTGCGTCGCTGCGCAAGCATGACGTCACTGCGGCGATGAACGCCGGCATCGGACTGGTGCCCGAGGATCGTCGCCACCAGGGGCTGATCCTCGATTTCGGCCTCTCCCGCAACGTCGCGCTAGCCGTTCGCCGGACGCTCGCGAAGCTCGGCATCCTCACCGCGCCGCGCGAGAATGCGCTGGCGAGCACCTGGCTGTCTCGTCTTCAGGTGAAGGCGCGTGCGCTCGACACCCCCGCGGGAACTCTCTCCGGCGGCAACCAGCAGAAGGTCGTGCTGGCCAAATGGCTCGCCACGAACCCCAGGCTCCTCATCGTCGACGAGCCGACCCGTGGCATCGACGTGGGAACGAAGGCCGAGGTGCACCGCATCCTCGCCGAGCTGACTCATTCCGGGATGGCCGTCCTCATGATCTCGTCCGACCTGCCCGAAGTGCTCGGCATGGCCGACCGGGTCCTGGTCATGCGGGAAGGACGGCTGACCGACGAGTTCGGTCACGAGCACGCAACCGCCGAAAACATCATGTACGCAGCGACCCATGGAAGGGGGGCGCCGGTATGACCGTTCCCGCCCGCACAGACCGCGCGCGCGCCTGGCAGAGCGTAGGCGCCCGCGTCCTCACATCACGCGAAGCCGCGGTGGCGATCGTGCTGGTGCTGCTCATCCTCGTCGCCACCGTCCAGCGCCCCGGCTTCCTGTTCGGCGATGACGGCATCCGCGACCTGCTTCTCACGCCCGCGATCCTCGTGCTGCTGGCCGTCGCGCAAGCGGTTGTGCTCATCACGCGCAACATCGACCTGTCCGTAGCCTCGACGTTGGGCCTGAGTGCGTGGCTGGCCGGCACGATCGCGTCGAGTCTGCCAGGGGTCCCGCTGCCGCTCGTCGCTCTCGCGGCGGTAGGAATGGGCGCGCTCTTGGGCACCGTCAACGCGGTGCTGATCGCCCTCGTCGGTGCACCCGCCCTCGTCGTCACTCTCGGCACCTTGTACGCGTTCCGCGGCATCAACGTCATGTGGGCCGACGGCAAGACGATCAGCGCATCCGACATGCCCGCCGACTTCCGCTCCTTCGGCGTCGGTTCGATCTTCGGATTGCCGACCCTGAGCGTCATCGCGCTCGCGATCGTGGTCGTCGTCGCGTGGTACATGGGGTATCGGCAGAGCGGGCGCGAACTGTACGCGATCGGCTCGGACCCGTCTGCGGCAGTGCTGCTCGGATTGCCGTCCAGGCGGCTCGTCTTCCTCGCCTTCGTCGCGAGCGGCGCGATCGCCGGACTCGCCGGATTCCTGTACGCCGCTCGCTACGGGGCGGTCGACTCGCAGGCCGGCAGCGGCCTCGAGCTGAGCTCGGTCGCCGCGGCGGTCCTCGGTGGAGTCGCCATCTTCGGTGGATCCGGCACGGTGTGGGGCGCTGCCATCGGCGCTGTCCTGCTCATCACCATCAACCGCACACTGCCGCTGCTGGGCGTTCCCCAGTTCTGGCAGCAGGCCGTCGTGGGTGCACTCATCATCGGCGCGATCATCCTCGATCGGCTGCTGTCGCTGCAACGAGCCCGAAAGCTCTCTGCGATCCGGGAGAACAACAATGACTGACGTCCTCACCCGCCTGCCTGCCGCCGTGCAGCGAGGGTATCTCACGCATTCGCAACCGCTGTGGCGTCGAGCGCTCACGACCCACGACGCGGTGATGATGGTCATCCTGGTGATCGTATCCACCGTTGCGGTGAGCTCTATTCCGCGCTTCGGGACCCCGCTCACGCTCAGCTACCTGCTCCTGGACGTCACCCCGATCCTCCTGTGCGCGCTCCCCGCTGCGCTGATCCTCATTTCGGGTGAGATCGACCTGTCCGTGGCCAGCGCGGTCGGCATCAGCAACGTGATGCTCGGCTGGCTGTACGCGCAGGGAGCCGGGATCGAGCTGGCGATGGTCGCCGGAGTGCTGTGCGGCCTGGTCGTGGGTGTCGTGAACGGCTTCCTGGTCGCGGTGCTCGGGCTGCCGTCCCTGGCCGTCACGATCGGTACCCTGGCGCTCTTCCGGGGCGTAGCGGTCGGGATGCTGGGAACCGATTCGATCACGAACTTCCCCGTGGAGCTCAAGTCGCTCGCGAACGCGAACTTCCCCGGATCAGGGGTGCCGATCGTCACGGTCGTGCTTGTGCTCGCGATCGTCGTGTTCGGGATCGTGCTGCATCTGACACCCTTCGGCCGGTCGGTCGACGCCATCGGACGCGGACGTGACACCGCTCGGTTCTCGGGCGTTCGCACAGCCCGCGCCACATTCCTGTTGTTCGCCCTGAGCGGCCTCGTTGCGGGTCTGGTGGGAGTCTTCTACACCTTCCGGTACGGCAGCGCACGCGGAGACAACGCGGCAGGCCTCGAGCTCGCCGTCATCGCCGGAGTCGTGCTCGGGGGTGTCTCGATCTTCGGCGGTCGCGGCCGCATCGCGGGTGTCGTCGCAGGCGTCCTGCTCATCGGACTCATCCAGAGCGTGCTGCGCTTCCTCAACAACTCCGCTGACGTGATCAACATCGCCGTCGGCGGACTCCTCGTCCTCTCCGTCGTGATTCCGCTTCTCGCGGGACGGATTTCCCAAGCTGTCGCTACAGCGCGACGCCCGAGCCCCGCCTCCACAGCGGCGGGGCATGACACTCACCGAAAGGGAGACAAATGATGGAACGCTCAATGATGAGCCGCCGGTGGCGGATCGCAGCGGTAGCGATGGCGACCGCCGGAGCATTGGCACTCGCCGGCTGCACCGGAACGGATGGCGGCGACGCAGCGGGGTCGGACGGCCTCAGCGTGGGCTATGTGCCGAAGATGCTCGGCAACCCGTACTTCGATCAGGCCGGCCTCGGTGCCGAAGAGGCGTCCGCGGAGCTCGGTGGCGAGTACGTCAAGGTGGGCCCGGAGGTCGGTGCCGCTGATGCGCAGGTTCCGTACCTCAACACCTTGGCGCAGCAGGGGCGCAACGGCATCGTTCTGTCCGCGAGCGACCCGAGCGCACTCGGCCAAGCCCTCTCGGCGGCGCGCGACAACGGTACGAAGGTGGTCACCTTCGACTCCGATGTCGACCCGGAGTACCGTGACCTGTTCGTCTCGCCCGTCCCCGATATGGCCCTGTCCGAGGCGATGGTAGAGCTGCTGGTCGACCAGATCGGGGAGACCGGTGAGTTCGCGGTGCTGGGCGCCTCACCCAACGCCAAGAACCAGAACGCCTGGATCAGCGGCATCGAGGAGTATGTCGCGGAGACCTACCCGGGCCTGAAGATCGTGGAGACCTTCTACGCCAACGATGACGACCAGGAGTCGTTCGACAAGACCGCGGCGGCGCTTCAGAACCATCCGGGTCTCGACGGCATCATCTCAACGTCGACGGTCGGCACGGCCGCGGCCGGTCGTTACATCTCTGAGTCGTCGTACGCGGGCAACGTCGTGCTGACCGGCATCGGCATGCCGAACGCGACCCGTGCATACCTGGAGGACGGCACCATCGAGAGCTTCGTGCTCTTCGACCCCGCCGACATGGGGTGGGTCGCGACCTACGCCATCCAGGCGCTCCTCGACGGTGACATCACCGGTGCCGCGGGCGACACGTTCACCGCCGGCGAGCTCGGCGAATACACGATCGAAGAGGGAGGGATCGTGCAGGCCGGCGAGCCCATCGTCTTCAACCTCGACAACATCGATGAGTACGACTTCTGACGGTCGCTGGTTGCAGGTGCGCCACTCGCGGGAGCGCATCTGCGACACCATCGCGCGAATCGCGCTCTGCGCCACCGTGCTCATCGCGCTCGTGGCAAACGCCTCAACAACCATTTCCTGAACACGAAGGAGAACAATCATGGCTAAGACCCGTATCATCCTCGACACTGACATCGGCACTTACTACGACGACGCTGTCGCCGTCATGTTCGCGGCACAGAGCCCTGAGCTCCAGGTCGAGGGCGTCACCGTCTGCTACGGCGACACCCACCTGCGTGCGCAGATCGCGGCGAAGGTCCTCGAGGTGTGCGAGCGCACCGACATCCCGGTCTTCAAGGGCATCGGCGTCCCCATGCGCGACGAGGCCCTGATGTTCGGATTCGAGGGCGACGGCATCCTCGAACCGGGCGAGGAGCCTGCGTACGACGAGCGGCACGCTGTCGACTTCATGATCGAGACGATCATGAACAACCCGGGCGAGATCACCGTCGTCACCCTGGGCACGGTCTCCAACATCGCGCACGCGATCATCAAGGAGCCGAAGGTCGTCGAGAACATCAAGGAGCTCATCATGATGGCGGGCGTGATCGTCCCCATCGTCGACGAGAAGGGCGTTCGTCGCTCGCCGGTCGAGGAGTACAACTTCAACAATGACAAGATCGCGGCCGAGCTCGTCATGAACTCCAAGATGCCGATGACCCTCATCCCCATCGACGTCACCCTGGGCGCACCTCTCCTCGACGAGGATCTGGAGCGCATCCGCCAGTCGGACAGCCCTATCGCCAAGCTCACGACGCGCATCTTCGATCTGTGGCCGCCGCAGGAGAAGCTCATCTACACCGCGGTCGGCATTCCCACCGAACACACCGCTCTGTGGCTGCACGACCCGCTCACCGTGATGCACGCGTTCAACCGCACGCTGATGACGACGTACCCGCTGCACATCAAGACGGAATACAACCTGTCGCCCATCGAGCGGGAGATGTACATCCACAACGGCAACGGTCGCCAGGAGATGCTGAGGACCAACCCCAAGAAGCTGCCCGCGAACATGGATGTCGCGCTCGAGGTGGACGGCAAGGCTGTGAGCAAGCTGTTCGCCGACCGGTTGGCGGCACCCAACGGTCTCGGTCTGTCCTGACACCCGCCGTTCTGGAGCCGACGGCGAGAGGGCGCGGTCCTGACAGGCCGCGCCCTCTGCGCAGATCAGACGCTGAGCCGCGCTGGACGGATTTCTCGGGCGGTGTGCTCGCCCGTACGTTTGCCACGCCGGGTCACCGGCCGCTCTGCAGGAAGCCCTTTCACATGGAGGCGAGATGCTCCCGTGTCCGCTCACGACGCTCACGCAGCTGGATGCTTCGGCGATGGGTGCGACGGCGGTTGCTGGAGAACGCAAGTGGTGAGGCGTGGGCTCGAACCACGCACGTGGCGAGAAGTCCCGCGGAGGATGCTGCGCCCGCTGTTCAGGATCTGGTTCAGCGCCACGCAACGGGGACGGGACTGGCTGTACCCGGCGGGGCCTTCCGAGGTCAGCATCGCGGGGAGCGACCCCATCAGGGTTCTTGTCATCGGGGACGGCCCGGCGGCCGGTTGCGGCGTGCTGATCCACGATCGGGGATTCGCCGCGCACTTGGCCGGACAGGTCGCTTCCGTGACCAAGCGCGGTGTCGTGGTGACGGTGGCGGCACAGCCGACGGCGTCAGCCCGGTCGACGCTCAGAAGCCTGGAGGAGATGGTTCTCGATGGCTACGACTGCATCATTCTGATGCTCACCACCACGGACGTCTTGTGCCTGACCTCTCGTGAGAGCTGGCGACGCAGCATGCAGCGTCTCGTGGACGCAGTGAACGCTGCGGACGCGGCCTCCGTCGTCGTGACGAGCGTTGCGAGCGTGCATCTGACACGGCCGTTGAAGCCTTTCCTGCGTCGGCTCATCAGCAGTCATGCCGGGGCGCTCAACAGAGAGACCTACCGGATCTGCCTCCGGACGGATACCCCTGTGGTGGTCCTCAGCGCCGCGTCCGAACTCGCCACCGACGCCTACGCGAGGTGGGGGCGCGACGTCGGCATGCACGTCGCTCATGCCGTGCCGGTGTCGGACTCCGAGAATCAGCCGGCGCAGACCGGAGAGTGAAGCGGCGCCCATCCGACCTAGGACCGGCGGGCTGCGTTGACCGCGAGGCGGTTCCGCATTGTCCTCTTCTCTCCGGTGCCTGTGAACCCCCTCAGTGGATCGGGAAGAGTGCTTGCACCCTGGATGCTCCTCGCCGACAGGACGAGACGCGGGGTGATGACGTGGGGGTGAAGGGAGCGACCGCGCGAGCGGTCTTCCAGCTCAGACGCCACATCCCCGCACAGCCTGTTCATCTCGCCGGCGGGTTCCGTCGCCAAGAGAACCGGAGGTCGAACACCCAGCTGCCATCCACACCCCATCGCTTGGTACATCCCTACCGGAAGGCAACATCATGAAAGCTGTCGTCTACGACGGCCCCCGCACGGTCAAACGTGAAAGACGTGCCGGATGCCCGGATCGAACGGCCGACCGACGTCCTCGTCCGCATCACGACCACCAACATCTGCGGCTCGGACCTGCACATGTATGAAGGCAGGACCGACTTCGAGACCGGTCGCTGGTTCGGCCACGAGAACCTGGGGGAGGTGATCGAGGTCGGAGACGGCGTCGACAAAGTGCAGGTCGGCGACTATGTGGTCGTCCCGTTCAACGTCGCCTGCGGCCATTGCAAGAACTGCGAGCGCGGCTACACCAACTACTGTCTCACCGCGCAGCCCAATCCCACGTGGGCCGGGGCCGCGTACGGCTTCGCCGACATGGGACCTTGGGCCGGTGGTCAGTACGAGCACTTCGACAACCGAGATGACGGCTGGACCAAGGTCGTTCTGCATCCCGAACTCGCGTCGGCGGGTTCCTGACCCCTCCCGAAACAGCGGCGGCGCGACGGCCCGCGGTCATCCGCGGGCCGCCGCATCCCGCTCGCAGGAGGGCGGGTAAGCCGCTGGACGTCAACGCAGCTCGACAGCAGGAAGGGGGAAACATGGCCACCAGGGCGGACCCGTCGCGCGCGATCGCTTTCAGCGACGCCATCATCGCGATCGTCATCACGCTTCTCGTGCTCGATCTCCGACCGCCGAAGACCGAACCCGGGGGACTCCTCGCCGGCCTGCTCGATGAGTGGCCGACGTACCTGGCGTACGCGGCATCCTATGTCTACCTCGCGGTGATCTGGATGAACCACAAGTCGGCGTTCACGCGCATCCGCGAGATGGACGTCGGCTTGCAGTGGATGAACCTCGCGATCCTCGCAACGCTCGCGCTGGTGCCCTGGCCCACCGCCGTCATCGCCGAGACGGCCAGGACCGGCAACCTCGCCGACGAGAAGGCGGCCGTCGCACTCTACGCGCTCATCGGCGCGCTGCTCTGCCTGTCGTGGCTGTTCTTCTTCAACTACCTGGCACGACATCCAGAGCTCACGAAGGAGGAAGTGGACGACTCCTACTTCGCCCACGAACGGCCCCGTGCGGTCATCGGGGTCATCCTGTACCTGGCCGCCGGAATCGCCGGCGTCCTCATCCACCCTCTCGTCGCATCCGCGGTCTTCCTGTTCCTCCCCGTGTTCTACGCATTCACCAGCCACGGGCACGAACACGCGGCGAAGATGCTCCCCGGTCGCGGCGACACCGGCAGCACCGAAACCCGCCGCGGTCGCGACCGCTGACCCAGCCGCCCGCCCGCTTTCCCTGACGTCGTCATCTCGTCCCGAGTGACGGGCTGAGCGTCAGCTCTGGAAGAGGCGAGGCAGGAAGTCGATCAGTGCGTTCTGCCAGACGTCCCAGCTGGACATGGCGCCGATGTAGGCGAACTGACCCGGCACCTGATACAAGGCGCTCAATGCCGCAGCCGGCTATCGCCACCGCGTGGATCCTGCGTTTCCCGACCTTACTCGTGCGCGTCGGGATCTTGGCCCTCCAGCCACGCGCGCATGTCGGCGTAGAAGTCGGCGACGGCGGCGGGCCGGTCATCACCCAGCAGATCGTCCCGGATGTCGTACCCCTTGCTGGCGAGGTAGAACGACAGCAGCGCGTAACTGGGTCGTGCATCGAGCACCGACGACCGCGATACGCGCACCTGATCGCCCGGGATGGCGGGCGTGAGCGTGTCGCGCTCGTACACCGCGTCCATCTGCACGATCACCCAGGCGCCGTCCCTCCGCTCCAGGCGGTAGTTCAGACGCGTATAGGAGATGAGGTGTGCGGGCACGTCATCGATCCGGACCTGCAACTCCACGGCCGACGAGACCTCCGCGGTGGCCCGATCGCCGCGCGCGTGGACGACGGGAGGCGACAGCCGGTGCACCGCCGGATCGCCGCTGCCGCTCATCCGCTCCGAGCCTGCGACGAATCCCGCGGCGTCGCCGCGATACCAGGACAGGCGCACGCTCGCCTCGGGCGCGAACGCGTCGAGCATCTGTTGCCACAAACCGCGGTCGCGCCCCTCTCGCTCCCGCAGGATGGTCTGGGTGACCTCGATGACGTCGACGGCGCTCATCCCGTGAGCGCGCTCGAGGTCAGGTCGGGAACGATGAACGGGTCGCCCGCGTCGATGGTGTCGAGCGGGAGTCCGGGCACGAGGGGGCGCAGCCATTCGGCGAAACCGGCGACGCCCCATTCTTCGAGACGTTGGTGCGCGATGCGGATGAGCGCCCTGCGCTGGCCGAGGGCGACCGCATCCCGCACGTATTCGTACGTGTCGTACTCCCCGGTCTCGCCGACGATCGCCACATCTGCCTGGTTCAATGCGGGAAGGACCGTCGACAGGCCGTGCACGCCGAAGCCTACGGAGCGCACCACCATCGAGGGGTCACCGACGACGCTGACGTTGGCGGTGTCGAGCCTGTCCTGGATGTGGGTGGCGAGGGCCTCCAACGTCGTGCCATCGATCTCGAGGCGGTGTAGATCCTGGAGCCCCGCGAACGACGACGCCCAGCCGAGCCGGCGGATGAGCTGATCGAAGATCGGCTCGGGATCGATCCGGTGCATGTGGTCGTGCATGCGCCATACCACGAGGTCGTGATCGCGGGCGAACGCGATCTTCTGCCGCCGGATGGGGTCGTCGCTGAGAAGTTGCGGCGAATCGAAGCCGTCCCAGAAAGTCGCCTCGTGGCTGATGAGCAGATTCGTGCCGCGTGCGACGGCCTCTGCGAGGACACTCATGGTCGGCTTGAACGTCACGGCGATGCCGCGCACGCGCGCGTCCGGATCGCCGAGCGTGAATCCGTCGGCGTTCGAGCGCTGCCATTCGATGCCCTCTGACCTGAGCTTCGCCTTGATCCGCTCGGATATGTCCCGCGCCGAGACGAGATCTGCGCTCACGACCGGTTCCCTTTTCTCGTGCGTGCGGGGATCCATCCCGGGTCTCCGCTCGGCCAGTACTCGACGTCCAGGTCGGGGATCGCGGCGCTGATCGCGTCGGCCATCTCCTTCACGCCGGGCTCGTGCGACGGCCCGTACCCGACGGTGAGCATCGCGATCCGGCGGCCGGCCATGGCGTCGAGGAAGTAGGCGATGCCGCCGTCGACCTCGTCGAGGATGCCGCCGCCCCCGGCGATCACGGCGTCGACGGAGGGATCGGCGAGCAGCTCGGCGAGCGAGGCCACCGGGTCGGTCTCGCCGGCGATCACCGCCACGCGTGTCGCTATGATCTGCCCGTCTCCGACGATCCGCGGCGACACGCTTCCGGTGGCAGTGGGAGCCGCGGCGGCGAGAGAGTTCAGCGGCGTGGGCTCGGCGAGGTCGCAGACCACGCCGCGCCGGCGCGATTGCTCCTGATTCTCCGGCACTTGCAGCCCGAAGGCGCGGGCGAGCGCGGCCGATTGCGCTGCGGGGCGGTACTGATCCCACGCGGCGCCCTGCCGGTAGACGGTGGTACCGAGTTCGGTGATCAGCGCGCGCTTAGCCGCGATCACCGTGTCACCTTCGAACCCCTTCATGGGGATGAGGTCACGGTCCGTTCCTCCGGGCCCGAGGGCGAGCACCGGGTCGTCGTTCAGCAATCCCTCCGAGAGGTAGGCATGATTGACGCCGCCGTGCAGATAGAAGGGGTGCTCGCGCGAGATGACGAGGTTGCGTCCCGTCACGGCAGCGCGGCGGAGGATGTCGACGGTCGGTGCGTAGCAGACCACGGCGCCCGTCACGGGCTGCGTCGCTTCTCCGACGCAGAGCCCCTCATAGCGGGCGACCGAGCGCTGACTCCCGAATGTCGTGTTCAGGATCAGATCGACGACCCGGCCCGTGATCTCGGGTGGGGTGGTGTTACTCGTCGTTCCCAAGGGAGCCTCCGTCATCGGTCAACACCCAGTCTAAGTTAAATGAGTGAAGTTAGTCCAGATGGCGGTGGGGCGGGTCATGCAGAGGGCGGGGCCACGCTCCCGCGCGTCAGGAACACGGGACGGGGGGATTCTTCGCGCACGATCTCACCCGCCCGCTCCCGGGCGGCTGCCTCTCCGGCGCTCCGGCCGATCTCGCGCACGTCGTGGCTGAGGGCGGCGAGCGGGGGGATCGACATCTGGCACCGCACCGAGTCATCCCACGCGACGACCGAGACGTCTTCGGGGACCCGAAGTCCCTCGGCCTCGATCACCTCGAGGCCGCCGAGGGCCATCAGGTCGTTGTCGTACACGATGGCTGTGGGCGGCGGTGCGCTGGCGAGCAACTCGCGTGTGGCTCTCGCGCCGGAGCGACGCGAGTAGTCGCCGAGCGCTTCCTGCACGTGGATGCCGAGCGCCGCGCCGACCTCGAAGAACGCCGCTGATCGCACACGCGAATGCTGGAAATGATCCGGTCCTGAGACGCGGGCGATGGCCCGGTGCCCGAGGTCGTAGAGCGAGCGCATCGCGAGGTCGACTGCGGCCGCGTGGTCGTTCCAGATGGCCGAATGATCGCCCGCGAGATCGACGTCGCCGAGAACGGTGATGCCGAAGCCGAGCTCCTCCAGCAGCGCGCGGCGCGTGTCCGACACTGTGAACTCCTCAATGACCACCGAGTGGATGCGGCCGTCCTTGGCCCACTGCTCATAGGTCGCGCGCTCGCTCGCCTCGTCGGGGACGATCTTGACGAGGAAGCTCCCGCCTGCGCGGGCGACCGCCTCGTCCAGGCCTGCGATCAATTCCTGGGAGTACGACTCTGCCTGCAGGTCGCGCGAAGGGCGCACGAGCGCCATGCCCACTGCCCAGCGCTCGGGAGTGTCCGGAGTACGGGTGTCGATCATGAGATTCCTTGCGCCGGGGTTTGACAAGCAGCGCTATTGTACTCATGATGGAGCTAAGTTCAGGCATTTAAGAAAGTCTGGGATCTGCCTGGTTCACCCGAAATCCCACCCAACGCAGTGTGAGGTCATAATGCGCCCGACACCGAAATCCATCCTGAGGACCGCAGCGTTCGTCGCCGCGTCGGGGATGCTGCTCGCATCGCTGTCCGCGTGCTCCGGCACCGACAGCTCGGCCACGGAGAAGCCGACGCTGACCCTGGTCACCCCGAACGCGCCGCAGAGCCTCGATCCGAGTGTCTTCTCCGGCGGGCAGGAGTCCGTCTACGCGTCCACCGCCTACCAGGGCCTGCTGCACACCGTCGGCGACGACGGTGAGGTCGAGCCGGGCCTGGCGAGCGACTTCGAGTGGGTCGGTGAAGGCAACACGCAGCTCAAGCTGACGCTGCGCCCCGATCTGAAGTTCTCGGACGGCGAGGTCTTGGACTCCGCCGCCGTGAAGACGTGGATCGAGCACTTCCAGCAGCAGAAGGGGGCTCACGCCTACGCCGCCGCGCCGATCGAATCGGTGGACACCCCCGACGACCTGACCGTCGTGCTCAACCTCAACGCACCCACCCCGCAGCTGCCCGCCGACCTCACCGAGTCGACGGGGCTGGGCGCGATCGGAAGCCCCAAGGCGATCGAGGACGGCGAGAACTTCGGTCAGGCGACCTTCGGCGCCGGGCCCTTCATGCTCTCGCCAGAGGGCACGGTCGAGGGCTCGACGTACACATACGTCCCGAACCCGAACTACTACGACCCCGAAGCGATCGACTTCGGAAAGGTGGTGATCAAGGTCATCAGTGACGCGAACACCGCGTTCGCGGCGCTGCAGTCCGGGCAGGTCGACGTCACTTACGGTGACGCCGCCAACGGTGACGCCGCGGAGTCGGCCGGGCTGAAGACCGCCGCGTTCCCGGTGAACGTCCTCGGAATGTGGACGAGCGACCCGGACGGCAAGCTCGTCCCCGCCTTCGCCGATGTCCGCGTGCGCCAGGCGATCCAGTACGCGATCGATCGCGAGGCCATCACGAAGGCCGCGGCCCCGGGTGCGGGAGTGCCGACCGCGCAGCCGGTCACGTCCGGCTCGCTCGGTTACGACGAGAGCCTTGAAGACATGTACCCGTACGACCCCGCGAAGGCGACTGAGCTGCTCGCCGAAGCTGGATACGCCGACGGCTTCGAGTTCACCGTCACGGTGGCCCCGGGCACCGATCACTCCGTGGCGGCGCAGGCGATCGCCGACCAGCTGGCGAAGGTGGGCATCACGGTGACGCTGCGCACCCCCGCGACCTTCACCGAGTGGGTCCAGGACATCCTCAGCGGGCAGTACCCCGCCATCGTGATCGGCCTAGGCCTCACCGGCATGCCCACCACGATGGACAACCTGTTCGATTCGCCCGCGCTCGTGAACTGGAACAATCAGCCCTACCCCGAGCTCATCGAGGCCGCCGCATCCGCAGCGCTCCTGAGCGGAGCGGAAGCGGATGCCGCGTGGCAGGGTGTTGTGAAGGACGAGATGGACGCTGCTTACCAGGTGCCGCTCCTCGACAGCCCCTCCATCTACTACTGGAACGACAAGGTCGGCGGCGTCGAAGACTCCTCCCTCCTGAACCCCGCCTATCTGACCGCAGAGGGCTGAGCCGCAGGGGAGGGGCGGCGCAGCCGCCGTCCCTCCCCTTCCGTCCTCCGAGAGAACTGACCTCCATGCTGAAAGTCGTCGCCTACCGTCTGGCGATCTCCATCCCCGTCCTGGTGCTCGTGTCGCTGGTGACGTTCCTCATCGCGTCGCTGGCTCCCGGCAACGCCGCGATCGCGATCCTCGGGCAGGGCGCCACCCCCGAGCAGATCGTGGAGCTGCAGCAGAGGCTCGGACTCGACGAGCCGGTCATCGTGCAATACGCCGACTGGCTCGCCCGCGCCGTGCGAGGCGACCTCGGCACCTCTCTCATCACCGGGCAGCCGGTCACGCAGGCGATCGGGCAGCGCATCCAACCGACGCTCTCGCTCCTCATCGCCTCGATCGTCGTCGTCAGTATCGTCGGCTGCGCACTCGGCATCTTCGCAGCGACCCGCGGAGGTGTGCTGGCCCGGATCATCGACATCCTCACCTTCGCGGGCCTCGCCATCCCCAACTTCGTGTTCGCGCTCTACCTCATCCCCTTCTTCGCCCTCACGCTGCGCATCCTCCCCGCCAGCGGGTACTCGCCGCTCGCCGAAGGCCTCGGGCCCTGGAGTGCCTCGCTGGTCCTGCCTGTCATCGCGATGGCGTTCGGCAGCGTCGGGCTCATCGCGAAGCAGGCTCGCGCCGCCATGGAGGACGCGCTGGGGCGCGAGTTCGTGTCGATGATGCGGGCGAACGGGTACTCGCGCGCCTCGATCGTCTACCGTCACGCGCTGAAGACCGCCGGGATGCCGATGCTCTCGGTGATCGGACTCGCCTCCGTCGGCATCATCAGCGGCACAGTGCTCCTGGAAGCCGTCTTCGCCTTTCCCGGCCTCGGCGGTCTTGCGGTCCAGGCCTCCGGCCAGTCCGACATCCCCGTGGTGGTCGGCGTGACCGTGATGTTCACAATCTTCGTCGTGATCATCAATCTCCTCGTCGACCTGGGCTTCGCCGCCATCAACCCGAAAGTCCGCCTCGCATGACCGCTCCGAATCAGCAGGGCGTGGGCCGAGCTCTGCTCACCCGACCCCTTTCCCTGGTCGCGCTGGCATGGCTCGTCCTCGTCTTCGCGGCCGTCCTGCTCGCGCAGGTGCTGCCGCTCGCGGCGCCGACGGCGCAGGATCTCGTCAACACTCTCCAGACGCCGACCGCGGCGCACCCGTTCGGCACCGACACCCTTGGTCGCGACATCCTCTCCCGGCTGCTGTACGGCGGGCGCGTGAGTCTTGCGAACGCCGCGCTCGCCGCAGCCGTGGCCATCCTGCTCGGCGCCACCACGGGCCTGCTGGCCGGGTTCTTCCGCGGAGCGTTCGACACCGTCGCCTCCGCGGTGTCCGACCTGCTGATGTCTATCCCGTCGACGGTGATCCTGCTCACGATCGCCGCCGTCGTCGCGCGCGACCAGACGATCCTCATGATCGTGTTGGGCGTCCTGCTGTCAGCGGGCATGTTCCGCGCAGTCCGGGCCTCGACCCTCGATGTGCGCGGCGAACTCTTCATTTCGGCGGCGCGCACCTCGGGGCTCACGGAGTTGCAGATCGTTCGACGCCACGTGTTCCCGCGTATCCTCCCGATCACGATCGTGCAGGGCGCGACTCTGTTGTCGCTCGCCCTGGTCATCCAGATCGGCCTGGGATTCCTGGGAATCGATGTGAGCGCACCCCAACCCAGCTGGGGCAACATGGTTGCGGACGCGGCCAACTCGATCGTGCTCAGCATCTGGCCGATCATCCCGCCGACGATCGTCATCGGCGTGACCGTCCTGGCGATCTCCGTCGTCGGTGACACGGCGCAGCAGGCGATCACGGGCCGTGGCCGGCGCGGAGGACTCGGGCACCGACACGCGCATCAGTCGCGCACCGGCGTCGCGCCCGCCATCTCCCCGACCGCCATCCCCGCGGTCGGGGATGCAGCACCTCTCCTCCGGGCGTCTGACCTCTCGATCGCGATCCGTCGTCCGGACGGCCCGCTCACCCTCGTCGACCACGTGTCTTTCGACATCCCAGCGGGCGCGATCGTGGGCCTCGTCGGCGAATCAGGTGCGGGCAAGTCGATCACCGCCCGATCGCTTCTGGGCATCCTTCCTGCCGACGCGTCGATCGAGGGCGACATCTGGTTCGACGGCAAGAACATCGCCGCCCTCTCGGAGCGCGAGCTCGCTACCCTGCGCGGAACGTCCATCGCGTTCATCGGTCAGGAGCCGATGTCGGGCCTGAGTCCCTCGTTCCGCATCGGCAATCAGCTCGCCGAGATCCTGCGTCGTCATCGTGGACTGTCTCGAGCCGAGGCCCGCATCACCGCGGTCGAGATGCTCGAGCTCGTCGGCATCCAGAAGCCTGCCGAGGTCGCGCGGCTTTATCCCCACGAGATCTCCGGCGGGATGGCGCAGCGCGTCGTCATCGCGATCGCGCTCGCCGGCGACCCGCGGCTGATCGTCGCCGACGAACCGACCACCGCGCTCGACGTCAGCGTGCAGATGCAGATCCTCGACCTGCTGCGCACCCTCGCCCGCACGCGCGGACTGTCGGTTCTGCTCGTCACGCACGACTGGGGTGTCGTCGCGGACCTCTGCGACAGCGCGATTGTGATGTACGCCGGCCAGGTCGTCGAGTCGGCGGGGATCGAGGAGATCTTCGCCCGGCACGAGCATCCGTACACCCGTGCGCTGCGCGCCGCCGACCCTCACGCGCCGCGGGACGGCAAGCGCCTGCACGCGATCCCCGGGCAGGTCCCGCCTCCCGGCAGCTGGCCGCAGGGATGCCGCTTCGCCGCGCGCTGCGCGTTCGTCACCGACGCCTGTCGCGCGACCGAGATCCCCTTGCTCGCGCTGGCCGAGCGGCATCCCGTGCGCTGCATCCGAGTCAAGGAGTTGACCCATGCCGGTTGAGACCCCCCACCCGCTCCTGTCCGTCGAGAACCTCTCGATAGACTACGGGCGCGGTCGCTCGCGCACGCGCGTCGTCACCGACGTATCGTTCGACATCGCTGAGGGCGAGACGCTCGGGCTGGTCGGCGAGTCAGGCTCGGGCAAGTCGACCATCGGGAAGGCGATCCTGGGGCTCGTTCCCGTCGCCGAAGGAGCCGTCCGATTCGACGGCGAGGATATCAGCCGTGTGTCGCCACGACGTCGGCGTGAGTTGACCCGCGCCATCCAGGTGATCTACCAGGACCCGTACGGTTCGCTCAACCCCGCCCGACAGGTGGGGACGACCCTCGCAGAGCCGCTCACTCTCCGTCGCGGCGAATTGAGCCGGCGCGAGATCTCACAGCGCGTGGGTGACGCGCTCGAGCTCGTGGGTCTGCCGTCCACGGCCGCGCGGAAGTACCCCGGTGATTTCTCGGGGGGCCAGCGCCAGCGCATCGCCATCGCTCGGGCCGTCATCGTACGCCCGCGACTCATCGTGTGCGACGAGGCGGTCAGCGCCCTCGACCTGTCCATCCAGGCTCAAGTCCTCAACCTGCTGCAAGACCTGAGCGCCGAACTCGGGATGAGCTACCTCTTCATCTCGCACGATCTGGCAGTCGTCGAATTGCTGTCGTCGAGGATTGCGGTGCTCTACCGGGGCTCCATCGTCGAGCGAGGAGACGCGCGTCAGCTCCTCGAGCAGCCCCAGGCTCCGTACACGCGCTTGCTGCAGGCGGCTGCGCCCGTACCGGACCCCGACGAGCAGCGGCGTCGGCGCGAGGAGTTCTTCGCGGCGTTCCGCAGTCGCCAGAGCGCCTGAGCGCTCACTTGCGCGGCGCGAGGGCCTGCTGAAGCACCAGAGCGGATGCACCCACCGCTGCGGTGTCGCGCGGGTTGTGCGCAAGCTCGACGATGACCGGCTGCAGCGCCAGGTGCCGGGTGTAGTCGTCGAGAGCCTCGCGGATGCGGGACGCGTAGATCGCACCGGGAACGGCGAAGGCTGAGCCGGCGAGGATGAACATTTCGACATCCAGGATCCCCGCGACGAGCACCGTCGCTCGGGCGACGTGGCGCGCCGACTCGGCGATGAGCTCCAGCGCGCGGTTCTCACCGCGCACCGCCAGCCGGGCGAGCACGTCGAACCGGTCGACCGCCGATCCGCTCACGCCCGCCAGCAGGCCGGCGGCCTCGGCTGCCGCGACGACAGTGGCCGGCGAGGCGAGGGCCTGCAGGCAGCCGCGCCGGCCGCAGTCGCAGAGAGGTCCGTCCGCCTCGAGTGAGAGGTGCCCGACATCGCCGGCGCTGGAGGCTGCTCCCCGCCAGACCGCCCCCCCGTTCACGACCCCGGCGCCGAATTCGTCGCCCATGTAGATGGTGGCGAATGACGACGGCTGCGCGGCGGATCCTTGCCAGAATTCGCCGACCGCCGCGGCGATGGCTTCGCGGTCGACAACGACGGGCAGTCCGATGGCCCCGGCGAGGGCGGGCTGCACGTCGGCCGACAGGCGGGTCTCGTCGTCGAGCAGGCGGCTCGCGGCGACGCCGACGCCGAAGACCAGGTCCTTGCGGATGCCGAGGTCGACGAGGATGTCGTCGACATCACCCGCGATCCGCTGCGTCAGCGCTGCGGGATCGCTGGAGGATGCTACGAAGGACGCGCGCCGACCCACCATTCGCCCTGCCATGTCCGACACCGTGTAGGTCGTCCGCGAACGCTGCAGGTGGACGCCGACGGCGTATCGCGACTCTGGCGCGATGGCCAGCAGCGTCCGGCGCTTCCCCCCGGTCGATTCGGCGTGCCCGATTTCCTTGACGAGCTCCAAGTCCAGGAGGAGCCGCACGATGTTCGTGACCGACGCGCCCGTCATCCCGGACTCCTGGGCGATCTCGACCCTGCTGATCGACCCGGCCGCCCGGATGATGTCGAGGATCCGGCCATGACTGGGATGAGCCAGTGCCGACAGTTCCATCGACATGAAGCCTCCGCAATCCGTGCTGTGCGACTACCGTACCGCACGCCCCGCTTTGACATTCTTAAGTGAATAAAGTAAGTTCGAGTTCGCTTCCTTCTGACGAATCGAGTAACTGTGTCAGCGTTGCCACCGACCTCCGGTCTGCCCGCCAACTTCCTCTTCGGTGCGGCCACTGCCGCGTATCAGATCGAAGGGGCGGCCACCGAAGACGGGCGCGGCGCGTCCATCTGGGACGTGTTCAGCCACACGCCGGGTAAGACCCTCGGAGGAGATACGGGCGACCGGGCGACCGATCACTACCACCGGTACTCGGAGGATCTCGAGCTCATCGCCGATCTGGGGCTGGACGCCTATCGGTTCTCCGTCGCGTGGCCGCGTATCCAGCCGACCGGGTCAGGCGCGGTGAACAGTGCCGGCGTTGACTTCTACGACCGGCTCGTCGACGGTCTGCTCGAGCGCGGGGTCGAGCCCGTGGTGACCCTGTACCACTGGGATCTGCCGCAGGCTCTGCAAGAGCAGGGGGGCTGGCTGTCGCGGGAGACCGCGTTCCGGTTCGCCGACTACGCACGCGAGGTGGCCGCGGCGCTCGGCGACCGCGTGCATTCGTGGACGACGCTCAACGAGCCGTGGTGCTCCGCCTTCCTCGGGCATGCGACCGGCGAGATGGCTCCAGGCATCCGTGATGGGGCGTCCGCCCTGCGCGCCGCGCACCATCTGAACCTGGCCCATGGTCTTGCCGTTCAGACGCTTCGCGGCGCTACCGGCCCGGCATCCACGGTCTCGGTGACGCTCAACGTGCACGCGCTCCGCGACGCCCCGGACTCGCCCGTGGACGGAGCACGTCGCGTCGATGCTGTCGGCAACCGCGTCTTCACCGGCCCGATGCTGCGCGGCGAGTACCCCGCCGATCTGCTCGCCGACACCGCATCGCTCACCGACTGGTCGTTCGTCCTGGATGGCGACCTCGAGCAGATCGCGCAACCGCTCGACACGCTGGGGGTCAACTATTACCACTCCGAGGTCGTCGAGCCCCGCCCGCCGGGCGAGGCCCCCGGCCCGGATGCGATGGCGGCGTTCCCCGGATGCGACGATTTGCGCTTCCGTCCGTACGAGCCGCCGCTGACCGACATGGGCTGGAACATCGACCCCGACGCGTTCGAGGAACTGCTCGTCGGCCTGCACGCGGAGTTCCCGGATCTGCCGCTCGTGGTGACCGAGAACGGCGCGGCGTTTCCTGATTTGGAGATCGACGGACGCGTGCGCGACGACGACCGCATTTCCTATCTGGCGTCGCACATCGCTGCCGTCTCCCGGGCGGTTCGGCGCGGCGTCGACGTGCGGGGGTACTTCGCATGGTCGCTGCTCGACAACTTCGAGTGGGCGCTGGGCTACTCGAAGCGGTTCGGTCTCATCCGGGTCGACTACGACTCCTTTGAACGTACCGTCAAGGACAGCGGGCACTGGTATAGGCGGCTCATCGCCGAATTCAAGGCGGTGTCGCGGTGAGTCGCGAGACGGTTCCGGTCGACGTGGTGGTGGTCGGTCGACTCGGCGTCGACGCCTACCCCCTGCAGAGCGGCGTCGGCCTCGAGGACGTCTCGACGTTCGGCAAGTATCTCGGTGGCAGTGCGGCGAACGTGGCGGTCGCCGCCGCGCGCTACGGGCGGAACGTCGGCCTCGTCTCGCGTGTCGGCGACGATCCGTTCGGCCGCTACCTCCTGCGCGAGCTGGAGCGACTGAACGTCGACCCGCGTCTGGTCGCGACCGACCCGACGTACAAGACGCCGGTCACGTTCTGCGAGATCTTCCCGCCGGACGACTTCCCGCTGTACTTCTACCGCGAGCCGAAGGCGCCCGACCTCGAAGTCACCCCCGACCAGTTGCCCGACGACGTCCTCGCCGATGCGAAGGTGTTCTGGGCCACAGTCACGGGCCTCAGCCAGGAGCCGAGCCGATCGACGCACCTCGATGCCCTGCGTCGCCGCGCCCGCGCCCGGCACACCGTGATTGACCTCGACTACCGCTCGACGTTCTGGGCCGACCCGTCTGAAGCCACCGCCCAGGTCGGCGCCGCGCTCGAGTACGCCACCGTGGCCGTCGGCAATCGTGAGGAGTGTGAGGTCGCGGTCGGCGAGACCGTGCCCGAGCGTGCGGCTGACGCTCTGCTGGAGCGGGGCGTCGAGCTCGCGATCGTGAAGCAGGGCCCGAAGGGCGTGTTCGCGAAGACCCGGGACGAGACGGTCGAGGTGCCGACGCACGTCGTCGACGTCGTCAACGGCCTCGGCGCGGGCGACGCCTTCGGCGGTGCGCTGTGCCACGGCTTGCTGGAGGGCTGGGGACTGGAGCGGGTGCTGCGCTTCGCGAACGTCGCCGGTGCGATCGTCGCGTCGCGGCTGGAGTGCTCGACCGCGATGCCGACGCTGGCCGAGGTCGAAGACATCGTAAGCGGGGGAGTCGGATGACCGACCGGTTGCTGACACCCGACGACTTCGCGCGTCTGCGCGATCTGCGTGCCACACGTCCCGCCGACGTACGCGACGCTGTCGCCTCGCGGTCGCGACGCGAACTGCTGGCGAGCGACGGGCGCTTGTTCATCGTCGCCGCCGACCACCCCGCGCGCGGAGCGCTGGCCGTGGGTGAGAACGCGACGGCGATGGCCGACCGCTATGAGCTGCTCGAGCGCATGGCGATCGCTCTCAGCCGCCCCGGCGTCGACGGCGTGCTCGGCACGCCCGACATCATCGACGACCTGGCAGCGCTCGGCCTGCTCGAGAACAAGATCGTCGTCGGTTCGATGAACCGCGGAGGCCTGCGCGGTGCCTCGTTCGAGATGGACGACCGCTACGGCGCTTATGACGTGCCGAGCATGATCGCCTCGAGGATCGACGTCGCCAAGACGTTGATCCGCATCAACCTCAACGACCCGGCCACCGCCCCGACGCTCGAGGCGACGGCGCGCGCCGTGACCGAGGCGGCCGCCGCCGGTCTGCCGATCATGCTCGAGCCCTTCCTCAGCGGATGGTCGAACGGGCGCGTCGTGAACGACCTGTCGACGGATGCCGTCATCCTCTCGATCGCGATCGCGGCAGGTCTCGGCGCCTCGAGCGCCTACACCTGGATGAAGCTCCCGGTCGTCGACGACATGGAACGCGTCATGGCCGCCACAACCATGCCCACGCTCCTCCTCGGCGGCGACTCCGGCGCCGACCCCGACCAGACGTTTGCAGCCTGGCAGGACGCCCTCTCGCTTCCGGGTGTGCGCGGACTCACCGTCGGCCGTACCCTCCTCTACCCGCCGGACGGCGATGTCGCCGCCGCCGTCGACATCGCCGCGGGCCTCGTGCACCGCGCGGAGCCTGACCTCTCTATCGAACGAAGGAATCCTTGATGAGCACCGTCGAGTCTGTGTCCGTGCCGGCTGTTGAGTCGGCTGACGTCCCCGTCATCTCGCACTGGATCGATGGCGCGGAGCGCCCGTCGTCGTCGGGCCGGACGGCCCCGGTGTTCAACCCGGCGACGGGTGCTGTGCAGGCGCGCGTGGCTCTGGCGGACGAGGCGGAGATCGCCGAGGCGATCGCGTCGGCCCAGCGCGGGTTCGCGGTGTGGAGCTCGTACTCGATGGCGAAGCGCCAGGGTGTGCTGTTCGCGTTCCGTGAGCTGCTGAACGCGCGCAAGGGTGAGCTGGCCGCGATCATCACCGCCGAGCACGGCAAGGTGCTTTCGGATGCGATGGGCGAGATCCTCCGCGGGCAGGAAGTCGTCGAGCTCGCGACCGGGTTCCCGCACCTCCTGAAGGGCGCGTTCAGCGAGAACGCTTCGACCGGTATCGACGTGTACTCGCTCAAGCAGCCGTTGGGTGTGGTGGGGATCATCAGCCCGTTCAATTTCCCGGCGATGGTGCCGATGTGGTTCTTCCCGATCGCGATCGCCGCGGGTAACGCGGCGATCGTGAAGCCGAGCGAGAAGGACCCGTCCGCGTCGCTGTGGCTGGCGAAGCTGTGGAAGGAAGCCGGCCTGCCGGATGGGGTGTTCACGGTGCTGCAGGGCGACAAGCTGGCCGTGGATGGTCTGCTGAACAGCCCCGACGTGCAGTCGATCTCGTTCGTCGGCTCGACGCCGATCGCGCAGTACATCTACGAGACCGCGTCCCGCAACGGCAAGCGGGTGCAGGCGCTCGGTGGTGCGAAGAACCACATGCTCGTGCTCCCCGACGCCGACCTGGACCTGGTTGCCGACCAGGCCGTGAACGCCGGCTACGGCGCCGCCGGGGAACGCTGCATGGCCATCAGTGTCGTGCTCGCGGTCGAGCCCGTCGCCGACGAGCTCATCGGCAAGATCTCGGAGCGGATCGCGAAGCTGAAGATCGGCAACGGTGCTGGCATCGACGGGGTCGAGCCCGACATGGGACCCCTGATCACCGACATCCACCGCGACAAGGTCACAAGCTACGTCGACATCGCCGAAGCCGATGGCGCGAAGATCGTCGTCGACGGACGCGGCTACACGGTCGAAGGTCACGAGGACGGCTTCTTCTTCGGCCCCACCCTCATCGACGACATCCCCACCACATCGCGCGCATATCAGGAGGAGATCTTCGGACCGGTCCTGTCCGTCGTCCGCGTGCAGTCCTACGACGAGGGGCTGGAGCTGATCAACTCCGGCCAGTTCGGCAACGGCACCGCGATCTTCACCAACGACGGCGGCGCTGCCCGCCGCTTCCAGAACGAGGTGCAGGTCGGCATGATCGGCATCAACGTGCCCATCCCCGTCCCGGTCGCGTACCACTCCTTCGGCGGCTGGAAAGCCTCCCTGTTCGGCGACGCGAAAGCGTACGGTGTCCACGGCTTCGACTTCTTCACCCGCGAAAAGGCCATCACCAGCCGCTGGCTCGACCCTGCCACGCACGGCGGAATCAACCTCGGATTCCCGCAGAACACCTGACCATCATCCTCGTCGACGACCGACGAGAAAGCGAAGCACGAAGATGAGCACCGAGAACAGCTGGTTCCACCGCCGGGGCGACCTCGCCCAGGGCGGCTGGGAGAGCGTCGTCGACGCGAACACCCCCGGGTGGGCGCACACCGGCATCCGCGTGGCCGAGCTCGCGCCCGGCGACGAGCTCGCGCTCGACACCGTGGGCGTCGAGCGCATCGTCGTACCGCTCGCGGGATCATTCACCGTCGTGCACACCGAGAACGATGAGGTCACGACAACGGAGCTCGCCGGCCGGGCCTCGGTCTTCGACGGCCCGACCGATGTGCTCTACCTGTCCGCGGCCGCGACGGCGGTGCTTTCGGGCGTCGGCCGGGTGGCCGTCACCACATCGCCGACGACCGTCCTCAGGCCCACGCGTCACATCGCCGCCGCCGAGACGCCGGTCGAACTGCGCGGCGCGGGCGCGTCGAGCCGTCAGGTGCACAACTTCGGAACTCCGCAGTCGCTGGACGCCGCCCGCCTCATCGTGTGCGAGGTCCTCACTCCAGCGGGGAACTGGTCGTCGTACCCACCGCACAAGCACGACGAGCACCTCCCCGGCCACGAGTCGCGCCTCGAGGAGGTCTACTACTTCGAGACCGCTCCCGCGAAGCACGCCGGCGCGCCCGACGGCGCCGCGTCCTTCGGCATGTTCTCGACCTACTCGTCGCCCGCCGGCGAGATCGACATCAACGCGATGGTGCGCACCGGCGACATCGCCCTCGTGCCCTACGGCTACCACGGCCCGGCCGTCGCCGCCCCCGGGTACGACCTCTACTACCTCAACGTGATGGCCGGGCCCGACCCCGAGCGGGTGTGGCTCATCAGCGACGACCCCGCGCACGCGTGGGTACGCAGCACATGGGACGGGCAGGACGTCGACGATCGACTCCCGTTCGCAAGCGGAAAGGACGAGACCTGATGGCTTCGACGCGGCGCAACACCACCCGGCGGATGACGGTCAGCCAGGCTCTGGTCGAGTTCCTGGCCCACCAGTGGACGGTCGACGGCGACATCCGGGAGCGCACGGTCCCCGGCATGTTCGGCATCTTCGGCCACGGCAACGTCGCCGGCATCGGGCAGGCGCTCAAGCAGTACAACGTCGAGGCGCCCGACCTCATGCCGTACTACCAGGCCCGCAACGAGCAAGCCATGGTGCACCAGGCCGTCGGCTACGCGCGCATGCACCGACGTCGCGGCACGTACGCCGCGGCCGCCTCCGTGGGCCCCGGTGCCGCGAACATGCTGACGGGCGCCGCCCTCGCGACGACCAACCGAATGCCCGCGCTTCTGCTGCCCAGCGATACCTTCGCGACCCGCGTCGCCGACCCCGTGCTGCAACAGCTCGAACAGCCGTGGGACATCGGTCTCACCGTCAACGACGCCTTCCGGCCGCTGTCGCGGTTCTTCGACCGCGTGCAGCGGCCCGAGCAGCTGTTCTCGATCGCCCTCGCAGCCATGCGCGTGCTCACCGACCCCGCCGAGACCGGTGCGGTCACGATCGCTCTCCCCGAAGACGTGCAGGCCGAGGCACTCGACGTCCCCGTGGAGTTCCTTCAGGACCGCGAGTGGCACCTCCGCCGTCCGCTGCCCGAGCGCGGCCCCCTCGCTCGCGCCGTCGCCGCGATCCGCGGTGCCAAGAAGCCGTTCCTCGTCGCCGGTGGCGGCGTGCTGTACTCCTCAGCGGAGGAGCAGCTGCGCGCACTCGTCGAGGCCACCGGCATCCCCGTCGGCACCTCCCAGGCCGGCGGCGGCGTACTCGCCTGGGACCACCCGCAGAATCTCGGAGGCGTCGGCGCCACCGGCACGCTCGCAGCCAACCGGCTCGCCGCCGAGGCCGATGTGATTATCGGCATCGGCACCAGGTACAGCGACTTCACCACCGCGTCGCGCACGGCGTTTCAGAACCCCGAGGTGGTGTTCGTCAACATCAACGTCGCCTCGTTCGACGCCTACAAGCACGGGTCGCAGCTGCCGGTCGTCGCCGACGCGCGCGAGGCGATCATCGCTCTGCAATCCGAGCTCGCGGGGTTCCGCGTCGACGCAGGCTACGCCGAGCGCGTCGCGCGTGAGAAGGCGCAATGGGATGCCTCGGTCGACGAGGCGTTCGCGCCGTCGGGTTCCGAGCTGCCGGGCCAGCCCGAGATCATCGGCGCGGTGCAGTCGAGCTCGGCACCCGAGGACGTCATCGTGCAGGCGGCCGGGTCGCTGCCCGGCGACCTGCACAAGCTGTGGCGCGTCCGTGATCCGCTGGGTTATCACGTCGAGTACGCGTTCTCGTGTATGGGGTACGAGATCGCCGGGGGGCTGGGCGCGAAGCGCGGCCTCGTGGCCGACGGCGACGAGCGCGACGTGATCGTGATGGTCGGCGACGGGTCCTACCTCATGCTCAACACCGAGCTCGTCACCGCGGTCGCGGAAGGCATCAAGCTCATCGTCGTCCTCATTCAGAACCACGGCTACGCATCCATCGGGCATCTGTCCGAGACCGTAGGTACGCAGAGGTTCGGGACCAAGTACCGCGAGTACGACCCCCGAGCGCGCAACTTTCAGGGCGATGCCCTGCTTCCTGTCGACCTCGCGATGAATGCGCGCAGTTACGGCCTGGATGTCGTTGAGATCTCAGCCGGGGCATCAGCGATCGCAGAGCTACGTGCCGCGGTGGCGGCAGCAAAGGCGTCCACACGCGCAACCGTCATCCACATCCAGAGCGATCCGCTGGTTTACGCCCCCGATGGTGAGGGCTGGTGGGATGTGCCCGTCGCCGAGGTGTCGACCGACGCCATCACCCGCGGGGCGCGCCGGGAATACGAGCGACTGCGCAAGAACCAGCGTCCTCTTGTGGGCGGAGCAGCCTTGTGAGGGCCACCGTCGCGGGCGCCCCGGTGAGCTTCGGCGTGTTCGAACTGACGCCGAAGGGTGCAGATACGGTCACCCCGGACGAGATGGTCGACGTGCTCGTGGAGTCCGGCTACGCCGGCATCGATCTCGGACCGGCCGGATTCCTCGGCGAAGGCCCCGCTCTGGCTCGGCGCCTATCGAACGCGGGACTCGAGCTCGCCGGAGGCTGGGTGCAGTTGCCCTTCAGCGACGACGAAGCCTTTCATGCCGCGCTGCCCGAACTCGACCTGGCGCTGCGCTTGTTCTCTGCGGCCGCCGAGAGCGGGCCGTCTCGACTGCCGCTCCCGACGCTCGCCGACGCCGGCTCGCCCGCTCGGCGCTCGGCTCCTGGCCGCGGCGCGGCTTTGGACGTGCCCTCCGCCGACGCCTGGCGGCGGCTGTACGCCAACGTCGCACGTGCGGCGGAGCGCGTGCGGCACGCAGGATTCGAACCGACTTTTCACCACCATGCCGGAACATACGTGGAGTCGCCCGACGAGATCGACCGCTTCCTCGCGCACGTCGACATAAGCCTGACGCTCGATACCGGTCACCTCTTCATCGCCGGCGGAAACCCATCGGATGCCGTGCACCGCTGGGGCGACCGCATCAATCATCTGCACCTGAAGGATGTCGATCTCGCTGAACTCCGACGCGTGCTGCGCGCCGGTGGCGGTATGCCGGAAGTATGGGCGTCGCGGTCGTTCGTCCCCTTCGGTCGCGGCGACATCGACCTCACCGCCGTGATGTCCGCGCTCGACGAGCAAGGCTACGACGGCTGGATTGTGGTCGAGCAGGACGTGCTCAACGGCGCGGACGTCCCCCTCGATCAATTCCTCCGCGACCGGAGCACCGACCACCGCCAGAACCGCGACGCCCTGCTCGCGTGGGCCTGATTCCTGCAGAAAGACAGACGATGACCGACACACCTCTCCGCTTCGGCCTGATCGGCACCGGCCGTATCGGCCGCGTCCACGCCGCGAACGTCGCCGCCGATCCGGGTGCGCTGCTGGCATGGGTGGCCGACCCCGTCGTCTCGGCAGCCCGAGACGTGGCCGCACAGTTCGGCGGGTCGGCGACCGAGAACTCCCGCGACGTGATCGACCCCGAGCGCATCGACGCCGTCATCATCGCCTCGCCGACGCCGACGCATGTCGACCTGATCGAGGCTGCGGTGGATGCCGGCATCCCCGTGCTGTGCGAGAAGCCCATCGATCTCGACATCGCGCGCGTGGACCGCCTGCGGGACCGGGTGGCGTCCGCCGGGGTGCCGGTCGCACTGGGGTTCAACCGTCGTTTCGATCCGAGTTTCGCGAGCGCCCGGGCGCGCGTCGTCGCCGGCGAGATCGGGCCGCTCGAGCAGCTCACCATCGTAAGCCGTGACCCGTCGGCGCCGCCGGCGTCGTACATCGCCGTGTCGGGCGGCATCTTCCGCGACATGACGATCCACGACTTCGACATGGCGCGCTTCTTTGCTCCCGACATCGTCGAGGTGTCGGCGATCGGGACGACGACATTCGACGCCGGCGCGCGTGAGCACGACGACTTCGACACGGCCATTACCACCATGCGCACGGCGGGTGGGGCCTTGATCACCGTGATCAACTCGCGACACAGCGCAACCGGATACGACCAGCGCGTCGAAGCCTTCGGCGCGAAGGGCATGCTGCAGGTCGGAAACATGCCGATCGATCTGGTGAGGGCTTCGACGGCAGCCTTCGCCGCGTCGTCAGCGCCGTTCGAGCCGTTCTTCCTCACCCGGTACGCGGCCGCGTACGCCGCAGAGCTGGCGGAGTTCATCGCGCTCGCCCGCGGTGATGCGTCGACCAGCCCGAGCTTCGAGGACGGACGGGCAGCCCTCGTCTTGGCCGACGCCGCTCGGCGGTCGGCGGCCGAGCGACGGGTCGTCCCCGTTCGGTTCGACTGAGGGCGCGGGGTCCGGCGAACGGTCGAGGTCCACGCCCGGGTTCGAGAACCGGACGCTGTGGTTGCAAGTACCCGTCCGACCTGGACGGCTCACACGCCGGAGTCGCGACCGCTGAGCCGGCCGTCCCCTTCCGCCGACGTCGTCCGCGCGTCGACCCGTGAGGGCGAGAACGCCGTTCTCGCCCTCACAGATCGTCAGCTCGTCCCGAGTGACTGCCGAGTCGTCAGCCCTGGAAGAGACGCGGCAGGAAGTCGATCAGCGCCTTCTGCCAGACGTCCCAGCTGTGCGGACCCGGGATGATCGGAGCGAACTCGTGTTCGATCCCGCGGCTGCCCAGCGCGCTGACGAGGCTCAGCGTGTTCGGGTAGGTGAAGTCCTGGATGTCACCCGAGTAGATGCGCAGGAGCTTCGTGCCCTCGTTGATCGCCGCGACGTTCGCATTCGCCGGAGGGTTGGTGAACGCCGACATGGCCCCGATGTAGGCGAACTGACCCGGCACCTGATACAAGGTGCTCAATGCCGCAGCCGACCCCATCGAGAGGCCCGCGAGGGCGCGATCATCGGGGTCGCTGCTGACGTTGTACTGCGCCTCGGCGGCCACGGTGATGCGCTGGGTGATCTCGGTGGGGAAGTTCACGCCGTTTCCGTTGGCCATCACGACCACCATGGGGATGATGTTCCCCTTGGCGTAGTGGTTGTCCAGGATCTGGGCGGCGTAGCCGACCTCGATCCAGTCCGTCCACGTCTGTCCGCCGCCGTGCTGGAGGTAGAGGACCGGGTAGGCCTCGGCCCGGTCGGGATCGTAGCCCGGGGGCGTCCACACGTAGGCGGAGCGAGTGGGGTTGCCGTTCGCGCTGCTCGTGTAGTTCATGACCTCGACCTTGCCGCGAGCCTCGGGTGCGACCGGCGTCGTGTACTCGCCGCGGAGCGTCTCGTCGCCGGGCACCTGGAAGGTGCTCCAGTTCGGCTCCGAGAGCACGGTCGTCGGGTTGGTGGTGTCCTTGCGGTCCGATCCCTCCACGACGAACTTGTAGTAGTACGACCCCGCCTCGACCGGCATCGTCAGGCGCCAGCGCCCGTCGTCCTGCTTGACCATGGGCGTGCGCGGCCAGCTGCCCGCGGGCCCGAAGTTGCCCCACACCGTGACGTTGTTCGCGCCGGCGAACTCGGTGCCGGTCTCGAATGTCACGACGCCGTTCTCGTCGATCCAGGGAGTAGGCGTGGTGCCGGCGGCCGGGAGCGAGTGCGGCTCCAGCGGGAGGTGGCCCTCACTCGGCCCCGTGTCGTCCGAAGCCTGGAAGACGCGCTGGGCGAAGTCGTGGAGGCTCTTCTGCCACGTGTCCCACGTGCCGCCGGTCTCGGGGTCCGAACCGTCCGATTCGAACTCGACGCCGGCTGCGGTGAGCTTGCCGGCGAGGGTCACCGTCGCGTTGTAGCTCGGGTCGGTGACGTTGCCGACATAGAGGCGGATGAGGTCGGTCGCGTCGTTGATCTGCCGCGCCTTGCCCTTGCCGACGTTCTGCTCGAGGTCGCCCGAGAACGAGCCCACGTTCGAGAACACTCCTGTGGCGCTGACCAGAAGGCTGAGGGCCTGCTCGGCTCCTCGCCCGATACCGGCGATCGCGCGAGCGTCGCCGTCGCTCGAGACGTTGAACGCGCGCTCCGCGGCCGGGAGGAGGTTCTTCACGACCTCACCCCGGATGTCATCCGACTGGCCGTCGCCCATCACGACGACCATGGGCTCGGCGTCACCCTCGACGGTCAGGTTGTCGAGGATCTGCTTCAGTCGCCCGAGTTCCACCCATTCCCGATAGCTCTGGCCCTCGTCCTGAAGCAGGTAGAGCACGGGGTAGGGCTCGGCACGGTTCTCGTCGTAGCCTGGCGGCGTCCACACCAGCGCGGAGCGCTCGGCGCCTGTGACGGAGCTCCGGTAGGTGAGATCCTTCAGCGCGCCGCCGTCGGTGACGTCGGCCAGCCATTCGGCGCCCGGACCGTCCACGAACAGCGTGTTCCACGTGGGCTTCGAGGTCACCTCCTGCGGACTGGCGGGGTTGCGGAACGCGATCGCGTCCTGGGACCATGCCGGACGAGCCGAGTACTGGTAGTAGTACAGGCCCGGCTCGAGCGGGCCGATGGTCGAGGTCCAGTTGCCTCCGCCGGCCCCCATGTTCAGGGTCGTCCACGTCTTGCCGGGCGCGAAGTTCCCCTCGACCGCCACGACGGATCCGGCGATTCCGGTTGCCGGCTGGATCGCCGAGTTGGGAACCGAGAACCGGTAGACGTCGGGGACGACGTTGTCGACCTCGGTCACCCACGGATCCTCGGCAGCCGCGGCCGGTTGCGCCGCGAGGAGTGATGACACTCCCAATGCGGCCGCAGTGGCGAACGCCGCCAAAACACGACGGGGGCGCTTCTCGCTGCGCCGCCCTTGATCTGTCCACATCACCATCGGGTTCCTCTCGTATGCAGCCCGAACTGCTTTCTGGGGGAGGGTTGACGCCGGAGAAACACAACCTCCGGCGGAGCGGCGACGAAGCTCCGAAGACACGGTTTACAACGTCGTAATTCCGTTCACGCCCATCGTGGCGTCTCAGGCAAGTGGAGGTCAAGAGAGAATTCCAACGTTGTACAGGAAACCCTGGGATGCGGCGGCTCTCATCGCAAACGGTGGGTCCAGGGCTGGCCCGAACCCACCGTTTGCACTGCGCCGGCTACTTGACCTTGAAGTTCGCCACCAGCTGGGAGCCGCCGTGGACGGTCACCTTCACCTGGTAGCAGCTTCCCGCCTTGCCCTTCGGGGTTTGCCAGTTCTGGATGAACTGCCCGCTCGCCGCGTCGTAGCGCAAGGCGGTGGCACCGGTCGAGTACTGCTCGACGTCGTCGCTGGGCTGGCCGGCGAGCGTTCGGCAGTCGACCTTCCCCACCGTGAAGGCGTCCACCACCGCCACATCGGTGAGCTCGGCGTCCCCGGCGAAGACCTCGAACTTCAGGGGAACGGTCGAACCTCCCTTCACGAGGTTGAGTGCCGCCATGTCGACGGGCTGAGAGAAGCCCTTCAGCGTGGCGGGAGCCGGAACCTTCCACATCGTGGGGACGATGGGGGTGGCTGTGATGCGCTCGATGCGCGCCGAGCCGCCCTCCGACCACGCCGTGATGGCGTCGGCGCCGTCGTCGGGAAACACCTGGTCGGTCAGCGTGGTGAGCCCGCCGGCGGCGAACACCTCTACGGACGCCCGGTCGAGGTACACCTCGAACGAGACCGTGCCGTCGGCGTCGACTGCCACGGGGGCGTCCTCGATCGAGGCGAACGCCGGGTGGAACGAGACGTTCCCCGAGTCTCGCCGGTCCACGAACAGCCGGCCGCGCTCGGTGTCGTAGCCGATGAGCGTTCCGGAGTCGGCGTCACCGAACACCCTGATACCCGCCTGCTCGGCATCGCCGGGTCGCAGCACGACGTCGAGCTTCACGACGTTGCCCGACAGATGCAGATCGGCGGAGCCGTCCACGGCGACCGCGGTGCGCGTCTCAGCGTGCGCGGTGTCGAGCTGGTCGTCGATCTGCGGCACCACCCGCTGCGACAGGCGCGGGCCGTCCGGCGTCGTCACCAGTGTCACCTCGCGCGGCAGCGTCATGGAGCTGCGCCACGTGGAGGTGGGGATGTCGTTGGCGTAGTCCCAGTTGTTCATCCAGCCCTGCATGATCCGCGATCCGGACGGCGTGCCGAAGTACGACACGGAAGCGTAGTAGTCGCGGCCCCAGTCGAGCCAGTCGTAGGTCTCGAGCCGAGTCGGAGCGGCGGCATCCGAGAACATCACCTGATCGAGGAGGATGTGGCCCCACCCGAAGCGGTTGTTGTCGATCACACGGATCGAGGCCTCCCGCCCTTCGAACTCACGCACATTCCAGCTCGTCCAGTCGAGGCTCTCGCTGTCCGCTCCGGTCGCCGTGCGAACGACCTCGCCGTCGACGACGAGATTGACGGATGTCTCGTCCGAACGCACGCGCGACGGCTCGTCGCCGACGACCACGTGGTCGAAGGTGAGGTGTCCCCAGCCGCCGGTCACCTCATCACGGATGCGCAGCTGCGCCTGCTGTCCGCGGAGATCGGACACGTCCCACGATCTCCAGTTCAGCGCCCCGGCCTCAGGACCGGTCTGCGTGCGGACGACCTGTCCATCCACGACGAGCTCGGCCTGCAGCGAGCCATCCGTGCGCTTGCCGCCGCCGATGAGGAATGAGACATAATCGCCGTCGAGCGGGAACGCCGGCGACGTGTACGTGCCGACGTTGTCGTCGCCGCGCGGGCCCCCTTCCCACGTGTTCAGCCGCTTCGCGCCGAGGTAGTAGTCGCCGCCCGCGGTCGACGGGTTGCGCCACGGCTCGGCCGCGAAGTCGCCGGTGATCTGCCAGCCGGCGTCCGACAGGACCTGTCCGTCGGGCAGCTCGAAGTCGAACACCGTGGTGCCCGCGGGCGGGTCGTTCGTCAGCTGCGCGCCGGGAACGTACGGGTGCCTGCCTCCGCCGACGAGGAAGTTGATGTACGCGCTGTCGATCGTGAAAGCGGGCGAGGTGAGCGTCCCGACCGGCCAGTCCCCGTCGTTGAAGCCGTTGACCAAGCCGTTGCCGGCGAAGCCCGATACCGCGTTCTGGCCCGCCAGGGTGCCGCTCGCCGGTGCGGATCCCCACGGTCCGTTCTTCCAGTTGCCGGGCTCGTTCGCGACGGTCCAGCCTTCGTAGTCGCCGCCGTCGAAGCCGGCGAAGACCTCGCCCGCAGGCAGTGCCTGCGCACCCTCCGTGCTCTCACTGGTGAAGGTGGTTCCGTCGAACTCACCGACGAAGTACTGCCCGCCGCTTCCGCCGGCGACGGCGCCCGGGTTGAGGTTCACGACCATGACCCATTTCGTGTTGCCGGGATCGCCGTCCACGGGCAGCTCGAAGAGGTCAGGGCACTCCCAGATCCCGCTTGTGGAGTTGGCCGGTCCGAAGTCGGACAGGTGCTGCCAGGCCTTGAGGTCCGCACTCTTGTAGAGCACCACCTTGTGATCCGTGGCTTCCACGGCCACCATGACCCAGTACGCGCCGGCGGGACCGTCGTACCAGAAGACCTTCGGGTCGCGGAAGTTGGCCGAGTTCCGGTCGAGAACCGGGTTGCCGTCGTACTTCGTCCACGTGTAGCCGCCATCGGTGCTGAAGGCGAGCGACTGCGCCTGCTTGCCGGCGCGCGTCGGGTGCGCGGACGTGTAGGCGCTGGTGTAGATCGCGATCAGAGGCGGGTTGTCCGCCGTCCCGAAGCCGCTCGAGTTGTTCTCGTCGACGACGACGGAGCCCGAGAAGATGTCTTCGATCGCCCGGCCGTCGGCGTCGAACGTCTGAGGGATCGCCAGCGGCTGCTCCTCCCAGTGGAGGAGATCGGACGAGGTCGCGTGACCCCAGCTCATGTTGCCCCAGCGCGTGCCGGACGGGTTGTGCTGGAAGTACAGGTGATACGTGCCGTCGACGAACACGAGCCCGTTCGGATCGTTCATCCAGTTCTTCTCCGGGGAGAAGTGGATCAGCGGCCGGTACGGCTCGTCGCCGGGCTGCGGATCCGACGCGCTCGCGACAGCGCTTCCGCTGAGGAGGCATGCCGCGAGCACTGCTGTTGCTGTCACGATGGCCGTGCCGCGCCGCCATCTTCCTCTGCGGTCGTGCTCGTGGCGGCCTGGCGGTTGCATCGCGGATCCGGTCATCTCGCCCTCCTTGGCGGGAGCCCGGGGCCATCCCGGGCGTCCTGACATCGATGTCAGGGGTCAGCCGGGGATGTTACGGATTGTCCACGCGACAATGCAACCGATGTTCCTGCAGTCTTGACATCGGTGTCAGCATCCGATCGGCGCAGTCACGCCGGGGGAGCGGGGATCTCGCCGCTGCCGCGGGGGATCAGCTGCGTCGGCACCTCGATGTGCTGGGCGGGTGAGTCGTCGCCGGCGAGACGTGCGAACAAGCGTGTGACTGCCGCCCGTCCGATCTCCTGAGGGTCCTGAGCGACGACCGTCACACCCGGCTCGAGGAGGTCGGCGAGGGGCACGTCGTCGAAGCCGACGAGCGCGACGGAGTGCTGTGCGCCGGCCGAGCGGAGGGCGTGGAGGGCCCCCACGGTGACGAGGTTCTGCGAGCTGAACACCGCGCTCGGAGGCTCGTCGGAGGCCAACAGCTGGGCGAGGGCCCGCTGCGCGGCGGCGGCGTCGTGCAACCCGGTCGCCACCAGTGCCTCGGTGGTCGGGATGCCGGCGCGCCCGAGCGCATCGAAGAATCCCTGCTGCCGCTCCGCGGCCGTCTGGATGTCGAGGCGGTCCGTCAGAAGGGCGATGCGACGGTGACCGTGCTCGATCAAGTGCGCTGTCGCGGCGGCGGCTCCCCTGCGGTTGGCGCTCACGACGGAGTCGAATCCCGCGTCTGCGGGCCGGCGGTCGATGTAGACCACCGGGATGCCCAGGTCGCGGAGCGAACGGGCGTAGTCCTGCTGGCTCTTCACCGTCGTGAGGATCAGTCCGTCGACCCGTCGACGCAGAAATGCCCGGACGGCCAGCTCTTCGCGTTCAGGGTCGTCGTCGAAGCTCGACGCGAAGACGGCGACCTCCCGCTGGATCGCGGTGTCTTCCACGGCCCGATGGATGGCACCCGCAAAGGGATTGTCGACGCTGCCGACGAGAAGCCCCAAGGTGCGGGTGCGTCCGTCGGCGCGGCGAAGACTCCCCGCCTGGAGGTCGACGTGGTAGTCGAGGGAGCGGACGGCCTGCCACACTCGCGCGGCCGTCGCCTCGGCGACGTTCGGCTCCTGGTTGATGACACGCGACACCGTCTTGGTTCCCACCCCCGCCAGCGCTGCCACCTGCTTCATCGTCGCGCGCGGGCGGCGCGCGGCGGTGCGTTCTTCCGACATCGATGTCACAATCCCGTCTCGGTTCACAATGACCAGGTTGACTCTAGCGGAGCGAGTGGGGTACAAACTCTCCTGACATCGTTGTCAACCGGCAACGAGAGCCCGAGAGGATTTCGATGAAGAATCACATGCCCCGCGGTCGCACGTCGACCCTGATCTCCGCACTCGCACTCTCCGCAGCAGCGGCACTGACGCTCGCAGGTTGCGCCGGAACCTCCGGCGGCACCCCGACCGAGGGCGGCGGCGACGACGGGATCGGCGTCTCGCTCATCGTCAAGACCAACTCGAACCCGTTCTTCATCGCGATGCAGGACGGCGCGAAGGCCGCCGCCGAGAAGAACGGCGTGAGCCTGACCCTGGCCGCGGGCAAGGAGGACGGCGACGAAGACACCCAGATCCAGGCGATCGAGGCCGCCATCTCGAAGGGTGACGACGGCATCCTGATCACTCCGAACGGTCCGGCCGTCCTCGATGCCATCGCGAAGGCGCGCGACGCGGGCCTGTTCGTGATCGCCCTCGACACCGTGCCCGACCCCGCAGACGCCGTGGACATCACGTTCGCGACGGACAACTACCTCGCCGGTCAGTACATCGGCCAGTGGACGTCTGCCACGCTCGCGGGTGGCGAGGCGGTCATCGGCCTCATCGACCTGTTCGACGACAAGGCCGTGACCGTCGACTACGACCGCGATCAGGGCTTCCTCGACGGCATGGGCATCGAGCTCAACGACGAAAAGGTCAACGGCGACGAGGAGCCGACGGGCTCCTACACCGGTGGCCAGGGCGGCAGCTACACCATCGTCGGCAACGAGGCGTCGCAGGGCGCCGAGGACGGCGGGCGCACGGCGATGGAGAACCTCCTCGCCAAGAACCCCGACATCAACGTCGTCTACACGATCAACGAGCCGGCCGCGTACGGCGCCTACCAGGCGCTGGAGGCAGCAGGCAAGGGCGGCGACGACGTCATCATCGTCTCGGTCGACGGCGGCTGCGCCGGTGTCGGCCAGGTCGCCGACGGCATCATCGACGCAACGAGCCAGCAGTACCCCGTGAAGATGGCCGAGATGGGCGTCGACGCGATCGTCAAGCTCGTCGAGACCGGCGAAGCCCCCGAGACCAGCGATGGTCTCGACTTCTTCAACACCGGCGTGACGCTCGTCACCGATCAGCCTGCCGACGGCGTCGAGTCGATCGACACCACCGAGGCCGCAGACATCTGCTGGGGCACGAAGTAATCCGATCCATGACGGATGCCGTGACCGTCGCGCCCGCGGCGGTCACGGCATCCCTCCCCGTCCCCTGGAAGTGACACTGTGACCCAGCCGGCTCCCCCCACCTCAGCGCTCGACCTCGCGGCCGAGTTCCTCGACCGCCGCACTCCGCTGGACCGCATCCGCGGTGTGCTGCACAAGTACCCCGCCATCAGCCCGGCCATCGTGCTCGTGCTGGCGATCATCGTCTTCGGCACCGTCAACCCGCGGTTCTTCGCCCCGGCGAACCTCTCGCTCGTGCTCGACCAGGTCTCGGTCGTCGGCACGGTCGCAATCGCGCAGACCCTGATCATCCTCACTGCCGGTATCGATCTCTCGGTCGGTGCCGCAATGATCCTCGCGTCGATGGTCATGGCCCAGACGGCCTTCCACAACGGCTTCCCCGCGCCCGTCGCCCTGGTGGCGGGTCTCGTGGCTGCGCTGGCCACGGGTGCGCTGAACGGCTTCCTCGTCACGAGGGTGAAGCTGCCGCCGTTCATCGCGACGCTCGGGACGCTGAACGTCTTCATCGCGCTGACGCTGCTCTACAGCGGCGGGCAGACCGTCCGCAAGGCCGAGATGCCCGATCTCCTCACGTGGACGGCGACCCCCATCCCGATCGGCGACGTGCGGCTCACCGTCGGCGTGATCATCATGCTCGTCCTCTACGTCCTCGTGGCCTACGTGCTCGGGCGCACCGCGTGGGGCCGCCACGTCTACGCGGTGGGCGACGACGCCGAGGCGGCCCGGCTGGCCGGCATCTCGACGAGCCGGGTGCTCATGAGCGTGTACGTCGCGGCGGGCGCCGTCCTCGCCGTTGCCGCCTGGATCCAGATCGGCAGGTCGGGTGCCGCGAGCCCCAACGCCGGCGCCGACCTCAACCTCGACTCCATCACGGCCGTGGTGATCGGCGGAACCTCGCTCTTCGGAGGACGCGGCGTGATCTGGGGAACGCTCCTCGGCGCCATCATCGTCGGCGTGTTCCGCAACGGACTCTTCCTCGCGGGCGTCGACGGCCTCTATCAGACCCTGGCGATCGGCATCCTCGTCATCGTCGCCGTCGCGGTCGACCAGTGGATCAGAAAGGTACGCAAGTGAGCCTCATCGAAGATGCCGTCGAGCCCACGCCGACGCCCCAGGGCGTCCCGGTGCTCGAGGCCAAGCGACTCGTGAAGACCTTCGGACGCGTGGTGGGACTCGACGGAGTCAGCCTGCAGCTGTTCCCCGGCGAGGTGCTTGCGGTGATCGGTGACAACGGCGCGGGCAAGTCGACACTCATCAAGTGTCTGACCGGCGCGTACGTCCCCGACGAGGGCGAGCTGCTCCTCGACGGCCAGCCGGTCCACTTCAAGCGCCCGCAGGACGCTCGGGTCGCTGGTATCGAGACCGTCTATCAGAACCTGGCGGTCTCGCCGGCGCTCGACGTCGCCGCGAACCTGTTCCTCGGGCGGGAGCGGCGGAAGCCTGGTCTGGCGGGGAGGCTCTTCCGTGCGCTCGACACGTCCGGCATGCGCAGGGAGGCCCGCGAGCAGGTGCACAAGCTCGGGATCTCGACCCTGCAGGATGTCACCGTCTCGGTCGAGAACCTGTCGGGAGGACAGCGGCAGGCCGTCGCGGTGGCACGCGCTGCCGCCTTCGGTTCCAAGGTCGTCATCCTCGACGAGCCCACCGCGGCGCTCGGCGTGCGCGAGTCCAACCAGGTGCTCGAGCTCATCCAGCGACTGCGCGAGCACAACGTGCCGGTCATCCTGATCTCGCACAACATGCCGCATGTCTTCCAGGTGGCCGACCGGATCCACGTGCAGCGACTCGGCAAGCGCGCGGCGACGATCACCCCCCAGTCGCACTCGATGACGGATGCCGTCGCCATCATGACCGGGGCCGCGCAGGCCTAGATCTCGCCCGGCCGGGGACCGCGCAGTCCCCGGCCGAGAAGAGCAGGAAGGAGACGGCATGGAGAAGCAGATCGTCCTCTATGCGGAGTTCACAGCACGACCAGGCGCACGAGCCGAAGTGGAGACCCTGATCCGGACGTACGCGGACGCCGTTCAGGCGGAACCCGGAAACATCGTGTTCGACGTCTACACCCGCGCGGAGGCGCCCGACAGATTCGTCGTCTTCGAGGTGTATCGGGATCGGCCGGCGTTCGATTCCCACATCGGCGCCGCCGAGGGCGCCGCCTTCAACCGCGCGCTCGGACCGCTCATCGTGGGGGGAGCGAGCGAGCTGAGTTTCCTCGACCTCCTCGAGGCGGCGCTGTGAGCGAGACGACGACCACCGAAGTCGACGTCCTCGTCATCGGCGAGGCCCTCGTCGACATCACGACCATCGGCGCCGAGGCGATCGAGATCCCGGGTGGAGGGCCGGCCAACGTGGCGCTCGGCCTCGGGCGTCGGGGGATCGACGTGGCGTTGCTCACGAGCCTCGGCCCGGACGCGAGGGGCAGCGCGGTCACCCGCCACCTCGAACGATCCGGCGTATGGGTCCTCGCAGAGTCATTCGGGACGACCCCGACCTCCACGGCCAACGCCCACATCCTCGATGACGGGGCGGCACGGTACGAGTTCAGCATCGCCTGGCGGCCGTCACGCGAGAGGTTGCAGGTGAGACCCCGCACCGTCCACGCCGGCTCCGTGGCGGCGTTCCTCACCCCCGGCGACGAGGTCGTCCTCGAGCACATCGACCGACTCGCCCCGGAGATCGTCACCTTCGATCCGAACATCCGGCCGGCGCTCGTCGGGCAGCCGGATCGGGCACGCGCCAGATTCGAGCAGTTCGCGCGACGGTCGACGGTGGTGAAGCTCTCCGACGAGGACGCCGGGTTCCTCTACCCGGGGCTCGATGAGGCCGGCCTTCTGGAGGTGATCGGCAGCCTCGGCCCACGACTGGTCGCCCTCACACGAGGAGCGAGAGGCGCCGTGCTCGCGGCAGAGGGGATGGTCGTGGACCTGCCGGGGCGCCGTGTTGCCGTGGCCGACACCATCGGTGCGGGCGATACGTTCATGGCTTCTCTGGTGGCGGACTATCCGCGCCTGCACCACACGATCCTCACCGAGCCCGATCTGCGCGAGCTCGGAACGCGCGCGGTGGATGCAGCGGCCATCACCGTCGGCAGGCCCGGGGCCGACCTGCCCTGGGCGGCCGAGCTCCGCCCTTCCTCGTGACGTCGCGGCACCCGTCCTCCTGAGAAGCGCGACGGCGATGCCGTGGAGCGACGAGCGCCCCCGTGATCGAGCGGGGGCGCTTCGTCGTCGCGCCGGTAAGTCGGCGTGATTAACCGCTTGACCAAGGCTTGATTGCATGGATATGCTCTGCGTAACCGATTAACCAAAGTAGGTGACGATGAGCCAGCGAGGGTTCTTTCAGCCGGAAGGCGCGTGGGTCGGGGATGTCATCCCCTGGCAGGAGGACGGGACGTTCCACCTCTTCTACCTTTATGAGTCGCGGCGCACCCCGAAGGATGGGATGCCGTGGCACCGGGTGGTGACCGACGACCTGACCCACTTCCGAGAGGCGGGGGAGGCGCTCGCGTCGGGTGGGCGTGAAGAGACAGACTTCAACGTCTACACCGGGAGCATCGTGCTCACCGAGGACGGCACGCACCATATCTTCTACACCGGCCAGAACCCCGACATCTCCGGCGATGACGGACGACCGCTGCAGGTGGTGATGCACGCGACCAGCAGGGATCGCATGCAGTCCTGGCAGCGGCATCCCGGCGACGCCATCGGTGCGACCGCAGGCTACGAGACCGGTGATTGGCGAGACCCGTTCGTGTTCTGGGACGAAGATGCGCACCTGTGGCGCATGTTGATCACGGCTCGTCATGACTCCGGCCCCTCACGGAGGCGCGGGGTGATCGCGCAGTGCACGTCTCGAGACCTCTCGGTCTGGGAGCCGGCGGAGCCTTTCTGGAACCCGAAGCGATACGTCGCGCACGAATGTCCGGAGGTGTTCCAGTGGGGCGACTGGTGGTACCTCGTCTACTCCGAGTTCAGCGACGCCTTCACCACCCGTTATCGGATGGCGCGCAGCCTGCACGGTCCCTGGCTCGTCCCGGAGCACGACACGCTCGACGGACGTGCCTATTACGCCGCGAAGTCCGCGGCCCGCGGCGACCGACGCTTCTTCTTCGGATGGATCGCCTCGCGGGAAGGAAATGTCGACGACGGCGCCTGGCAGTGGGCGGGGACCATGTCGGTGCTCGAGGCCGAGCAGCGAGCCGATGGCACCCTGGCGTTCCGTCACACGTCCGAGTTGCGGAGCGCGTATTCCGAACTCGAGCAGGAGCTCCCCGCGGGCACCGTGCTCGCTGCGCCCGAAGGTTATGTCGACGCGCTGACCGCCGTCGACGCCCCATCGGCGTTCCGCCTGAAAGCCCACTTCGACATCGCCGACGGGACGACGGAGTTCGGGGTGCTGCTGCGGGCCAGCGCCGACGGTGACGAAGGCTATGCGCTCCGTGTGGAGCCGGACCGTCATCGACTCGTCTTCGACCGGTGGCCGCGCCGGCAGACCGGGGCCGAGCAGTGGCAGATCTCGGGTGACGTCCCGTTCTCCATCGAGCTGGAACGACCGTGCCGGATCGAAGCCGGCCAGCACGTGCTCGACGTGATCGTCGACGGTGACCTGTGCGTGGCGGTGCTCGATGACGGGATCGTGCTCAGCACCCGCCTCTACGACCGGCAGTCCGGCCGGCTGGGCGCGTTCGTGGGCGAGGGCAGCGCCACGCTCACCGAGTTCTCGGTGTACTCCCGCCTGGAAGAGCCGGCGGACGAGCAACTGCCCGGGAGTGCCCTTCTTTCGACAACGACCTGACCCACACCCGCACCATCTCTCGCAGTACCGATCAAAGGAGATTCCGACATGACCACCATCAAGCGCACGGGCGGGATCGTCGCCATCGCGGCCGCTACCGCACTCATCCTCACCAGCTGCTCCGGAACAACCGCCGCCAGCCCCACCGACGTCGATCCGGATGGCGAGGTTGTGCCTCGCGAGATCTCCTGGCTGCTGTCGCGGCCGGCGGACGGGGGTGTGATCACGGCGATGGAGCAGATCGCCGACGAGTATGCGGAGGACCACCCGGGCTTCGCGCTGAACCTCATCACGACACCCGACCGTCCCTCGTACATCCAGAAGTACGAGACGCTCGCGGCGGCGAACAAGCTCCCGGAACTCTTCGACACCGATGCGACTCCCTTCGCGCAGAAGCTCGCCGACCAGGGTCGGATGGTGGACGTCGACGCCCTCCTGGACGATCTCGGGCTCGCCGACGACTACCGTGAGGCGGCGCTGAACTACCAGCGGTTCGACGACGGATCGCTGTACATGGTGCCGTTCGAATTCCAGCTCGAGTACTTCTGGTACAACTCCGCGCTGCTCGAGCAGGCGGGAGTGGCCGTCCCCGCGACGCTCGACGACTTCCCCGCGATGTGCAAGGCGCTCCGCGCGAACGGCATCACCCCGATAGCCCTCGACGGGCAGGACCAGTGGCCCCTGGAGCGCTACATGGCGTACTACCCGTTCCGCCTGGCGGGGCCCGAGTACGTCCAGAAGCTGAAGAACGGCGACGCGTCGTTCGGCGATCCTGCCGGACGGGCCGCCGCGGAATGGCTCTCCTCGCTCGGCCAGGCCGGCTGCTTCCAGGAGGGCTTCTCGTCGACCGGTTATGCCGACGCCCAGGCGCTGTTCACCTCCGGCAAGGCGGCCGTGTACAACATCGGCACCTGGGAGTTGAGCAACCTCGCGACTGAGGCCCTCGACGCCGGCGTGCGCGACAGCGTCGATTTCTTCACCCTCCCCACCATCGACGGCGCCGTCACGGACGACCACGAGTACGTGACGCCCTCTGGCATCGGCATGGCGGTGAATGCCAAGACGTACGATCCGCTGGTGCGCGATTTCCTCGCGTTCGCGCTCGAGCGCTACCCCGACGTGTACGCGGCGACGGGCGCCCTGTCTCCGACGACGACTGCGGCGACCACCATCCCGGACACCGCGACGCCCCTGTATTCCCAGGCGATCGAGCCGGCAGACGGCGTCGGCCCGCGGATCGCGATGCCGTGGGACACCCAGCTCGACCCGGCGACCAACACGCGACTGCAACAGGAGCTCACGCTTCTCGTGCAGGGGGACACCACCCCGGACGAATTCATCGACACGATGGACGCCGCGCTGGCGGAGAACGGGAAATGACCGGCACCCTGACCGGTGGGGCGGTCGCGACATCGTCGCGACCGCCCCGGCGGCCGCCGGGCGCCCGTGCGGGCTCGATGCTGCCACGGCGATCCACGCTGTCCGTCCTGGTCTTCGTCGTCCCACCCCTGCTCCTGTACGCCGTCGCTGTTCTGCTGCCGATCGTCCAGTCGCTGTTCTTGAGCCTGTTCCGATGGGACGGCATCACCGACATGGTGTTCGTCGGCGCCGAGAACTACGTCAAGATGTTCACCCGCGACGATGTCTTCTGGACGGCGTTCGGCAACGCCCTCGGCTACCTGGCGATATGCCTCATCCTCCAGCTGGGCGGTGCGCTGATCGTCGCGGGCCTGCTGACGGCCCTGCCCCGGGCGCGGGAGCTGGTGAAGACGATGTACCTCCTGCCGGCGATCATCTCGACCGTCGCGATCGCCTTCCTGTTCCAGCGGATCTACTCCCTGGAACCCGTCGGTCTGCTGAACCAGGTCCTGGCCTGGGTGGGCCTGGAGAATCTGCAGACCGCGTGGCTGTCGAACGTGCAGACCGTGCTCGCGGCGGTGTCGGTGCCGGAGGGCTGGCGCTTCACCGGCCTCTACATGCTCATCATCTACGCGGCGCTCATCGCAGTGCCCCAGGAGCTGGAAGAGGCGGCACGCTTGGACGGCGCCTCATGGTGGCAGGTGTTCTGGCGGATCCGGTTCCCGTACATCCGTCCGGTGTGGATCACCACGACGATCATGGCGACGACCTTCGCCCTCCGGGGCTTCGACATCCCCTACCTGCTGACGAACGGCGGGCCCGGGCAGGCATCCGAACTGCTCACGACCTACATGTACAAGACGGCGTTCGTCCACACCGACTACGGGTATGCCAGTGCGATCTCGGTGTTCATCGTGGTGGAGTGCCTCGTGGCCGTCGGTCTCATCTATCTGCTGCTCCGTCGAAGGGACGACTCATGACACTCACCGCTCCCGCGCCGCCGGCACCGCCCACCGCGACCCGGGCACCCGTCCGACGCCGGCCCTCGCAGTCACCGCGCCTGCGCGTGCAGCGAGCATTCCTGACGGCGACCATCGTGCTGATCGTCATCGTCCAGGTCTACCCGCTGGTCTGGCTGTTCCTGACCAGCTTCCGCACCGCGGCTGACTTCGCCGCGGGAAACCCGTTCGCACTGCCGGCGTCGTTCACGCTCGACAATTACGCCCGCGCCTTCGGAACCGGCAACCTCGGGCTCAACATCCTGAACAGCCTCATCGTCACGCTGGGCTCCAGTGCACTCATCGTGATCGCGGGCATGATGGCCGCGTACGCCCTGGAGGTGCTGGGCTTCCGCTTCGGAAACTCGGTGCGGGCGTTGCTGCTGCTGGGCATCATCGTGCCGGTGCAGATCGCACTGGTGCCTCTGTTCATCGACTACTCGCAGGTCGGGCTGCTCGACACCCACATGTCGATGATCATCCCCCTCGCAGCCTTCTCGCTGCCCATGGCGGTCTATCTGTTCTCGTCGTTCTACAAGTACATCCCCCGGGAGACGTACGAGGCGGCATCCCTCGACGGTGCCGGTCCCTACCGGATCTTCGCCCGCATCACGCTGCCGCTGTCGGTCAACACCATCGTCACCGTGGTGCTCGTGAACAGCATCTTCATCTGGAACGATTTCATCTTCGCGAACACCTTCGTACTGTCGGACGGATTGAAGACGATCCCGCTGGGTCTGCAAAACTACATCGGAGCGATGGGGAACACCGACTGGACGGCCACGTTCGCGGCGGTCTGCGTCACAGTGACTCCGTTGCTGCTCGTGTTCCTGGTCCTGAACAAGGCGATGATCTACGGACTCGAGAGCGGAGCGACGAAGGGGTGAGGATGCCCGAGCACGGCAGGGCCGGATCGGCGGTGACGATGCGCGACGTGGCAAAGGCGGCCGGCGTCTCAGTGGCCACGGTGTCGCATGTCGTCAACGACAAGCCGGGCGCGCGGATCGGCACCGACGCCCGACGACGCGTGCAAGAAGCCGTGGTCGCGCTCGGCTACCGGCCGAACGCGCTGGCGAAGACGCTCTCTCAAGGAACCTCCCGCTTCATCGGGCTCGTGTCGGACGCGATCGCGACCACGCCGTTCGCCGGACAGATCATCCACGGCGCGCAGGACGAGGCGTGGCGGCACGGTTATGTGCTTCTCGTCGCGGACACCGGCGGCAACCCGGCCGCCGAGGACGACGCCATCGCGATGATGCTCGAGCACCAGGTGCACGGCGTTCTCTACTCGAGCTGGTACCACCACGAGATCACGGTTCCCCAGGCGCTGAAGGAAACCGACACCGTGCTCGTCGATTGCTACGCGCCGGCCAGCGGCCTTGCGACCGTCGTTCCGGATGAGGAACAGGGCGGCCGCCTCGCGACCGAAGAGCTGATCGCCGCCGGTCACCGCCGCATCGCGTTCATCAACACGACGACGCCTTCGCCCGCCCAGACGGGGCGGCTCGCCGGATACCGCACCGCGCTCGAGGCGGCCGATCTCCCTTTCGACCCGGCCTTGGTCTTCCTCGCCGCTCCTGAGCAGGAGGGCGGCTACGCGGCCACCGGGGAGATCATCGAGGCGCAGGCGACAGCCGTGTTCTGTCACAACGATCGAGTGGCGATGGGCCTGTACGACGGACTCCGCGAGCGAGAACTCCGGATCCCGGACGACATCGCGGTCATGGGCTTCGACAACCAGGATGTCATCGCGGCGCACCTTCGCCCCCCGCTCTCGACCGTCGCCCTGCCGCACTACGAGCTCGGTGCGGCAGCCGTGCGCATCCTGCTCGGATCGGAGACTCACGATGCCGCCCGCCCCTACCTCGTGGCGTGCCCACCTGTCCTGCGGCAGTCCGTCTGAACGACCGGAACGAGCGGGCCGGTGCTCGAGCGTTCGGGCGCTGTTTCGCGCGCCGGACACCTGATGCAGGCGGGGCGGCATGGCGTCGGGTTGGGGCGACTCCCGGGGTGAATTACGTGCCGAAACCCGGGGGTTCGTCCGAGCTGCTCTGGTGAGCGTGCTCTAATGGGGCCACGGCAGCGCCTAGCGCCGAGAACGTCCAGAGACGTTCGACCGCTGGGTGCAATCCTCCTGGCGGGGATGGTTGCACCCAGCTTCCGTTTCCCCCGAACGGTGAACTGCTGGCCGCTGTCATTGCGCGAGAGCGATGACTCGGTCAGCGCGCTGGCGCCAGGCGGCCGCAATGAGTTCGGCGTACTGGGGTGTGGGGTGTACCCAGTCCCGGCGGATCAGGATGTCGCCGTTGAAGATGGGGCATCGGCCGTTGGCGCAGAACCAGTCTGTTTCATCGAGGTACGGCAGTCCGGTCGTAGTCTCGGCGTCGTGGACCCATTGCCATGAGCCGGGCGGTGCAGACATGCATGCCGCGGGGGATGCCCCGGTGGTGGCGCACTCGGTGATCTTCTTGCCCTCAGGCGGTGGGGAGACGAGCACGACCTGGCCCGCACCGGCAGCGATGAGTTCGTCGTACAGCGTCGTGGAGGCAGCGGTCCATTCCGTCGCGGCTTCTTTTCCGGTCGCCCCAGAACTGAGCCGTTCAGCCCACGCATAGTTCTGTATGACGAACACGATGTCGGGGCGCATCGTGGCGGTGATCGCGATGACGGCGTCGCGATGCCGCATGCAGTCTTCTTCTTGTTTGGTCTCGCCGCGCCAGTCGACGTCCAGCGCGGTGACCGCGCACGCGGATTTGGTCAGCCCACGGATGTAATGGTCGCCTCCGTACGCTGCGCGCACGGTGGGCAGCAGGGTGATGCCGAGCGAGTCTCCGTAGACGAGGATGCCGGGATCCGCGGGGTCGCCGAAGCTGCACTCGTCGTTTCTCTCCGTGGTGAGCGCACAGGGCAGGGAAGCCTCCTGCGGTTGCCCCTCGGATTCTGCGGTGTCGATCGACGGGGTGAGGGTGGCCGGCCATGATCCCGCGAGCGTCGCTTCGTACACGCCCTGGTTGATCTCGTCGGTCGGCTGGTACGCGTTCTCGTCGCCGGACGCTTGGGCCGCCAGCGCATCCTGCAGTTCCTGGTCGGCTGCGATCTCCTCGGCGGAGACCTCCCCGGGAGGGAACACCATGATCAGCGCGACGACCCCGATGCAAGCGGGCATGCAGACGGTCAGGAACACGATCCTGACCCGTTGCCCATGGTGCTCGCGCCACAGATACCAAGCGTGCGATCGCTCAGCCCTGGACCGGTGCCGAGAGAACAGCGGCGACCCGTTGAGCGGCTTCTCGATCAGTTCGTATGAGGCGACGGCGAGGATGATGCCGACGATGCTGGCGCCCAGATAGTAGGGAACACCTGCCTCGGGGAACATGCTCAGCCCGAGGATGATGACCGGCCAGTGCCAGAGGTACAGCGAGTACGAGATGTCGCCGATGTAGCGGGACACCGGGTTGGTCAGGAGGACGTTCCCACGGGCTTCGGTGCCGACACCGGAGGCGAGCGCCATCGCAGCCCCGGCCACCGGCAGCAACGCCCAGGGGGCCGGGAACGTCGACGATGAGTCGATCACGAACATCGACCCGACCATGATCGCGATTCCCGCCCACGCCATCATGATGCGGGCGGGCATCGGCAGCCTTGCGAAGACGAAACCGAAGATGGCCAGCGCCGCGCCGATACCGAGCTCCCATGCCCTCGTGAAGGTCGAGAAGTACGCGATCGTCGCGTGGTGCTCGGACTCCGATAGTGCCCACACGAATGACGCGATCACCCCGCCGATCATGATCGCCCCGGCGATGCGGGTCGCGGTCGCGCTCGAACTTTTCGCCACCCGCGTTCCGACATAGAGGACCGCGAGCATGAGCCACGGCCAGACGAAGTAGAACTGCTCCTCGACGCTCAACGACCAGAAATGCTGCAGCGGGCTGGGTGTGCCCTGCGCGAAATAGTCTGTGCCGGTCGCTGAGAATCGGATGTTCGCACCGAAGAGGGTCGCGGCGATGCCGTCCCACAGCACACTCTGCGCCTTGGACGTCGGGAAGAGCGCGAACGAGACCGCGACCGTCACGCCGACCGTGACCAGCGCAGCCGGCAGGATTCGCCGCGCCCGGCGGCGGTAGAAGCCCGTGAAAGAAGTGTGCCCGGTCTTGCTCCACTCGCGGACGAGTATCCCCGTGATCAGGAACCCCGAGACCACGAAGAAGATGTCCACCCCGACGAATCCGCCCGCTGGCCACTCGAACAAGTGATCGCCGCACACGGCAAGTACCGCCAGGGCTCGAAGGCCTTGAATGTCAGCACGCACGGCCTTCACGTGAGTGTTCTGGTGCGAAGGCATACGGTCGCTTCCTGTGCAGGAGACAGCGGTCGCCTGTCGCGAGAAGCGCACGCTGTGTCACTCATTCCGTCTGGCATAGAGCCGCTAGATCGTATGCGGCACAGGCCCGAATCGGAGCGACGATCTCCCGGCAATTGCACCCCGCAGTTCACCTCCGCAAGTGCTCCTGTCTCGCCAAAGATCATCCATCGGGTCCATCGTTCCCAGGCCGGCCGGAGACCGCGCCGCAGCAGTTTGGGCGATGCGCGGGGTGAAATCCATGACGAAATCTCCGGACTTTGTCCCGGCCTGGCCATATGCGTGCTCCAATCGGGACACGGCAGCCCCCAGTGCCGAGAACGTCCCGGCGGCGTTCGACAGCTGGGTGCAACCCTCCGGCAGGGGATGGTTGCACCCAGCGCGCACGCCCGGGGGACGGGCCGAAGGTCGCAGGAGTATCGGATGCCTATCAATACGCGGTTGCTGGCCGTGACAACACGTGACCCTGTCGCGCGGGATGCCCACGCGGCCTCTGGCCACGCTGGACGGGGGCGCGTTCGACGACGGGCACGTCAGGCATTGGTGGTCGCTTCGCTCGCAGGCTTGAGCAGCCTCGTGATTTCGGGATGCAGCATGGTCGGGTCTGCGCCGGAGTCGACGACGCCCGCATCCGATGCCGCCGCCCGCACCCGCGTGAGTGGTGAGACCGGTGACCTGCACGATCCCCGCGGCACCATCGGAGCGCTCACCGACTTCGTCTGTGAACCGGACGAGAACGGCACATGGGCCGCTGAAGGCGATCTCTCCAACGCCACCGACGGGACGTTGCGGTACTTGGTGACCGTCAACCTCATCGAAAGCACGTCCCATCGGGTGCTTGCCTCTGCTGACGCCGCATATGAATTGCAACCCGGCGCAAAAGAGCATGTCGCGTTCAGCGATATCGCCATTTCGGCCGGCGCCGGCGAAGAATGCGTGCCACGTGTGGTTGGCGGGGAGTAGGTACGTCACCATCGCACTCATGAGCGGGGGAGGTGGCAAAGGCATTCGCCCGCATGGCGCTACATAATTCGCACCTCGTGAAGCGGATGAACTCACGGGTGAAATGCGACCGGCTGGCTGGCTCATTCCTGGGCGCCCATATAGGCAGGATTCGGCGTGGTCAATTTCGGCGATGTCGGGGGGGGACTACTTATGGATGGAGAGGCGGATGCCGAACAGGCAGCAAATGACCACTAGCGGGGGGTCGATCAATAGGGGTCGCCATCGAATGCGCGGGCGTGAGACGGCGCATGGGCGAGGGAATCTCAGGGCTCTGCTTGCGACGGCGGTGACGACGGTGCTCCTTGCCGCGGGTTCGGCCGCGATGGGGGCCGCGCCGGCTCAGGCCGCGGAGGTGGACAGCGGCCCGCCGCCGGCAGCGGCGTCGTACACGCTGGCGAAGAGCGCCGCGGAGACCGATGTCAACAAGAACGGCATCACCGATATGGGTGATGAGGTGGCGTATTCGTTCCTGGTGTCGAACACCGGGACGGTGACGCTGACGGATGTGGCCGTGGATGACAGCCTGCTCGCCGGGGTGGGAGTCGCGGTGACGTGTGACCCTTCGGTGCTGGCGCCGGGCGAGTCGGTGACGTGTGTCGCCGATGGCCCGTACGTGATCACCCAGGCGGATGTGGATGCCGGTGGCGTGACGAACGTCGCGACGGGCTCGGTGACCGTGCCGCCGGGCGTTCCGGCTGCCGAGCCGCAGTCCGATCAGAACTATCTGCCTACCGACCAGGCGTCGGCGATCAGGCTGGTCAAGCAAGCCGACAAGTCCCAGCTCGTCGTCGGTGACACCATCACCTACACGTTCACGACGACGAACGTCGGCAATACGACCCTGACCGAAGTGGAGATCTCCGAAAACGTCTTCACCGGCACGGGCACTCCGCCGGTGATCGGCGACTGCAATCCTGCCGACCCGGCGACCCTGGCTCCGGGGGAAGTCATGAGCTGTACCGCCACCTATGTGGTCACCCAGGCTGATGTCGACTCGGGAAGGCTCGACAACACGGCCCTCGTCAGCAGCTTGGATCCGCAGGGCAACGCGGTGACGGCGACCTCCAGCCGGTTCGTCGAGGGGCCTCAGAATCCGCTGACGACGCTGCTGAAGTCGTCGCAGGTGGCCGATGTCAACGGCAACGGGATCACCGATGTCGGTGATGAGGTGGCGTATTCGTTCCTGGTGTCGAACACCGGAAATGTGACGCTGACGGATGTGGCGGTGGATGACAGCCTGCTCGGAGGGTTCGGGATCACGGTGACGTGTGATCCGTCGGTGCTGGCACCGGGTGAGTCCGTGACGTGTGTTGCCGATGACCCCTATGTGATCACCCAGGCGGATGTGGATGCCGGCCAGGTGGAGAACACCGCCACCGCCACCGGCACCACTCGGCGCGGAACCGAGGTCGAGTCGAATCCGAGCAGTACCATCGTGCCGACGGATCGGGTGCCGGCGATCGAGTTGGTCAAGGACGTCGATGCGACGGAGTTCGTGGCTGACGACACGATCACATACACGTTCACAGCGACGAACACGGGCAACACGACCCTCACCGATGTGACCATCTCCGAGACCGGATTCACGGGTTCGGGTTCGATCTCGGCGTTGACGTGTGACCCGGCGGCGCCGGCGGTGCTGGCTCCGGGTGCGCAGCTGGTGTGCACCGCGACGTACGTCGTCAGCCAGGCCGATGTGGATGCCGGCAGTGTCGAGAACACCGCGCAGGTGACGGGTGTGGATCCGAAGGGTGACACGGTCACCGACACGGATGATGCCTTCGTTCCGGCTGACCGGGCGGCTGCGTACACGCTGGTGAAGTCGTCGCAGGTGGCCGATGTCAACAGCAGCGGGATCACTGATGTCGGTGACGAGGTGGCGTATTCGTTCCTGGTGTCGAACACCGGGACGGTGACGCTCACGGATGTGGCCGTAGATGACAGCCTGCTCGCGGCGTTCGGGATCACGGTGACGTGTGATCCGTCGGTGCTGGCGCCGGGTGAGTCGGTGACGTGTGCTGCGAATGGTCCGTATGTGATCACCCAGGCGGATGTGGATGCCGGTGGGGTGACCAATGTCGCGACGGGGTCGGTGGTCGTGCCGCCGGGTGTGACGGAGCCTGAGCCGCCGACGGACGAGAACTTCGTGCCGACGGATGGGGTGTCGGCGATCGAGCTGGTCAAGGATGCTGATGCGACGGAGTTGGTCGCTGATGACACGGTCACGTACACGTTCACGGCGACGAACACGGGCACCACGACGCTGACCGATGTCACCATTTCCGAAACCGGGTTCACGGGTTCGGGTTCGGTGTCCGCGGTGACGTGTGACCCGGCGGCGCCGGCAGTGCTGGCGCCGGGTGCGCAGCTGGTCTGTACTGCCACCTATGTGGTGACCCCGGCGGACGTGGATGCCGGCAGTGTCGAGAACACGGCGCAGGTCACGGGTGTGGATCCGAAGGGTGAGACGGTCACCGACACGGACGACGCGCTCGTGCCGGCGTCGTCCGTTCCTCTTCCGACGCCTGCATCGAAGCCGCCTATCGGCGGGCTCGCGCAGACCGGTGTGGCGGTTGGTGGGAGCCTCCTTCTGGCGGGCCTCTTGCTCGGGGTGGGCCTGCTGGCGCTCCGCCGACACCGCCAGGCGCGCGACTGACACGGCCTGTTCGGGGATGGCTCTTGTCACGAATCTGGCAGGAGCCATCCCCGAACGACGGCATCCGATCGACCTCCGTATGGAGATCGCCGGGCTTCTTCCGAGGCACTCGCAGGGCCGAACCGGGACTCTAGATGGGCTTCGCGCTGACAGCCGGTCAGAAGTCGGCGTGGAAGGAAGGCACAGTGCGCATCACCGACATGAGGCTTCGCCTCGACTGCGCTGAGCAGTCACCGGGGACGGGAGTCGAGGCTCCGGAAGATGGCAGTCCCGCACTATTGCGGGGGATGATGTTCGGCCTGCTGGCAGTTTTGCCGTTCTGGGCGTTCGTCGCCCTGCTGCTCTGGGCCGCGGTGGGGCGATGACCGGCTGGCGCTGAGTTGGTTTCGTACCAAGGGGCCGGCCTCGACGTCCGATCCTTCGTCCTCTACTCGCTCGCTGCCGCCAACAGGTTTGCGAGCCATACCCCCAGCCCGGGGTGCGCCAGACGAAGCTCCAGAAGGGAGCTGGCATCGAACCATGTCAGCGCGTCGTGCTCGTGGGGTGCCGCATTTGACGGGTCGCCGCTCCATTGGTCGACGAGAAACGTGTGCAACACCACAGCCGAATCAGCGAAATCGAACTCCACGCGGCATGGCTTGGCGATCTGGATGGTGAGTTCCTCTCTGCACTCGCGGGTGATGGTCTCTTCGGGAGACTCGCCAGCCTCGATGTGTCCACCGATCAGAGCCCAGCAATCCGGATACCATTCGCGATCGGGGCTTCGATGCGCCAGCAGCACCTGGCCGCGGCTCACGATCACGGCGACCGCTATCTCATGCATCTTCTCTCCCACGCAACCGGTGGTCGGTCGATCCGCGCTCTAGCGTCGATGAGAGTTGGCCAAATTTCGACGAGATGGTGGCGGAGAGCCGGCCGTCGCGACCGAAGCCACGCTGTGCGAGCCGAACTCACGCTCACCGAGCCAGCTTCGGGGGTTCTCCGCTGGGCGGCCTTGGCCCGCAGCCCGGGAAGCTCGCAGCCCGCCGCGGGGCTGCGCCGTTCAAGCACGGAACAGATCCAGTTCCCGGGCCTGCAGGACTAGCCAGGGGCTAAACGCCCACGGCGCGGCGCCGACGGCGGTCGCAAGCGCCTGGGGCTCTACCCACCGGTACTCGGCGACCTCGCATGGATTCGGCTCGGGTTCGCTCGAGGCTACTGCGACGTAGACCGGGCACACCTCGTTCTCAACAAGGCCGCCGGCATCGGTCGCCCGGTAGCGGAAGAGCGGCAACGCGAGCTCGATCGACTCGAGCTCGAGCCCCAACTCATGATCGGCGCGCCGGCGCACAGCGTGCAGCAGTGGCTCAGCGGGCTTCGGGTGCCCGCAGAACGAGTTGGTCCACACCCCCGGCCAGGTCCGCTTGGAAATGGCACGACGGGTTACGAGCAATTGGCCGCCGGGAGTGACCACGTGACAGGAGAAGGCTAGGTGCAGCGCCGTCTCTGGGCCGTGCGCAGCGCTCTTCGGCGCCCGTCCGATCGGCGTGCCCGACTCGTCGAGCAGAACCACCTCGTCCTCAGCAGACTCGCTAGGGAGTTCCTGCGGCATAGCGGCCTCCAGTCGCTGGATGATGCGGGAGCCGGCGCCCGTGCACGCCGGGTCCCCCGGCGAGTAACGCGGGCGAACCTGCGTCTCATCGGCTCTTTGACGGCTCACTCGCCCATGCAATAGCCGACGGCTCCGTGCGGTGAAAAGGGAAGGCCAGGGTACGGCCGGACCGGCTCCAGTGCGCTCGAAATGGACCCGAGTTCACCCCCTGTCTCATCCCACGGCAGCCTCGACGCTCTCTGGTATGAGGGTTTACGTAGGGCGGATGGGATAGATGCGATTGGGGTTATCCGCGGGTGAATTTGGCTGCCGGGCGGGGCGATAGGCGGTGGTCGCGCCCTCGCTGGGTGGTCTAATCGGCACGAACACCAGCAACCGAACCTCAGACGATTGTGGTTCCTCGCTGTTTCCTTTCACTCCGGCGACAGGACTTCCCATGACGCATTTCCGTGCCCTCACCGCGACCGCGCTCGCGGCGTCCGCCCTACTGCTGCTTGCCGGCTGCGCGGCGCCCGCGCGAGGCACCGCCCGCGCCGATGGCCTGCCCGCTTCGTACGGGGACTGCGAGGTCACCGGCGAGAAGGGCGATTACACTCTCGACACGCTGGAAGCGGGCGTGCTCCTCATGAAGGCCGATCTGCCGAGCCCCGGCTGGTACAACGGCGACACGGTCGACGACATCCGCAGCGGCTTCGACTTCTGCCTGCTCGTAAACATCGCGCACCGCGCTGGCATCGACGACGTGCGCCTTGTCATGTCTTCGTTCGACGGGCTGGTCGCCGGCAAGGCGGGCGACATGGACCTCTCGCTCAATCAGATCACGATCACCAACGAGCGTCGCGAGGTCATGGACTTCTCCGACCCGTATTTCCAGTCGACCGCGGGCGTGCTTGCGCCCGCCGACTCGGAACTCCAGGAGTCGGGCCTCGCCGACGCAAAGCTCGGCGTCAAGCAGGGTACCGTCGGCCAGATCCTCGTCGACGACGTCATTTCCCCCGCGCAGGCGCCCGCGGTGTTCCCCGGCGACGCCGAGATGCAGGCCGCCGTCGCCGCGGGCAATATCGACGCCGGCATCCAGGACCTCAGCATCGTGCTCGGTGCCGCCGCGCAGTCGAACGGCAAGCTGAAGGTCGTCGCGCAGATCGAGACCGATGAGGACTACGGCGTCATGCTGCCGAAGAACTCGCCGAACACCGCGATCATCAACAAGATCCTCGCCGACCTCGAGGCCGACGGCACTCTCGCCCGGCTGAGCGCCGTCTACCTCACCGACGCCTACGGCGTCGATCCCGCCACCATCCCCGTCTGGAACGCTGGATGACGAGCGCGACCGCACCTCTCGCGCCGCCGAGCCGCCTCCCCGGACCCGCCGACGCTGACCGCTCCAAGGCGGTGCTCTTCGCGGCAGGCCTGCTGAGCCTGCTCACGACGGCGATCGCAGGATGGGCCGCCTGGCTCACCTTCGCCGTCGCGATCCCTGGCCCGTGGCAATGGGCGCTCGGCGGGGCGATGCTCGGCGTCGTCAGCGTCGCGATCTGGTCCTTCGTACCCCTCGTCCGTGGCATGCGCGAACGGGCCGTGAGCCGGCGCGCATTCGCCGACGGCGACACCGTCACCGGCCGCGCCGCCCGGCATCGGGCGACCCACGCCGCGTGGCTCGCGATGGGCACCTGCCTCCCGGTGCTCTTCGCGGCGTTCTTCGCACTGTTCCTCCTCGCGAATGATCACGCCGTGCAAACAACCTTCTTCGGCGCCGAGTTCATGTGGCAGAGCCTTGGTGACGTCGCCGTCGGGTTCTGGCAGAACATCCAGATAGCGGTGCTCGCCGAGATCTTGGTGCTCGTCTGGGGTCTTCTCATCGCGCTCGCCCGGCTTGTGCCGGGCACGGCGGGCCGACCGATCCGCTGGCTCGCGACCGTCTACGTTGACGTGTTCCGCGCGATCCCGTCCATCATCGTCATCTACCTCGTCGGCTTCGGTCTGCCGCTCGCGCAGGTTCCGTTCTTCAGCAATCTGAGCCCACTGTGGGCCGCAGTGCTCGCGCTTTCCCTCACCTACGGCGCGTATGTCGCCGAGGTGTACCGCTCGGGCATCGAGGGCGTGCACTGGTCGCAGGTTGCGGCGTCCCGGTCGCTCGGCCTGAGCTACGGCAAGACGATGCGTTTCGTGGTCGTTCCGCAGGCGGTGCGCCGGGTCATGCCGCCGCTCCTCAATGATTTCATCGGGCTCCAGAAGGACACGGCTCTCGTGACGATCATCGGTACGGTCGACGCGTTCACCCAGGCCAAGATCTACGCGAGCAACTACTTCAATCTGTCATCGGTCACTCTCGTCGCCATCCTGTTCATCATCATCACCATTCCGCAGACGCGGTTCGTCGACCGGCTCATCGAGCGTGACGCCCGAAAACTGCGGGCGAAGGGCTGAGCCGTGGCCTTCCTCGAACTGAACGCCATCGAGAAGTCGTACGGCGAACACCGCGTCCTGCGGGGCATCAGCCTCGTTGTCGAGCGCCACCAGGTGATTTGCCTGATCGGAGCGTCGGGCTGCGGCAAGTCGACGCTGCTGCGCTGCGTCAACGGCCTCGAGACGATCTCGACTGGCGACGTCCGCCTCGATGGCGAAGTCGTCTCGGGCGAGGGCGTCGACCTCAACGCGCTCCGCCGGCGGGTGGGGATCGTGTTCCAGAGCTACAACCTGTTCCCGCACATGAGTGTGCTCGAGAATGTCACGCTCGCCCCGATCCGAGTGCTCGGCCTGCCGCACGCTGAGGCCGAGCGGCAGGCGCACGCGCTGCTCGAGCGGGTCGGGCTCGGCCACAAGCGCGACGCCTTCCCCGATCAGCTCTCGGGCGGTCAGCAGCAGCGCGTCGCGATCGTTCGCGCGCTCGCGATGAACCCCGAGGTGCTGCTGCTCGACGAGATAACCTCGGCGCTCGACCCTGAGCTCGTTGCGGAGGTACTGAACATCGTTCGCGACCTCGCGCGCGACGGCCTTACGATCCTGATGGCGACGCACGAGATGTCGTTCGCCCGGGAGGTGGCCGATTCGGTCGCGTTCCTGCACGAGGGCGTCGTGCTCGAGCAGGGGCCGCCCGAGCAGATATTCTCGGCCCCCGCCGAGGATCGCACGCAGGCATTCCTGCACAAGATCATTGAAGCCGGGAGGCTCTGAAGATGGCACGCGTCCTCGTCATCGAACACGAGGCAAACGCCGGGATCGGGCTCGTCGGCGAACGGATGTCGTCCGCCGGCATCGAGGTCGACATCGTCGGCCCCGAGGTCGGTCGCGCCGTGCCGTCCTCGACGGAGGGCTATGACGGAGTCGTCGTGCTGGGCGGCACTCCGGGGCCTCAGGACGACGACACGGCTGACTGGCTGCCGGGCGTGCGCGCCGTCATGCGTGCAAGCCTCGACCGGGAGGTGCCGCTGCTCGGCATCTGCCTCGGCGCTCAGCTGCTCGCGGTCGTCGCGGGCGGCACCGTCGGTCCGGTGCGTTCTGCCGCTGAGGTCGGGCTCTGCCAACTCCGATTGACGGATGCCTCGGTCGGCGACCCGCTCCTCGACGGGCTTCCGTCCTCGCTCGAGGCCATGCAGTGGCACTTCCTTGAGGTGCACGAACTGCCCGAGGGATCCGTCTCGCTGTGCGAGAGCGACCGCTGCGCGAACCAGGCGTTCCGCGTCGGCCGCTCCGCGTGGGGCGTGCAGTTCCACCTCGAGGCGCTCGCCTCGACGGTGGCCGATTGGGCGCTGTCCGGCAGCGAGGACCTCGAGGCCGTCGGGCTTTCCATCGACGAGGTTGTCGGACCGATGCGCGATCGCGAGGCCGAGCTTCGCGAGGTGTGGTCGCTCGTCGCCGACCGCTGGATCGGCATCGTCGAGCACGATCGTGTTGTCGCAGAGGTTCCTAGTTCGTGCGGAACTTAGTGGAACCGGACTAGCTCGGCTCGCGGGAGCGGCGAGATTGCTGAGGACCTCCTCCTCGGTGCCGGCAACCGCCATTCGGAGACGCGAGGGCCACAGGTAAGCGCCACCAGCTACATCGACGCGTGGGCAGCCCCGCACGGGCGGTGGGACGGTCTACGAGGGACACGGATCTGTCTCACTTGTTGGAGAGCCATGACGCGCCTGCAACGTTGTTGGGGCCGGATGGTGGGCAGATTCCTTTGCCTTTGCACAACGAACTGACCGCCGCGAGTATTCTCGCGGCGGTCAGTACGTGTGTTGACAGAGGTCGCCTGGTCGGGTTGGGTCAGCAGCCGGTGGTCGTATAGGTCACGTAGGTGAAGCCGGATTCGAAGTCGCCGATCGCGGTGTCGACGTTGTTGGCGACGATGGTGCCGTTGTTGAGCATGAGAGTTCCGGTCGGGGTGAGGAAGAAGCCGCCGCCGACGGCGACGGACCCGGTGGGGATTGACGGGTGGTCCAGGTACGTCAGTGAGGTGGCGTTGTACTGGTGGGCGCCGGTGCTGTCCACGTAGGTGACGTAGGTGGTCCCGGATTCGAAGGTGCCGATGGCGTTGTCGACGTTGTTCGCGACCACCGTGCCGTCGTTGAGCATGAGGGTTCCCGTCGGGGTGAGGAAGAAGCCGCCGCCGACGGCGACGGACCCGGTGGGGATTGACGGGTGGTCCAGGTACGTCAGTGAGGTGGCGTTGTACTGGTGGGCGCCGGTGCTGTCCACGTAGGTGACGTAGGTGGTCCCGGATTCGAAGGTGCCGATGGCGTTGTCGACGTTGTTCGCGACGATGGTGCCGTCGTTGAGCATGAGGGTTCCGGTCGGGGTGAGGAAGAAGCCGCCGCCGACGGCGACGGACCCGGTGGGGATTGACGGGTGGTCCAGGTACGTCAGTGAGGTGGCGTTGTACTGGTGGGCGCCGGTGCTGTCCACGTACGTGACGTAGGTGGTCCCGGATTCGAAGTCGCCGATGGCGTTGTCCACGTTGTTGGCGACCACCGTGCCGTCGTTGAGCATGAGGGTTCCGGTCGGGGTGAGGAAGAAGCCGCCGCCGACGGCGACGGACCCGGTGGGGATTGACGGGTGGTCCAGGTACGTCAGTGAGGTGGCGTTGTACTGGTGGGCGGTGCCGTTCGCGTCAACGGTTATCGAGGTGCTGGCGGTCGCGCCGGTGGAGGTGGCGGTGAGTGTGAAGGTGTCGTCGTAGTAGACCGCCTGGAGTCCGTCGAGGGTGACTTGGCCGCTTCCGTCGGTTGTGAAGGTGCGACTGCTGGTGGAACCGTCGGACCAGGTGAACCCCTCGGGGGGCGTGACGGTGATCAGTTCGCCAACAGCGGGCGTGGTGCCGTCGGTGGTGGCCTGCAGCGTGGGCGTGATCAGGCTGCAGGCGTCGGTGGCGAACGGGCCATTCGTGAATGTGAGAGTGGGAGTTAGTGAGGCCGCAGCAGCCGGGGCTGCCGTGGCGACGATGATCGCTGGAACCGCCCAAGCCGCGCCAGCCAGTACCGTACGCCGGGGGAGGCCACGTGTCTCGTTGGCTACCTCGACCTCACCTGCCGAGGAGGTAGTCGAGTCGAAGTCGTTCTGCTCGGTCATGGTGTAGTCCCTTCCTTGCGCAATTCCTCGAGAAATGCGTGGCTCGACTACATCACTTCTGCAATATTCACGGTGCACAGATCGGTGCATTTGTTCGCAAACCCGTGACCTGGTGTTCCCAATCCAATCCGCCTGGCCGCTTTTTCCTTCGAGCAGCCCGGCGACCACGAACACGCTCCGGGTGCGATATCGACCTTGCTGGCTGGGGCAGACAGCAGCGACACGGTCGTCGGGCAACGCGTTCAGCGGTTGCACACCTGTCATATCGGGAGGTCGCGTTCTCCGTGCTCGGCGAGCTGGTGACCGCTTCAGGTGCGCCGTCTGCGCAGTTCACTGGTGGCGGTCGCTTCAGGCCCGACCGCGCCGGCGATCGTGCTTAGGCCGACAGGTCCGCGCCACTGCGCCGCCTCAGCATCGGGTGGAGGGCGGGTGAATTTGGGCGCGAGAACCGGTCGTCGGCGCTGGCTTCGCGTCCGCGCGTGGTCCAATCGAAGTACGGCGACACCCCAACGCCGAGAACGCCGAGAGGCGTTCGCGAGTTGGGTGCCACAATCCGGGGGGAGGCTGGCATCCAACTCTTCTAGTGCGGGTCCGTGATTCCTCCCCAGGGCCGACCCGCCGGGGGCACCCAACCGCTGGGTTCATGGTTCGGGTGCCCCCTCTTCCTGGAACTGACGCCTCGAGCCTCGACGGCGTTGTCGGGTTCGGGTGATGTGCGGGATGAAAATGCCCCCGACTATGCAGGAGGCCCGCGTTTCCTGCTGCATACCCCGTATGGCGTCGCTCGGCTCGGTAGGGAGCAGAGAATCGGGCCGATGGCGGGTGACGGCGGCGGAGGCGGGCTCTGACCCACGCAGATGAGAACGTCAAGGGATTGCCTGCCAGAAGCCATGGCATGGCTAGCATTCGCAAACTGGTATGCCGTTTGGCGCGGGAAGGGTCGCTCGTGAGATTTGACATGCGTCGTTCACTCGCGCGCGACCTGCGTGCGATCGGCAATGCACAGCGGTGGGCATCATGGCTGCAGTTCCTTCTGGTCACGATCGTTCTTCTGCCGGCATATGTGGCTGACCATCAACTTTGGGTGCTCGTCGTGCTCTTGACTTCACTGACCATCGGAGCGCTCGCATTTCGCGTGCGTGCGTGGATCGACCATCGGGTGTTGTGCGTCCGCGGTCACTTGCGAACACATCATGTCGTGCTGGACGATCTGGAAACCTTCGTCGCGCTCACGTATGCCGGTGCCTGGACCGGCGGAGTGTCGGCCGACTGGTTTCTCCTGTACCAATTGGACGCTGAATATCGCGGCTTCGCGAGATCTCAGTCTCTCCCGGCGACGATGTGCACCAGAGCCCGAGCAATACGACTGGAGGCCGCGCTCAACGCGATGCTGCCAAAGGGGACCGGGTCGATGGTCGGCGCGTGACTGACGGGGCCTGAGTCTGGTCGGCGAGCACTTAGCGCATACCTCGCATTGTCCGGGGCGGGCCGTTGCAGGGGCTCACGATCGCTCCATCTGACCCTCACCTAGTGCCGGATCCGGCGGTGCGCCGACTCCGGTCGACAAGCTCACGCGCCGGCACACCACGCGAGGTGTCCTGTCGACGCCTACCTACGCGTGCGCGACCCACCGGGACTGCGCCTGCACCCCCTCCTAGTGCAATCGCACCCCGCCCCCTGACGCCTCAGGCAAACGAAGTCCCCACCGGCTGCACCGGCCGGACGTTGTGGGCGGGTATCGGCGTTGTCGCGTTCGCAGTCGTGGCACTGCTGCGTTCGCGGGCCCGGCGATAGCCGTCTGGCTCCTCCCAGATCTTCTGCGGTGAGCGCTCACCGCTTCAGGCGGCCCACCCCTCCTCAGCAGCCTGAACCCACGTGCATGTGCCCAAATGAGACCACACCGCGAGAATTGCCCCTATCGGGTGATATTCGGGGTGGATTCTGGGGCAGAAACTCTGGACAAAGTGCCGGTTGCGACAGTGGGGTGGTCTAATCGGGGCAGGGCGAATTCGAGCCGCGGAGAACGTCGACACGCGCTCGACAGTGTGATGCAACGCTCCGAGGCTAGGTGGGCATGTATCCAACCCATTGGTGCCGTCACGTCCTCCAAAATGCACAATTGCGCCCGGCCGATAGGAGGACGGTGGTACCTACCAAGGGCGTGGTGACAAGCCCGCCGATCAGGACAACGGCCGGCATCTCCATGCGATTCGAGATCGACGCGGAGTCGGTGACCAGCTGGGACCGCGAGCCCGGCTCCGCTCGGGCCCGGGGGAGGCGCAGCACCGGCGAGCGGCGACATCGCCGACGGGCCCTGCTCCACGCCCGTCCTCTCACCGCGGCAGCCTTGTTGCTTCTCGCGGCCCCGAGCTTGCCGGCGTGCGCCGCGGGATCTGCCGCCGGCGCGATTGATGCTCCAGCGCCTGCGGCCACGCGTGGCGCGGATTCCGGCGTCGTGCGCTTGCAGTCACTCCCGATCGGCGCGCCCGCGCTCGCGGGTCGATGGAAGATCGAGCTCGGTGCCGTGGCGTGGGCGCAGAGGGATGAGATATTGGCGGCAAACGTAGCCCCCGCCCCACTGCCGGAAGACTACGGGTGGGCGCTCCTGCCGATCACATTCGTCAACCTCAGCGACGAGGCCGCAACACCCGGGCAGTTCGAGGTGATTCTCCACGCGGGGGGCTGGGACGTCTCGCATCGCGAAGTGGGCCGCTTTCTCACGAGAATGCCCGCCGAGTTCCATCCGACCGAACTCGAACCCAACGCCAGTATCACTGGAAACCTCGGCTTCTGGCTGCCAGATGCCGCCACCGCGGATCCCAAGTGCCGGATCGAGCTGCACACGATGACTGGAGGTTATGGCTCAGATCCGCAGGTCTTCTGGTTCACGTGTTCATGAACGCCAACTTCCGCACGCATCGAGGATCCTCCCCTTGACCCAGAACCTGAACACCCCCGGCGGCCTCGACCCGCGGCCGCTGACGCGCCGAGAGCTTCGCAAGCTGGATCAACGCTGGCCCCACCTGACCGACTTGGGTCGGCTGCTCCTGCTGCTGAAGGTCACGGCTTGGCTGCTCATCGTCGGCGCGGTGATAGGAGTCTGTGCCATCGCGTACAGCTTCATGGTGTTCTCATAGTCGGCGCAACCAACTTCGCACCGCCATAGGGACCTCGTCGCGATACTGTGCCGGATAGACGACCTTCCCCAACTGACACGTGCATAAGAACCCGGGACGCGCAGCTTCGGACTCGCCAGTTGCCGTCCCACTCTCGCTAGCCACCACGTCGGAACACGCCGACGTGGCGTGTTCCGACGCGGCCATCATCGAACAAGCCAGTGTGGGCGCCGAGGATGAGGTTGCAAGGTGAGGGCGTACTACTGGCGGGGATCGGTGCTCGGATCCGGCGCGTGCATTTCAGCCTCTTCTCGCTGCTTGAGCGCAATCTTCTTCCGCACCAACGGCCAGAACAGAACAAGCGCCGCGGTCGCGATCAGGCTCGTCCAGACCTGCGTTCGACCGCTCTCCGTCGTCATCATGATCCCGACGATGCCGAGTGCGCCTAGGACAACGACGACGTTGAGCCATGGAAAGAACCAGACCTTCAACTTGAGACCGGCTCGCTCCTCCTCGCTCATCTTCAGGCGCGTTCGCCATTGCGTGACGGCGATGAAGACGTACACGAACAAAGCCACCAGGCCGGTGGAGTTCATAATGAAATCGTAGATACCCGAACTGGGAGCGATGAAGTTCACGAGCGTCGCGATGAGGCCCCCCACCGTCGATGCGAAAACGGCGAAGACCGGGACGCCGTTTCGTGTTCGCTTGGCTGCGATGGCAGGTGCGAGGTGCTGTTCGGAGAGCGCGGCGAACATGCGGGAGGCCGAGTAGGTGCCTGAGTTCAGAACCGAGATCACCGCCGTGAAGATCACGATGCTCATGATCACTTCGGCGCCGGGAACGCCGAACAGCGAGAACACATAGCTGAAGGGGGCGATGACGGCGGGGTCGGGCAGCTGGTTCCAGGGGACAGCAGTCACGATCACGAAGATGGCGCCGACGTAGAAGAGCAGCACGCGCCAGATGACCGTGCCCGAAGCTTGGCGGATGCCCTTGGCGGGATTCTCTGATTCAGCTGCCGCCATCACCGCGATCTCAGTGCCGAAGTAGGAGAACAGCACGAGCGCGACGCTCGAGAGAACGACGCCGGTGCCGTTCGGTGCGAAGCCACCGTGCGCCCAGAGGTTGTGCACCGAGAACTCGGCGCTTGGCCAGAGACCGAGCACGAAAAGCACGCCGACAACGAGGAAGACCACGATGGCGATGACCTTGATGCTGGCGAGCCAGAACTCGGTTTCGCCGAAGGTGCGAACCGAGATGAGGTTGGTCGCGACAAACACCGCCAGGAGGAAGAGAGAGCCCGCCCAGTCTGGGATGGCAGGGAACCAGGCGGCGATCATCCCGCCGCCGACGACCGCCTCGTAGGCGATCACGCCCACCCAGAAGTACCAGTACAACCAGCCGACCAGGTACGCAGCCCAGTTCCCGAGACCAACACGGGCGTACTCCATGAACGAGCCCACTGTCGGCCTCGCGGCCGCCATTTCACCCAGCATCCTCATCGCCAGGAACACGAACAGGCCGCCGATGAGATACGACACGATCGCTGCCGGCCCGGTGGACCTGATGATGTTGGCAGAGCCCACGAACAAGCTCGCCCCGATGATTCCACCGAGAGTGATCATCGTGACGTGGCGGGAGCGAAGCTTCACTGGAGCGGGTGCATCCGGGGAGCCGCGTCTCACGGCCGAATCCTCCGTCGTGGATCCTCCAGATGGCCGACGAGTCGTCGAAGCCGGGGCGTTTGGGTCTTTCGGGGTCATGTGGTGCCTCCTCGATGTCGAGCTGTGTGCGGCACCTCAGCGCGCGCATGTACGTCGCGTCTGGAACGAGCGCGTCTTGCGCCCAGCCTCCGCGCCGGGTGATCGCGAACTGGCTGCCGTCCGATTGGGACCTCAGGGTAGAGAGCGGGCTTCCCTCCAGGGACGAACCGTACCTTCCAAGACGCCGGGTGAAGAGTGCGGCTTGGCCCACCGCGAGAGGCCGCCGCGCGCCGACTGTGGGGGCGGATGCGTGGGGAGAAGTGGATTCTCACCGGCTTATGCTCCGGGGTCACCTGCCCGTCGAATTCACCCGCGATTTCATCCGTTTGCTTCGGAATTTGCGCGTCGTCGGCGGTCTCTTGTTCGGCGAGCGTAGGTCAGCATCGTGATGATCACGTCGCCCCGGTGCCGCGCTTGCGGCCCGCCGTGAGTTCGTGATGCTGGTCGAGCACGTCCCAGAGTCGAGGTGAATCACGCGCATATACGGGTGATCTTCGTCGACGGAGCAAGCGGTTCGAGGATCAGCGCTGCTTGCATGGCAGGCACATCGCCGACCCCGGGTCAGGTCGCAGCGGAAATCGGTCCGAGCCGGTTCAATCGGTCGCTCTCTTGGAGGTGGGATCTCATGCCTCGAACGCGTCGCTCGGTGCGGTCGCACTCGATGGAGACTCAGCTCGACTTGTTCGATGCTGAGGCGATCCGCTGGCTGGCTGAGCGCGGGTGGTCGGTCACTGCGAGTCGGAGCGCCACCCTCCGCCTGTACGTGGATGAGTTGTCTACGCCAAGGATCACGATTCGTCGCATCTGGCACACACCGATGACGCTGGTGTTCAACGGCGCCAGCTCTGGTGCCGGAGCTGGGGCGGGTCTCGTGCTCCAGGTGGAGGGTGATGCCCAGCTGTCGATCGGTCAACAAGCAACCCATGTGCTGCGGCCGTACTCAACGGCGGTATTCCCGACTTCCGCGCAGATGAGGCTGATCTCCCACAAGCCGACAGCACGCGTCGAGGTGCTTACGAGGGTGATGCACCCGGGTTGGCTGGATAAGGACATGAGCAGAATCGTCGATCGCGAAGCTGCTGCCCCCTCGTGGTCGGTCTTCACGTCGCTCACGAATGCAGTGATGAATGCCGCGGTTGATCCTTCTCGCACGTCATTCCCGATGATCGAGGACGCGCTAGAAAGCGCGGCCTTCGCCCTTCTGACGGATGCGCAGATCGGGGTTTCAGCGGCGGGCTCCGGTGGGCGATTGGATGAGCTCTATGAGGACGCGTGCCGATTGATTCGTCAGCAGGCCGGAGACGTGAACTTCACGGTCCAGAACCTGGCCGACCACCTCGGGGTCTCGAGGCGATACCTCTCTAAGTCGTTCGCGGCGCGCGGTGAGCGCCCTTACCGGCGTCTCCGGGACGAGCGAGTGAATCTTGCCCTGCGGATGCTCCGTCAATCGTCGACAACCCGAATCGCCGATTCGGGCAAGGTGGCAGTGTTGGCCGGATTCCCGTCACACCGCGCTATGCGAGAGGCGCTGCGCCGCGCACCCGACGCTCGACAACCCGGCCAGACGACATACGAAGACGGGTCGTACGGGTGAAGCACCGTCATTCACTTGTGCTTGGTAGAGGGATCGTCTAACCTCAATTTAAGCGCTTAGACTGATCGTGAACCGCGTTGCCAGCGCGGCCCGCGACCAGCTTGCGCCCAATTCTGCACGCACCCGAATGCGTGACGCACCGGTCCGTGTCTGAGTCGATCCCGACGGCTAAGACACCGCGGCACACCCGATGCTGCTTGGTGATCGTCGACAGTTTGCGCAAGTGATGCTGGACTCACAGCACCCACGGCGCCAGTCCGCCTCGAACGTTCGCCCGGCACCGGAGAGCTGCAAGGGCGGGGTGGAGAACGGCTCGCCCGGTTCGTCACTCGGCCCTGAGCGAACATCTCTTTCCTGGGGGCCCGAATGAGCTTTAGATCCTTGTCGTTGGGCTTGGTAACGCCATCCACCACGTCGGTCCACAGCTCGATGAGCGCGATCTCCTCTGCCTCCAGCTACCACGGGCGTTGGCGCGCGAACACCGACGCGCGATTCTCGCGCTCGCGCCGGCAGCTGATTGGCGAACATTCGGATCGACGAGAGGTGCCGCACGTGGTGCGGGCTAACCCGCCGGGTGAGGCGCCGAATTCGATCGGCACGGGGGTGGAGCATGCCGAGGGTTAGTTGGATTGTCTCGCTGGGCACGGCCCTGGTTAGTTCGAGTTCCACCGATGACCTTGGGAGGTGATGGGACAGTGACGATTCGCCCTAATGGCATCAGCCGAAGCACCAGGAAGCAGCCGAGTCGATTCTGGGCGCGCCGCACTGAGGCACTTCAACTGATGGTCGATGGACTGAACAATCAAATCTTGATCGTACGGGGTCCAACCGGGACGGGAAAGAGTTCTCTTCTGCTGCAGTTCGTGGAGCAGAACGCTCACGAAGCGTCGTTGGCGCTGCGACTGGTTGATGCCGACACATGCGTAGAGGCTGATGTCGCCCGCGATCTCAGTGAACTGGCCCACGCCCCGGAGAACAAGCACGCGCTTCTCCTCGACAACTACGATGAACGTAGTCGTCCTTGGCTCAGTGAGTTGCTGTTGGGTCATCTTCATGAGGATCCAGCGTTGACGCTGGTGGTAGCCACGCGACAGCGGACTTCTCTCGAAGATCCGATGGTGGGACTTCACTTCGATACACATGTGCTCGACCCGGGCGCTCTGCTGCTCTCGACTGAGGAGTGCGGCGAGACACTTTCCCGCAATGGAGTCGGCTTCTCGGCCGAAGCGCGGGGAGTGCTGGCTGCCCGCACCTTCGGATGGCCCGCCGTCGTGCAGCTCGCGGCGACGTACTTGCGGCTCGAGAGGATGGACCTAGGATCTGCAGAGGACGCGACCACACTCGCTGAATCGATGGTCGAGGCATTCACGTCGGCCGCCCTACAGGCCTTGCCTGGCCCGCTCATGGACGATGTCAAACTCATGGCCGTCGCGCCGTTCTTCACACCGGGCATCGTGGATGCCGTCGTAGGCACCTCGCTGGTCCGCAGCTCCGACATTGTGGCGGAGCTGGAAGGGGCGGGGCTCGTCTGGCCCAGCTCGACCAGGATGCACCTTGCCGAACCGTTCCGGTCGAAGTGGATGCGCGACGTTCGCCTGACTCGACGAAATGAAGCTGCGCTCGTAGGGAGCGCGGTTGCTCGCCACCTCGCGGAGCGTGAGGAGGGTCTGCTCGCTCTCCAGGTGGCTGTTGATTCGAATGACTGGGACGCTGCGCTATCGATTCTCGACGAGCAGGCTCCGTTCGCTTGGCGTACGGATCCTGCGGCGTTCTCGGCCCTGCTGGGAAGACTCCGCGACTCCGGTCACGACTCTCTCCTGCGCTCGTCACGACTGTATTTTCTGGACGACTATACGTTTGCTGCCCCGGATGCGGCGGAACGGGCAGCCGGAGTACTTCTCAGGATGCAAGACACCAAGCCGGTGAGGCCGAGTGCGCCGCTTCAAGATCGCGCTCGGGTGCGGTTGCTACGTGCCGCGGGGCGGTTCGGGTTGGCGGCGGAGGCGTCGGTGGCCCTTGTTGACGCGGCGAAGTCGGCGGGGGACACCGTACCTGCAGCGGTTCGCGCGGATGCGTACATCGAGGCCGGCCTATCGCATGTGCAATCAGGCCAGGAAAGAGAGGCCGGGGTGGCCCTCGGGCTCGCCAGCCGAGCGGCCAAGAACGAAGCACAGGCAACACAGGCGCGCGGTTTGCACGCGCTTATGCTGCTTCTCGAAGGGCACACGAGTCGCGGTCAATCACTCTTGGAGGAGATCGGTTCGCAGCACGACAACGCATGGATCCGGTCACCGTGGGGCGAGCCGGCAAGAATTGCTGCCGCGTTAGCCAATCTTGAAAGCGACGCGCCGAGCTTCGGGATAGTTGGCGAGCTGAGAGGTAGGGCGGTTCACCCGGAGTACTGGCCCATCGCTGCCGGCATCAGTGCTCGTCTGCACCTGCTGTTCGGACACCCGGCCGACGCGCACGCTGGTCTTCGGGACTTCAACGCTCAGTTCGGCGGTGTCTCCGCCTCTCACTACTTTTCGGCCTACCGACTTTCTGCCCGGGCGGAGGCTCTTATAGCGCTGCGCCAGGCGCCTCGTGCCAGCCAACTGTTCAATGGGCCGTTCGGCCCTTCAGACGCGACGGCCGGCGCTATCGCACTCTCCCTCTTGTTCACGGGCAGAGACCATGAAGCATATGTCTTCAGCCTTCGCTGGACGTCGAGGAATGGCCTGTCGCCCCGGTCCACCCTCAGCTGTCTGATCGTGCAGGCGGTCGCCAGTCTGCGGCTCAACAACGAAGCAGCGGCGAGGCGCGCACTTGAGCGCGCCGAATCAGTCACGCAGACGACGGGTACGATCAGCCCCTGGTCAACCGTGGGTCCCGACGATCGGAGCATCCTGTTTCCGCTGATGTCGGATGACCTTCGCGCACGGGTCGGTGCACGCGCTTCCCTGTTCGCCGCTTCGGTGACCGTCCCGAGACTGACCCAGCGTGAGATGGTTGTGCTTCGCCGCCTCCAGTTGCGCACGACGATCGCCGACGTTGCAAGCTCACTCGTCGTTTCTCCGAACACCGTAAAGACGCAGCTTCGAAGCGTATACAGGAAGCTCGGCGTGTCTGACCGGGCTGAAGCAATTCGCGCGGCGCACGCCTGGGGACTACTCGACGGAGGCGACTCGCCGTCGATACGAGCTTCGTGACCGGACTCGGCGCCCTCGGCGCCGCCGCTGAGCGAGATCGTCACTCGAGGCAGCAGGACGGGCACCCCCAGGGGGTGCGACTGCGATCCACTCCCGCTGGATGTTCCGAGGGAAGCGGCGCAGAGTGCAGAGGACGTGGCGAGCTGAGGCGTTGTGCCGCGCGAAGTGAGTGCGGGAGATCAATCCCTCGGCGGTCCCTCTGGGAGATCGGCTCAGTCGCGCCGGAAATGCGCACGGGCTTCACCGAACCCGAGTCGAGCGGGTGGTCACCGTGCTGCGAAGCGTTGTAGCCCTTCTGCTGCCGACGAGCGGTCAGGCGAGGCCCATTCAGTTCGATGCCAAGGCTTCGCTCACCAGGTGCAAGGTGATGCTTGAGTTCGCCGCAGGGTGACGTCGCGGATGAACCCGAAACCGTCAGACGGCTCCTCCGCTCAGATCTCTCTGCGCCTCCGTCCCGGCCCGCAGCGCACCTCGCACTCGTGTGACCGCGCGTCGACGCTGAGAGAGCTGCCGACGAAGGCCCCCTATCACCCGTCCTCCTCACCCTCTCGTGGGCGGCGTCCGTTCGGGAGCCGCACCGCGTGACACGACGGGCCTCCGGTCTAGTTGATGCCAACGGAACAGATCAACCAAGCGGGCCGCACAACGGGGTGGGGGTTTCCCTGAACCAACCCCCGGCTGGTTATCCATCGAGAGCGTCAATCGGGCTGGAGGCAGCGTGAGTGCATATCCGGACAGCGTCGCGTCCACATGGCATGCGACGTCGCCAGCGCCGAATCGCTCCCTCACTCGTGGCGTGGATGATCCGGCGTGGCAGGCCGAGTACGCGCGCCGCCTCGCCGTCAGCGACACGATGATCATCGTTGGGACCATCTTCGGTACCCAGTTTGCGTGGCTGGGAATAGGGGACGTCACGGTCTTCGGCGCCTCGTTCCTCGACTACACCACCGTGTCAATAGTCTGTGCGGCCGGTTGGTTAGCAGGCCTCGTCGCTCTCAGGAGCCGCGCAGCATCCATATTGGGGTACGGACCTCACGAGTACCGGATCATCGTCGACTGCACATTGCGCGTATTTGGCGTCATAGCGATGGTTTCATATCTCTGCGGTCTGGAAATATCGCGCGGCTATATCCTTATCAGCTTGCCTCTCGGCGTCGTCCTGCTGCTGATCAACAGAAGACTATGGCGGCTGTGGTTGAAGGCGGAGCGGAAGCGTGGCCGCATGATCGCGCGTGTCATGCTCGTCGGCCCAGACGAAGCAAATCGACGAATCGCCGCGGAACTTCATCGCCTTCCCGAAGCGGGGTACCGCGTGGTGGGGGCGTGCAGCGTTGATGATCCCGATGGCGAGGGTGATTCTGCGCTTCCGATCGTGGGGAGCTTGAACGATATACCGGGTGCCCTCCAGAAGTCAGAAGCAACCACCGTGATCGTGTCTGGCGAGAGCGGTCTGACCGCGCTGGATATTCGGCGCCTCTGCTGGGAACTCGAAGGAACCGGCATGCAGTTCATCATGGCGCCGAACATCATCGACGTGGTGGCTACGCGGGTGCGGAGTCAGCCAGTCGCAGGCCTTTCGCTCGTGCATGTCGAGATCCCGGGGTACTCGCGGAGGCACGCGCGGCTCAAACGCGGATTCGACATGATCGTCTCCGCGTCGCTGTTAGTGCTTCTTGCTCCCGTGATCGCCGTCATCGCCTGCGCCGTCGTGATTTCTGGTGGACGGCCCATCTTCTTCCACCAGCAGCGGATCGGGCTCTACGGGAAGCCATTCCGGATGATCAAGTTCCGGTCCATGGTCGACGGGGCCGATCGGCATCTGCAACGCATCCTGGCCGAGCAAGGCGGTGGTGATACGCCGCTTTTCAAGCCCGCTGGTGACCCGAGAGTGACGCCTCTTGGACGGATCCTCCGGAAATTCTCGCTGGATGAACTCCCTCAGCTCATCAATGTCTTAGCGGGAGATATGAGCCTGGTCGGGCCCAGGCCGCAGCGTGAGGGGGAGGTGGCGCTCTACGACCAGGCTGCCCGCCGTCGGCTCATTGTGAAGCCAGGCATGAGCGGGCTATGGCAGGTCAGCGGCCGCTCATCCCTCAGTTGGGAGGATGCTCTTCGGCTCGACCTCTACTACGTAGAGAACTGGTCGCTCACGGGCGACATCGGGATCCTGCTCCGCACGTTCAGAGTAGTCATGGCACCGGGAGAGACGGCGCGCTGATGACGAGCCCCAAGATTCTCCACATCGTTGACCGTGATACTGGTGGGGTTCCTGCGGCGGTGATCTCGTACATCGCGAACTCGCCGCCGGGAATCGAACATGCGATATTGACGCCGTTCCCGCGTGATGGCCTTGCCGGCGGCCCCTTTCTCCATGCAGATGCGGAAAAGTTCGACTTGGGGTTCGGTCATCTCAGACGCGTGCGCCGGGTTCGAGAAGTGGCCAGCGCGTTTCGCCCCGATGTGATTCATGCGCATTCCAGTTACCCCGGCGCGTACATGCGGCTGGCGGCCTCGAGAGGCTCACCTCGCCTGGTGTATTCGCCGCACTGTTTCGCCTACGAACGTCGAGATCTCGGAGCGGTCCAGCGGATGGCGGTCCGCGTTGCGGAAGAACTGCTGGGTTGGAACGTCGATGTTCTGGCTGCGTGCGGTCCGGGTGAGCTCACGCGAGCGGAGAATATTCGATCCCTGCACGGGAAGGTGCAGTACGTCCCGAATGTCGGGTCGGTGCCGAAGCGCGAGAGAGGAACGGTCTGGCGAGGCGGCACACTACGAGTCGGGACTATCGGTCGCCTGTCGCCTCAGAAGGATCCCGCCCGCTTCGATCGGCTTGTAGCCGACATGCGGATGATCGTGGCGGATGTAAAAGCATCCTGGATTGGCGGAGGAGACTCCGCCCACTCATACGTGTTCGAGAACGATGTGCGCGTGACGGGCTGGCTGTCCGGCAGGCAACTGCAACAGCAGATAGCCTCACTCGACGTCTATGTCCACACAGCCAGCTGGGAAGGCTTTCCCATCGCTTTGCTGGATGCGCACAATACGGGCCTCCCGGCCTTGGTGCATGCGATCGACGCGTATGGCGAGATTCCTCGCGATCTCACGATTGAGCAGGGGTTGGGCGAGATGCTGCACGCTGCGAGAAGCCCCGAAGCGTTCCACTCGTGGGCCGAGGGAAATCTCGCGAAGTGGGATCGTCTTCTGCGCACGAATACGGCCAGTGGGCAGCGACAGGCACTCGAGGCCGTCTGGGGCATTCCTGCTTCGTACTCCGCGGAGTCGGTTCCCCGGGCGCGATGGGGCTCTGGGGCGGGGCATGGCAGATCCTCTTGAGGCGCGTGCATCGGCTCCCGGCGACGCGGACTTCACAGTAGGTCGAATTCTGATCGGAGAGGCCGTAGAACTCGGTCACGCGTGGTGTCAGTGGCTGGCGGACGCGCATGGCATTCGAATCCTTTTTCTCAAAGGTCCCGCGCTCGCTGAGTACTCTCTCCGCTCGCCGCGTCCGTCGACCGACATCGACGTGTTGGTGGATCCCAAGAAGTGGGATGAGTTCGTGGCGGTGGCAACGAACGCCGGATGGGTCGAGCGCGAGTACACAGCCGCAACGCAGCTGCTCTCGACCCACTCACGCAACTTCGTTCGCGAGAACTGGCCGTGTGATCTCGATCTACATCGGCACTACCCGGGCTTCCTGGCGCCGCCCGAGAACGTGTTCGAGACGCTGTGGTCGCGACGATCCGAAATCGAGCTGGGGAAGGTGTGGTGTCAGGTCCCCGACCGTAATGCCGCCATTCTCATTCTTGCGCTGCACTCGCTGAGGGGGGTGTCTGCACAACCCAGGCACGCGCTGGAACTTCGTGAGTTGATCGATCAGGCTCGCCTCAGCTCCGCGGAAGTCGCCGATCTGGGTCTTCTCAGCCGACTTGTCGGCTGCGTTTCGACGCTCGGGCGCGTATTGAACGATCTCGGTGTGAGCGTTCCCGCCCCCGAGTGGGAACGCGATTCGCCGGAGTTGACCCAGTGGCGCGGGCTTGTCGCGTCCGGCGCGAGCGGAACCTATCGATGGCTTCATGCGCTCCGTGCAGCGCCGCGAGCCAATCGACTCGGCGTCGTCCGAGAAGCGCTGTGGCCCAGTGATCGCGATCTCATCCTGGACCATCCCTCTCTCTCCGGCGGAGTTGTCGAGATGCGGCGCGCTCGTATGGCTCGCCTCAAGCGCGGGCTCAAGGCACTGCCGAGGGCGATCATGGCAATCGTCGTCAGCGAGTTGCCGCATCAGTGGCGTTTCACGTCGATCCGCATGCGGATCGTGCGTCACAGCGCCGAGGTCGTCGATCCCGGGCGCTCCTCGGCGGCGAGGCAAGACCCTTTGCCGGATAGAGCTCGGTCATGAACGCTCATCATGTCCGCCCACCTGCAAGCAGCCATGTCCGACCGCCGGCACCGCGATGGCGCCGGCTCGCGGAGCGCCGAACCCTTGCAGCACGAGAAGACACTTCACCCGGGAGACGAGAAGATCCGGCGTCCGCTACGCGCTCCGCTGACCAGAGGGGAGCCGTGGTATGGATCGCATCTTCCTGAATGGGCGATTCCTCACCCAGCCTCTGACCGGCGTCCAGCGGTTCGCCCTCGAGATCTCCAAAGCACTGATGTCCCGGCGCGATGATCTCACCCTTCTCGTCCCCAGAGCGAAGCTCGCCATCGAGCCGCCCCGAGGCGCAGAACTGCGGGTCGTGGGTGTCAGCGGGGGACACCTCTGGGAGCAGACAGAGCTTCCGGCGTACCTGAAGCGTGCTGGAGAGCCGCTTCTGGTGAGCCTGGGGAGCACTGGCCCTGCCTACTACAAGAACCAGATCGTGACACATCACGACATCACTTACGTGCGGCATCCAGAGAGCTTCTCGGCGAAAACACGCGCCGTCTATCGGGCTATCGTGCCGCATATGTTGCAGAACTGCCTCGCCGTCGTCACCGTGAGCGAATTTTCGCGGAATGAGATTTCGCGCCATTTTGGAGTGGATGCGGCGAAGATCTTCGTGGTCCCCAACGCTGTGGGATCCGGGTTCAAGGCACGTTCCAGCGGTCCCGCACGCGGCGCGGCGGCGCGTCCCTACTTCCTGGCGGTGTCGTCCTTGAATGCGCACAAGAATTTCGGTGGACTCGTCCGTGCGTACCGTCAGAGCGGTGTCGCAAGCGCGACTGATCTGCGGATCGTCGGGGGGCAGGCGAAAGCATTCGCGCGGATAGACGTCGACCTCAACACTCCTGGGGTCAGGCTCATGGGCAGCGTGTCCGACGAGACGCTGGTAGATCTCTATCAGGGTGCGTTGTCCTTCGTATTTCCGTCGCTCTACGAGGGGTTCGGAATTCCGCCCCTGGAAGCCCAGAAGTGCGGTTCGCCTGTCATAGCCGCGAATATTCCGGCTCTTCGCGAGACCCTCGAACGCAGCGCCCATTTCGTCGATCCGTTGGACGTAGCCGACATCGCGCTCGCGTTGAGGACGCTCGCCCATGATGCGGGTTTGCGGGAGCGGTTAGCCGCCCTCGGCGCCGCGAACGCTCGCCGATACTCGTGGGAGAGTTCGGCCGCGATCGTTGACGGGCTTATTCGCCAGGCGATGCAGAGTGGGTCATCGGTCTCGGAAGCCGGCTCCACACCGTAGACGACCAACGACCTCATGTGGGCGCCAGTGCGCGCACCATCTTCTCGATCGCTACTTCCAGCGCCATGATGGTTCTGTCGTCAGCGAAGCTGGCCGCAGCCGATGCCGCGCGGGCGCCATATTCATCGATCAGCGCGTCTTCATGAACACACCGGATGAATGCATCGGCCAGCGATGATGGATCATTCGGGCGAACCAGTATGCCAGAGTTCGTCGGCGCGAGTAGCTCCTCTGGGCCGCCACCCCGTGAAGATATGACGAGCAGACCGTGCGACATCGCCTGAACGACGACCTGACCGAAAGGCTCCGGGCGTGTGGAGCAAAGCGCCAGCACGTGGCATTCGCGGATCAAAGAATCGACGTCATCGACATGCCCGGTGAACGAGATCCGTGCGCCGCTGGACGCGGCGACCTCTCTCAGCCGACGCCCATACGCCGGGTCCGCGTGGACAGAGCCGCCTGCGATGATGAACTCGAACCGATCGCCCAATCCGCTGGCGGCGACCCTACGGGCAGCTTCGACAAGAACGTCCAGTCCCTTCCAAGCATCCAAGCGACTCAGCGAGAGCACGCGTATGGCGCTCCTCTCGGGCGAGGCCGATCTTGGGGCACAGGCCATCACGCCACTGATCGGGTAGACGACCTGCGCAATCTTGTGTCGCAGATTCCATGGGATGGTGGACGCGGTGTAGCGGCTGTTGGCGAAGAATCCATCAAATCGCTGTAGCGTCCCGAACATCATGGCCGGCCTCTTGGCTCCGCTGATGTTTGCGCGAGATAGGTCCTCGCGCAGATACGCCACGAAGGGCGTACGCGGCACCCGTGCGAGTCCGAGCACATTCGCCGACGTCAGACTGTTCGCTAACACAAGCTGCGGGCGCAGGTCGGCGACTGCCGTTCGCAGCGGTGCAACCCTTGCGAGGTGACTTCGCCAACTATCGCCGCCACCAATGACGGATACTGGGATGGAGCGTTCTCGCGCGATCTCAGCCAGCGGCCCATCGTTGAAGACCAGAAGCGCTCGCTCGTGGCGCGAGTGCACGCTCAAATACCGGGCCAGGCCGAGCTGGCCGCCACCCATCTCACTACTGTGGTCGACAAAAGTGACGCGCACTCAGCTTTCCCCCTTTCCTGTGAACTCGCGCACGGTGTGGAGAACCACGGCTTCGAAGACGGGGGCGACGCTCGAGATGGTGAACATCTCTCTCGCCCGGCGACGAGCACGTTCACCGAAAGACGCCCTCACCGTCGGATCGGCGAAGACGCGCAGAGCATCCACGATTGACTGAGTGCTTCCCGGGGTCAATTGCAGAGCGGCATCACCGACCGCCCAGGGAAGGGGCGCAATTCCGGACACCCCGATGGCACGCCCGGCGAGCATGGCGTCGATCAGTTTGACAGGCAGTTGTCCGTGGACGTATGGAGTGTCTCGGCTGGGGAGCATCACGACATCGGACTTCTGCACCAGCTTGACACCCTCGTCGAATGTCGTGTTTCCGACCCACCTCTCCCATGGTCTTGCGTCTGCCGGGGGAGTGTCCGTCACGGTGAGGGTGTAGTCGTGCTCTTGCCTGACGTATTCGATGGCCCTTCTGAGTTCGGCCACTCCCTTATGAGCCCGATTGGTTCCCACGAAAGCCACCGCAGGCGAGGTCGTCGAATGGGGGAGGCCCCAGCCTTGATCTACGCGAGCGTGAGGGACGATGACGCCCCCATGATGCGTGTGAAGCACAGGATTGCTCACCATGACGGGAACCCGAGCCGCCACTCGTTGAAGCCTCAGCAGGCGGAGCATCGCGCGTGGTCTTCGACTCCATTTGTACGCCGCCCGCAGCGGTTGGCCGAGTGAGAGGGCTGCGCTCAAGTCGGGATCGTCGATGTCGAGAAGTAGCGGTCTTGGAACTCGTCCTACGACACGAGAGGCCACGAGGAGCGACTCGTCGAGAGGTTTCACCGCTATCACGAGGTCGGCTCTCCGTACCAGCTCGTCGATTCGGTTCGGTGTCCGTCCTTCTGAAACAAGTTCACAGGCGGATCCGAACTGTGTTCCCCTGAGCGGCTTCCATATGCTTTCACCGCGCGTCGAGACGACCCGCGTAGACCAGCCCAGATGATGCGCAAGCTGATCTAGGACTAGCGTGCGACCTAGCGAGTTGCTGCTCAGATCCGGTGTGACGAACAGGATTCTCATACAGCTCGGAACTCCCTGCGCGTCGTCGCTGCGCCCGCAGTCCTGCCGCGCACGCCGAGCGCATCTGACCGCGCTGCCCGGACACTCGGAACGATCGAAAGGGCCACGACCAGATAGAGGAAGCTCGATTGCCAGGTCAGGACGTCGAAGCTGAAGAAGAGTGGCAACATGAAGAGGATCAGAGCCCGCGATTCCGTCGACCCGGCGAGGAATGAGATGAGCACCGCGGCGACAAGAGCGATCGTGCCGAGGATGCCACCGACGACGAAGGTGCGAACCAATTGGTTATCGAAGAACACCAGGCCGTCTCCTCCGCCGAAAACTCCCGAGGTGAACAGCCGCACGTAACCATTGGCGCCAGTACCCCACAGTATCGATCCCGGACTGCTCTGCGCCAAATATGGGCCTACGCCCTCGAGGACACTCGCCCGGTGCGTGAAAGACGTGGACTCGAGCACTTCCTTCGACGTAGCGCCTTGAAGGATGTCGAGGCCGTCAGCGTATATCCACATCACAAATGCAAGCCCCAGAATCAGCGCTCGAATCAAGAAGTTCGCTTTACGCACGAGCGCGTATAGTCCAACAATCGCCAGCGACGCCAGAATGCTCCGCGTTCCGGAAAGAGCCAGGGCTGCGAGGCCGATAGCTGCCAGCAGGTAGTAGCTTCGTTTTCGCGTCCTGTGCGCCAACAGGATGGCAGAGATGACGCCGATCCCGGCCGCGACCGCAAGCAAGATGGGGTGGCCGAGCGTGCTCATCGAACGGCCCTCGAGAAATGTCAAAATGGTCTGGGGGCGATTCGCGATCTCATCTATCCATGTCGCGCGGGGCCATACGGTGGATACTGCTCCGGTCTGCTCCGCAATCGAGATCGCCAGGTGGACGGGCAGCATGAGCGCGAACGCCTTCAAGATCGGCGTCGTGCCCCAGCGGGCGGAGACACTCGAAGCCGCGACGGACGCCATGAGCAGCACGGCCCCGAGGGCGACGTTGTAGAGGGCCAGCTCTGGGCCGGCGCCTCGAACCCGACTCACAACGTCGCAGCCGATGAGCAGTACTACGCCGATCGAGGCCGGAGCCGCTCCAGTTCCGTCGGGATCAAGCAGCATTGCCATCCCCATCCAGCAGACACAGGCGATCATGGCGACGCCGATCAGCCACGGCGGCGCCGCGTAGAGAGGAACGGCCGTCGTGATGAGAATCGTCCCGATGAGGGACCGCGTTATGGCGCGTTCGGGGCGCCCGATCAGAACCGCCGCCGACAGCAGGAGGATCAGCAGAAGCGCGGCGAGATTCACCCTCGGGCCCCTCTGCGGTCGGCGGCGGCCTCTCCCGGACCGACAGCGTCGAAGCGCCCTACGGTGTGCCGATGCGCAAGCTTTCGACTTTCACGCTGGTCAGCCTGGTCGGCGTGCTGAGCCCCCTGCTGGCGTTGCCGGTAGTCACTGCCGAGCATGGCGCGCGCGCTTGGGCTGCAATTGCCGTTGGCCAGGCGATCGGTCTCACGATGGGGGTGCTCGTCGAACTCGGATGGGGTCTGACCGGCCCGCAGCGCGTCTCGAGAGCGACTCGCGATAGCGCGCGCGAGTACTTGGCGCTCGCAACGTGCACGAAGGCACTGGTCTTCCTCCCGGCGAGTCTTCTCGGTGGAGCAACCGCCGCCGCCATGACGCCCGCTGATCCAGCACTCGCGGCCGCCTCGGCGATCGCGACGGCCAGCCTCGGCTTGACGGCAGCGTGGTACTTCATCGGTCGGAACGACGCCACAGCGCTTCTCCTCACGGAGGGCTGCGCCCGGATCGTGCTCATCACGGCCGCCAGCGTCTGGATCTTGAACGGCGGTCCGGCCGTTGTCTATCCGCTGGTCGGGATACTTCTTCCCGGAATCCTCGCACCGATCCTGGCGCTCTGGCATCAACGAGTTCGATGGACCTACTTCTCGCGTCAAAGCTGGCGACGGACGCGGCACACGTTGTTGACTCAACGCGGAATCGTGGCAGCCCGCATTCTGAGTGCGGCCTACATCGCTGTCCCTGTCCCCTTGACGGGACTGCTCTCTCCCACCACGGTGGCGGCATTCGCAGCGGGAGACCGACTCTCGAGGATGGGCCTCTCCGTGCTGGCATCCGTCCCGAACTCCATGCAGGCCTGGGTCGGCCGCTCGGGGGCCTCCAGTCGCAAACGGCGGGTTTGGCTGGCTATCGGACTCAACGCCAGCATCGGGGTGGTGTCCGGCATCGCCTTTCTCCTTCTTGCCCCGGCCGTTTCGTCCGCCGTGTTCTCCGGTGCCGCGACCCTCGACGTGCAGTACGCGGCCGGATTCGGCCTCTTGGTCTTCATCGTCTGCGTGTCCAGGGGCACGGGAAACTTGGCCTTGGTCGCCTTCCGCATGACGCGTGTGGTGACTCTGAGCGCGCTGCTGGGGGTCGTGCTCGGCGTTCCCTCGATCGTCCTGTTGACAAGCGTGTTCGGCGGGCATGGCGCCCTGATGGGCGTACTGATCTCGGAGTCCGTGGTGCTTGCGGTGCAGTTCGTGGGGGTTTCGTGGCGGACCGTCAGGGCTCGGTCGGCCGCGAACGAGCAGAGGTGCGCTCCTCAGCCAACCGGCCCGCGGTTGGAGCAGGGGCGCGCGCCCGAGCCGAATTGACTCGGGACGGCGAGCGGGCGAACCGTGCGGCTCGAGACGACGCTCTGCTCGCCGTGAACGTCCAGCGCTGGTCGATGACACGGGCAGCCGTCGGCTCGAGCACGAGTGGAGTCGGGCTGGACGGGCACTCGGTCCGCAGGCTGGTGAAGAGCACATTGATGAATTGTGAAGGGCGCGGCGGATCGAGAGGCGTGAGGATGGTGCCCCGGGCCTGCGGTGAATCGCGTGGCCATCGAGAATGCGTGTCGGGTGATTCAGGGGGTGAACCGCACCTCGAGCTCAATCAGGCGAGCGGCCTCGAGGCGCGCGAGGAAGTCGGCGAGCGGGCGCTCGACGTCTTTTCGGTTCGCGTGGAAGCGAGCGATCACCTCTTGCGAGATCGTCGGCTCGGCCGCGGAGCCGAGATCGTTGAGGATCTGCCAGATTGCCGCAGCGGAACCGTCAAGAATGACTGGTGACGCGCCGGCGTTGCTGAGCTCTAGCGCCACGATGCGGCCGGTTTGACTTGTCCAGCTCACGTCCTCTCGAATGCGCCATTCCGGATGCCCGACGCGAATCATCCGCTCGCTCAATAGGTGTTCGGCCATGGTGATTCTCCCTGCGATTCAGTGTGCGGGTACGCGACCGGGAGCGGCCACGCCCCTCGAGCGGCTGCGCCCTCCCTGGCCCGACCACTGCCGAGTCGGGCACCACCCGACTGCCGAGGCGGTCGATCCAGACGGCGGTGTTCACGCAGGTAGTGTACGAACCCGTCTCGGGGCTCGATCGGGAACAGATACACAGAAATGGAGGACGCACGTGAACCTGCGTGACTTCGTACGCATGCTTCGTGTTCACTGGCTGGCCATCTCACTGGCCACGCTGGTTGGCGTCTTCGGCGCCATCGCGTGGAGTGCGGTCTTGCCACCGGTGTACACCGCGAACGCCAGCGGGTACGTTTCAGCGAGCTTCTCGGACGGTACTGCCGGCGCGGCGTTGGCGGGTGACCAGCTGGCTCTCTCGAAGGTGAAGTCCTACCTGGATGTGGGTTCCTGGCGATCGGTCGCGGAGTCCGCGATCGAAGAGCTCGCTCTCGATGTGACACCCGAGTACCTCGTCCAGCAGGTGGACGTCAGCAACCCGACGGACACGGTGATCATCCATGTCGCCGCCAATGGCCCCTCGCCCAAGGCCGCACGCGATCTTGCGGAGTCGTGGATACGCGGGATGGTACGTGAGATCGACGCGCTCGAATCGGATTCGACCGAGGATGGCGCGGCGACGCTCATCCCAGGAGATTCTGCGCGCCTTCCCTTGTCACAGTCCTCACCCAATCTCCGATTGAACATCGCGATCGGTGCGCTTGTCGGATTCGCAGCCGGCCTCGCGTATTCGCTGATCCGTCGCGTGTTCGATCGCCGTGTGAGGACGGTGAAGGAGATCGAGCAGGCCACCGGTATCGCGGTGGTCGGCACACTTCCGCTCGACAAGGAACTCGTCGCTGACCGGACCGTCTTTCGTTACGACGGCGCGGGACAACTGGCGGGCAGCAGGGCGCACGCCGAAGCGATGCGTGAGCTGCGCACCAACTTGCACTACGTGGACGTGGACCATCCGCCGAGAGTGATCGTCGTCACGAGTCCGATTCCTGGGGACGGCAAGTCCACGACGGCGGCGAACCTGGCCATGAGTCTCGCGGCAGCGGGGCGAAGAGTCGCGCTCATCGATGCGGATCTGCGGCGCCCGGTCCAAGACCGCATCTTCGGATTTCCGAATGACGTGGGGTTGTCGGACGTCCTCGCCGGCCGCGTCGGAATCGCTGACGTGGCTCATCGGGTCGAGGGCGCGGAGAGTCTGGTGATCATCGGGGCCGGCCGAACGCCCCCCAATCCGAGCGAGATGCTCGGATCTCAGAAGATGCGCTCGTTGCTGGACATGCTCCGACGGGAGGATTCGGTTGTCGTTGTCGACTCTCCTCCGACGATTCCTGTGGCGGATGCGGCAATTCTCAGCGGCTCGGCCGATGGCGTGTTGTTGGTCGTCAGCGCTGGCAAGACGACGTATGAGCTCATGCAGAGAGCTCTGGACAACATTGCACGCGCGAAGGGGCACGTCCTTGGTGTGGTGCTCAACAAGGTGCCCCGCCGAGGGATCGATGCCGCCAACTACGGCTATCGGTACGCCGGTTACTACGACGGCGACGGCTCTCCAGGGCGGGAGCCGGAAGCGCAGACCGCAGGCCGGTCTGGTAGCTCCCGTACACGCGCACGACGACGCACGCCGAAAGCATCTCCGACGTCGAGGCGAGGCAGGCCGTTGGAGGATACCCCCGCGTCCGAGCGCAATGCCGCTGGGTGAAGCCATGCGGTTCGTTCCCGCGCCCGGCACCGACTGCTGCCCATCGCTCCCGCGTCGAGCGAGTCACCCGCGGATTCACCCAGTGATGTGCGCCGGCTCCGCTGAGTTCATCCGTCCCGCATGGAGGGTTCGCCTTCGTGTATCCGCGGCCGTCGCTCCGCCGTCGTCGTCAGGTGCGTCAGCATCCGCAGCTGTGGCGTATCAGGAGCTCGGAGTTGACAGTGACTCTCGTTCCCGAGGCCGACCAGGGACCGTTGACCAGGTCGATGATCAGCCCCGCGGCGGCGCGGCCCATCTCCTGCATGGGTTGGCGCACCGTGGTCAGCGCCGGTTCGGCGTATCCCCCGGCGAGCAGGCCATCAAAGCCCGTCACCGCGACATCGTCGGGGAGCCTCACCCCGCCCTTGCGGAGGGCGTCCATCACGACGAGGGCATGCTGATCCGTCGCGCAGACCACAGCATCGGGGAGCTCGTCTTGCAAGATCAGCTCTCTCGTGAGGCTGGCCGCCTGGTGAGCTATACGCGCCGCTCCGAAACCCCCGAGTGGCTCGGGTGGCACAGGCAGACCGTGGAGCTGGAGGGCTTCCTGAAACCCCGTGAACCTCACATCGAAATCGATGACTCCCGAACCGACGAAGACCAACCTGCGCAGCGAATGGTGTTCGATGAGATGACCGGTCAGCTCCGTCATCGCACTCGAATTGTTGGTCATCACGTAGCTGAGAACATCATCCTCATCGGGCGCTTCAGATATGGCCACGATCGGAAGTCTGCGCGCGAGGTGGTGGAGGGCACCACGTGAGACCGTTCGGGGAAGCGCGACCAGCCCATCGACTCTGGCGGCGGCTTCGCGGATCCGCACGTCGCTGTTCTCGGTCCGGCCACCGTGTACGAGCACGGCATAGTCGCGCCGCCAACTCTCCAGCTGGAATCCGCGCTGCACTTCGTCGACGTAGATCGGATAGTTCCACCCGGCGTCCGCGACCGGACGCTGCAAGCTGGTCGGGTCGGCGGCCGCGGCGACCATGTCGTAGTCATACGACCAGAACCCGAGTACGCCGGTGCTGCCCTTCGCCAGTCCGCGCGCGGCGGCGTTCGGAAGGTAGCCGAGTTCGTGCGCCGCCGCCAGCACAACCTCCCGAGTGGCGGCCGCGATCTTCTCCGGCCTCGAGAACGCGAACGAAACGGTCGCTATCGAGACGCCGGCGCGTTCCGCCACGTCGTACATCGTGGGCGCCTTTCCCACCAAACCTCCCCGGGTCGCGGTTGTCACCTCCTGGGTGTCTCGCTGCGACCCCGTGCCGCGAGCGCCACCAGAAGACACTTGCATCTGCGAGTCTAAGCGCTTATTCTGACGTTTAAGCGCTTAGATCATCAACGACCCGATGAGTTGACTCCCGATGCCGAGCGCCCACGAAGCCCCGCAAGCCGGGCGCGAGCCCGCCCCGATTTCGAAGGAGAAGCGAGACGATGAACTACCGGAAACTCATGGCTGCAGCAGCTATGGGAGCGATACTCACTTCGGCGCTCACAGCCTGCGCGCCGAATGCCCAGGACGGCGGTAGCAACGGAGGGGAGGGGGAGAGCAAGGAGATCACGTGGTGGGCCACGAACCAGTCGTCCAGCCTTGACGCCGACCTTGCGATTCTGGAGCCCGAACTCGAGAAGTTCGAGAAGGCCACCGGGACACATGTGAATGTCGAGGTGATCGCGTGGAAGGATCTGTACGGCCGGATCACCTCTGCCGTCACCTCCGGCAAGAGCCCTGATGTGGTGAGCATCGGCAATACCTGGTCGTCGTCGCTGCAGTCCACCGGAGCGTTCACGGAGTTCGACAAGGCCGCCCTCGAAGACCTCGGCGGTGAGGATCGTTTCCTGCAGTCGTCGTTCGAAACGACCGGTGTCGAAGGGGAAGCCCCGACCGCCATCCCTCTTCTTGCACAGGCATACGGGCTGTTCTACAACAAAGAGCTGTTCACAGCTGCCGGGCTGGAGCCGCCGACCACGTGGGACGAGCTGACGGCCGCGGCCGACAAGCTGACGGATGGAGACGTCTGGGGTCTCACGTTCCCGGGTGCTTCCTATACCGCGAACCTGCACATGTCCTTCATCTTCGGCCGACAGCACGGGGCTGAGCCCTTCACCTCGAAGGGCGAGCCTTCGTTCGACACCGATGAGCAGGTCGCGGGCATCCAGCAGTTCACGGAACTTTGGCAGGACGGCTACATCAACCCGTCGGATGTCCAGTTCACGAGCGGAACTGAGGCGCTACAGGCGTTTGCGGCGGGTAAAGCCGCGATGGCGTTCGGTCAGACCGGTGCGCTTGGCGTGTTGCGGAACGCCGGCATGTCCCCGGATGACTTCGGCGTCGTCCCGATCCCCGCTCCGTCGCCCTTGCCGAAGGGAGGCGAGAATGTGACGAGCTTCGCCGCGGGTACGAACATCAGCATTTTCAAGGATTCGCAGAACCAGGCTTCGGCGAAGGCGCTGATCAAATTCCTCACCAGCGATGAGGAACAACTCGCGATCAACAAGGCCTACGGGACCATGCCGGTCGTGAACTCGGTTCCCGCTTCTGAGATCGGGGATCCGGCCTACTACGAGGTGTTCCAGAACGTGCTGGCCGAGTCGGCTGAGGCCCTTCCGGCGGTCGCGAACGAGGGCGAATACGAGACCAATGTCGGAAATGCCGTCAGTGATCTGCTGCGTCAGATCGTCAGTGGCAGCGAGGTGGGCGCCGACGAAATCGGGGCAGCCCTCACCGCCGCTGAAGAGAAGATGAGCTGACGGCCGGGGCTTGCGTAGTCGGCCTACGGCGCGCCGTGGCTGCTGACAAATGACACCGGGTACCACGGGGTTGCATCCCGGCCCCGTGGTACCCCTCCCTCGAAAGAAGCTACGCCAATGATGTCGACAATTGCTCCCCCTCGGGTTGAGGCCAAGCCGCCTTTACCGGCTGCGCTACCCAAGCGTAAGAGCCGTAAGAAGTCCGTACTTCGGCTGATTCCCTACTTCCTGATCGCGCCGGCGATCCTGTTCGAATTGCTCATCCACCTGATCCCCATGCTCACGGGGATCACCATCAGCTTCTTCGGCCTCGTCCAGCGCTATCTGGCCAACTGGGCGGAAGCCCCGTTCGTCGGCCTGGACAACTATGCGCGGGCGGTTGACACGGCGTCGTCCGTCGGCCGCGAGCTGTTGCACTCGTTTCTGATCACCCTGGGCTACACGGTGCTCACCGTGGGACTCTCGTGGACTCTCGGGATCGCGGGCGCCGTCGCGCTGCAGCGGGCCTTCCGCGGCCGAGGGTTCTTGCGGGCCTTCTTCCTCGTGCCTTACGCGCTACCGGTGTTCGCGGGTGTGATCACCTGGAGCTTCATGTTCCAGCGGGACAACGGGCTGATCAACGCCGTCACGGGCATGGACACCTTCTGGCTGACCGGAGACAACGCGTTCTGGGCGATGCTCGCCGCACACGTCTGGCGGACCTGGCCCTTCGCCTTTCTGATGCTCATGGCGGCGCTGCAGTCGGTCCCGAATGATGTATATGAGGCAGCGGCGCTCGACGGCGCCTCCAGCTGGGTGCAGTTCAGCAAGATCACGCTGGGCATGCTCGCTCCCGTCAACAAGGTGCTGTTCACGACGATGTTCCTGTGGAGCTTCAACGATTTCGCTACGCCATTCGTCATGTTCGGCGCTCTTCCGCCTGACTCAGCCGATCTGGTCGCAATCCACATCTACGGGAGTTCGTTCGTGAATTGGAACTTCGGACTCGGCTCGGCGATGTCGACGATGGTTCTCCTCTTCCTCGCGGGGATGACGTTCCTCATCGGCAAGACCATGAACAAGGTGAGCAGCGATGAATGAATCACGTGCGTCCAAGGTGGCGCGTATTGCAATCCTCTCGGTGCTGATCGTCTTCACGGCGACTCCGCTGTATGTGATGTTGTCGACCTCGGTCAAGCCATTGAGCGAGGTGCAACGCGAGTTCACCTGGATTCCGAGAAGCATCACCATTCAACCGTTCATCGACATGTGGTCGACCGTGCACCTCGCCGACTACTTTCTCAACTCGCTCATCGTGGCGGGCATCAGCAGCACCCTTTCCGTTGTGATCGCCCTCGTCGCGGGGTACGCGACGTCGCGGTACGTGTTCCGGGGGAGGAATCTGTTCAGCGGAGTAATCCTCTCCACGCAGATGATTCCCGGCATCCTGTTCCTCCTGCCGCTGTTCCTGATCTTCGTGAGCGTGGACAACTTCCTCGGGTTCGAGCTGCTGTACCAGACACGTTTCGGGTTGATCATCGTCTTCATGACGTTCACGCTGCCGTTCTCGATCTACATGTTCGCGAACTACTTGAACGGGATCCCTCGAGAACTCGACGAAGCTGCTCGCATGGACGGCTGTGGGGTCTTCGCCACTTTGTTCAAAGTGATCGTCCCCACGGCGGTACCCGGGATCGTCGCGGTGTGGGTGTACTCGTTCATGCTCGCGTGGGGCGAGATCCTGTTCGCCTCGCAGCTGACGGACAACGAGTCCGCAACGCTCGCCATCGGGCTGCAGAACTACGCGACTCAGCTCGATGTGTATTGGAACCAGATCATGGCGGCCTCGCTGGCGGTCTCACTGCCCGTCGTCATCGGCTTCATGCTCTTGCAGCGGTACTTCGTGGCCGGCCTGACCGCGGGGTCGGTCAAGTAGATCGCAGCGACGCCTGCCTTGCGGCCGCGCTGCAACCGCTCCGGCGAAAGACACCCGAAAGAAGGACCAGATGTTCCACGCTCCCCTGCCCGAAGCATCGGTGCAGCTCTACACCCTCGCGGGGCAGTTCTCGCAGGATCCGCGCGGCTCGCTCGAGAAGCTCGCCGCTCTCGGGCTGCGCAACGTCGAGGCGTTCGATTTCGTGCGACGCCCGGCGGAGATCCGGCAGGCGCTCGATGCGGCCGGCCTCTCATCGCCGACAGGGCACGCGCCGCTGCTCTCCGATGAACTCTGGACGCCCGACGGATCGATCCCCGCTCCGTCGCCCGAGAAGGTCTTCGAGGCCGCCGCGACCGTCGGCATCGGCACTGTCATCGACCCGTTCGTACCCGTGAGCCGTTGGCTCACGGCGGACGGAGTCGCGGACATCGCCGAGCGATTGAACCGCGCATCGGAGGTCGCGGCGGGATTCGGCCTCGCGGTCGGCTACCACAATCACGCGCAGGAGTTCCTGGCGGACTTCAACGGTACGTCGGCATTCGAGCACTTCGTCTCGCTTGTGGACGAGAAGGTGGAGCTGGAGCTCGACCTGTACTGGGCCGCGACGGGGGGACAGGACGTTCCCGCGCTCGTGTCGCGCCTCGGAGACCGCCTCGCGGCAGTGCACGTCAAGGACGGCGTCGTGCCGCCGGGCAACCCCTTCGCCCCCGAAGCGCCGGCGTTCTCTTCACGTTCGCTCGACCAGCGACACGCTGGTCATGGCGACGTTCCGCTGGTGGAAGCGCTGGCCGCCGGCGCCGGCAACATCCGGTACGCGGTGATCGAATACGACAACCCGCCCGGCGACGTCTTCGCCGACGTGGCAGCCAGCCTGGCGTTCCTGTTCGAGAACGGGTTGGCGAGGTGACCAGCGGGGTCGGGGTCGGGATCATCGGGAGCGGTGTCATCAGCGACACCTACCTGCAGAATCTCAACTCCTTCCCGGATGTCGACGTCGTGATCGTCGGGGACCTCGACGTCGGCCGCGCGCGTGCTCAGGCGGAGAAGCACCGGGTGCCCCGTTGGGGAACCGCCGATGATGTGCTGTCGAGCGCGGACGTGCAGGTCGTCGTCAATCTCACCACTCCCGCCGCGCACGTCGAGGTATCGGCGGCCGCGATCAGCGCCGGCAAGCACGTCTGGACGGAGAAGCCCATCGGCCTCGAGCGCGAAGCGGTCGATGGGCTGCTCCGCCTCGCCGAGGCGGCCGGTGTCCGGGTCGGGTGCGCGCCCGATACCGTGCTCGGTCCAGGGGTGCAGACCGCCAAGCGCGCCATTGCGCGCGGGGTGATCGGCACGCCGTTGTTCGCGCAGGCGGTGTTCCAGACGCAGGGGCCGGATATGTGGCATCCGAGTCCCCAGTTCCTCTTCCAGCGAGGAGCGGGGCCGCTGCTGGACATGGGCCCCTACTACTTCACGACGCTGGTCAGCCTCCTGGGAGCGGTCGATCGTGTCGCCGCTGTCGGTCTTCAAGGTCGCACCGAGCGCGACATCCGCACGGGCCCCCACGCGGGAATGCGGTTCTCGGTCGAAGTGCCGACCACGATGCAGGTCATCAGCGTCTTCGAGTCCGGACAGCAGGCACAGAGCCTCTTCAGCTTCGATTCTGCGCTCGAGCGGAAGGGCATCGTGGAGATCCACGGCACCGAAGGCTCTCTCGTCATCCCGGATCCCAACACCTTCAGTGGTCGTACGGCCTACGTGGAGCCACTGGGCGCGTTCTGCGACGGCGACTCGTCGGAGCAGCCCTGGGTCGAGATCGAGGAGGTCGGTGCCGTCGTGGGGCGGGGGCTCGGGCTGCTGGAGATGGTGCGAGCCATCGCCGAAGACCGCCCGCACCTCGCCAGCGGCGATCTCGGACGGCACGTGCTCGACATCCTGCTCTCGGCGGAAGAATCAGCCGAGCGCGGCGAGTTCGTCCGGGTGGAGAGTACGGTCGCACCCGTACCGGCGCTGCGGGAGGACTTCGACCCCTTCGCGCGCACGATCTGACGCCGGAGCGGGATCCGGAGAAATCGGGCCCATCCGAATCCGGGAGGGCTACGAACCCCCTTCTGACGGATGACTCCGCATCCGCCCGACATGAAGGGAAAGTTCAATGAAGCGCATTCTCGCCACCGCAGCCCTCACCGCGCTCGCGGTCTTCGGCGTTGCCGGTGCCGCCAACGCAGCGCCGTCGGACGCTGCCTGCTTCGGCCAGATCCACAAGACGATCAATACCGAAGGAGCCCTCGGGTTCACGAACGTCGGAGACGTCGTGCAGGCGGTCGGTGGACAGACCAAGAACAGCATCGCGCGAGGACTCTGCGGCGACTGAGCAGCCTCGCCTTCCACACCCTTGTCGGCGGCTCGAACCTCGGGTTCGAGCCGCCGATCTCGACGGGGCGGTCAGCCCGCGGGGGTGAGCACCCGGGTCACGCGGTTGGGAGTCTCGGCGGGCGCCTCACCGAGGTCGACGACGATGGGACGGTGCCGCTCCACCTCGTCGCGGTCGAAGACCCCATACGACATCACGATGACGACGTCGCCGGTGTGGACCAGACGCGCGGCGGCGCCGTTGATCTGGACGACGCCGGAGCCGCGCTCGCCCGCGATCGTGTAGGTCTCGAAGCGTGCGCCGTTGTTGATGTCGACGACGTGCACCTGTTCGTTCTCGAGGATGTCGGCCAGGTCCATCAGGTCGGCGTCGATGGTGATCGATCCGACGTAGTTGAGGTCGGCTCCCGTGACCGTGGCCCGGTGCAGCTTCGACTTCAGCATTGTTCGCAGCACGGACGACCTCGTCTCGAGAGTTGATGGACAGCATCCAAGAATAGGATGCTGCCGCCTCTGCCCTTCGCCATGTGACGGTTCGCTGCCGTCGCTACGGCGTCGCAGACGGCTCCGGTGCCGGCTCCGGAGCCGGTGCCGGCTCGCCCTCGCCCTCGATTTCGCCTTCGCTCTCCTGATCGGTGGGCGGCTGCGCCGCGTCTTCGGGAACGATCAAGCTCTCGTCATCGAGCGTGAGCGGGTTGTCGTAGACCGTGATCGTGTAGTCCCCGGCCGCCGCCGGGTAGTCTCTCGTCCGATACTCCGGAACAGGTCCGCCGGGGCACTCGACGCCGTCGGGATCGACCTGCTCGAGAACGCTCGTGAGAGTGCGGTACAGGTCGCACTCGGCTTCTCCGTAACCGGGTGGCCGATCCGTCACGCGGTCCTCGGGATCGGTCGCGCCCGGGCGCTGCGGGTACCACGGCTTGTCGAGCCCCGCTGTGCCCCACTGGTCGATCGCGAGGGAGAAGAGGGATCCAGCAGCGGGCTCGTCGGCGCGGCACATGGCCACGCCTGCCGAGAGGAGAATCACGACGCGAGGATTGGACAGACCATAGGGGATGTCCTGCGGGGACGGCACCACGGAGAACCGTGAGCCTGCGCCGGCGCAGTCCCCGCTGCGAAGCGCGCCGTAGGCGGGGCCGTCGTTGCCGATCGGGCTGAGATCGCTGGGTGGCAGGCTCCAGGTGTACACGACCCGGCTTCCACCGTCCCCGTTCCCGCCGCCGCCACCGTCGTTCCCACCACCGCTGCCCCCACCACCGCTGCCCCCACCACCGCCGTTCCCTCCACCGCCGCCGCCGTTCTCGCCACCGCCGCCACCGTTCCCGCCACCGCCGCCACCGCCATCATCGGTGGCGCTCGGTTGGGGCGAAGGAGACGGGGCCGGCGTACGCCCGTGTTCGTCCCCGGATGCTGAGTCCTCGGCTTCACCCGGGCCCAGCGGAGAGTATTCGCCGCACGCTGCGATGCCGCCCGCGAGCACCATCATCAGTGCGGCCCCCGCGCAGCGGGCCGCCGTGTTCTTCATGCAGTGTGAGAGATCCCGCAGCGGGCGGGTGATACCGGGGGGCGTGGCGGGCGCTCACCCGGCGCCGGCGGTGCCGCCGGTGCCGCCGGCGTCGCCGGCTGACTCGTCGCACGGGGGGAAGAACGCATCCCGCTGCGTCCCGGCCCGGTCGCGAACGAAGGTGAAGCGGGTTCCTTCGCCATCGGCCGGCAGCATGACGACGACACCGTAGTCGCGCGTCCAGCCGTCGGAGATCAGGAAGTAGTTCCCTCCCGTCGACTCGAGGAGGCGGAGTCCTCGATAGTGGTACCGCACGCCGTCGCCACTGGGCAGACACGATGTCTCGATGCCCGGCGCCACGATGTCGAGCGCCGTCTCGCTGTCGATCTCGACCGAGGGCAGTGAGCCCACCCGGCTCGGGAAGTCCCGCGCGAGCTGCGTGCCCTCGACGGTCGCGAAGTTCGTGGCGGTCCAGAACAGGCCGATCGCGACCAGGATCGCCACCGAACCGCGGAGCACACCCTCGGTCAGCGGCGCGAATCCGGCGACGCCCGGAAGCTCGGAGCGGAGCTCGAGTCCGTAGAGGAACAGGAGAACCCCGGCGGTGCACACGAGCGGAGCGGCGATGAACGTCGCGGCGAACCCGACCATCCACAGCGCGACGCCGAGCAGGAAGACACCGATGGCGACGACCCAGATCCAGCGCGCGGCGAACCCGACCACGCGGTCGTCGGCGCCGTTTCGCTGGCGTCGCTGCCGGCGCCACTGGTCGAAGGCCACCCAGGCGAGGCCTCCCGCGGCGGCGAAGAGCGGAATGAGCACCACCGACGTGACGCTCCGGCGGACGTAGTCATCGACGGTCATCCCCAGGATCGCCTCATCGATCCCCAGAAGCGCCGACATGCGCTCGCTGCGCACCCAGCCGAAGTACACCAGCATGGCGGTGAGCACACCGACGTTGACGACGACGGCGAGCAGGGCCTTCACCATGCCGCCCCGCACGGCGTCGTCGCCCGACTTGTCGTGGTCGCCCGACTTCTCGTCGACGCCCGCGTCGGTCGGTCGCGGTGTACCTGCCATACCTCGAGGAGGTGGGTGGCGGACGGCGTGATACCCGGCAACGGATGCGTGCCCGCCGGTGGGCGGGCTCGCTAGGCTCCGAGCGTGAGCCCGTCCCCGGATCTGGTGCCGACCGTCGTCGGCGTCGTCGCGCTCGCGATCGTGACGACCGCCGTGCTCTGGTCGTTCCGGGTGCCGGGCCGGTGGTCGCCCGCGCTGGCGATCCTGCGCGGCGCGGTGCAGCTCGCGGTCATCAGCGTGATCCTCACCGGCGTGATCACCGACCCGTGGTGGGTGGCGGTCGCGCTGGCGGTGATGTTCGTGGTGGCAGCATCCGTCGCCACCGGCCGAGTCGGGTGGTCCCGCCGCGGCTTCGCGATGATGGCCTCGTCGATCTCGGCCGGCGTGCTCGTCGCGACCGGCGTGATCTTCGCGACGGGAGCGCTCGAACTCACCTCGCGCTACGCCCTGGCGATCGGGGCGATCGTGATCGGGAACGCGATGAGCATCGCCACGCTCACGGGCCGGACGTTCACGACGGCGGTGATCGACCACTGGGACGAGGTCGAAGGATGGCTGGCGCTCGGCGCCACGCCGCGAGCGTCGACGCTGGCCCTCGCGCGGCGCGCGGTGCGGGACGCGCTCGTGCCCGCCATCGATCAGACGAAGACGACGGGCCTCGTCGTGCTGCCGGGCGCCTTCGTCGGTGCCATCTTCGGGGGGATCTCGCCGCTCGAGGCCGGACGCTTCCAGATCGTGGTGCTCGCGGCGATCATGGCCGCCGGCTCCCTGACCGCCGCGCTGGTCGCGGTCTGGATGGGCCCGGTCCGGGCGAAGCCTGCGCCGGTGCGGTAGCCGGCCCTCCGTTCACCCGAGCGGGCGCGGCCGGGCCAGGGGCATCGTCGCCGCCATGAGCCAGCGCGGCATCCGGAACATCGGGGTGGCCTTGCCGAGCCCGTCGATGCCCGCCATCTCGTCCGCCGACAGCTCGAAGTCGAAGACGTCGATGTTCGCCGCGATGTGCGCCGGGTCGGTCGACTTCGGGATCGCCACGAAACCGCGCTGGACGTGCCAGCGGAGGATCACCTGCACCGCCGTCTTGCCGTGCGCGGCCGCCGCGGCCACGACGGGCGGCTCGGAGAGGAGCGCCCGGGAGCCGTGGCCCAGCGGGAACCACGCTTCCGCCGCGATCCCGTGCGAGGCGAGGGCGGGCAGCAGCTCGGGCTGCTGCCAGTGCGGGTGCAGCTCGACCTGATCGATGACCGGCGGGATGCGCACATGGGGGAGCAGCTTCTCCAGATCGGCGACGGTGAAGTTGCTCACGCCGATGGCGCGCACCGAGCCCTGTTCCACGGCCTCCTCCATCGCGCGCCACGCGCTGCGAACGTCGCCGACGGGCTGGTGCAGCAGCAGCAGGTCGATGTGGCCGCAGTCCAGTCGTGCCAGCGATCCGGCGATCGCCGCGCGCGCCCGCGTCTCGGCGTAGTCCGCAGGCCACAGCTTCGTGGTGAGGAAGACGTCGTCACGCGGCACCCCGGACGAACGGATGCCGCGCCCCACCGCGCGTTCGTTGCGGTAGATCGCCGCGGTGTCGATGAGCCGGTATCCCGCCTCCAGCGCCGATCCCACACTCGCCTCGCACACGGCGACATCGGTCACGAGGTACACGCCCAGCCCGAGCTGCGGCATGCGCGCACCGTTCGAGAGCGTGATGCTGTCCATGCTCGAACTGTAGGTTGCGCACGGGCCCGGCGGGAGGGCCTCACCGCCCGGCGTCCGGGTGCCACGTCGCCGGGGTACCGTGGAGCGATGCGTGAACTGTCGGCGGCCGGACTCGACTTCGTCCGTGAGCGGCACCTCGCCACGCTCTCCACGATGGCGCCGTGGGGCGGCATCCATTCCGTCCCCGTCGGGTTCACGTTTCACGAGGGCGTGCTGCGCGTGATCACCTCGCGGCAGTCGCAGAAGGTGAGGAACGTGCTGCGTGACGGCACGGCGACGATCAGCCAGGTCGACGGCCCCCGATGGCTCGCGTTCCCCGGCACGGCGACCGTCCACGACGACCCCGACGAGGTGGCCCTCGCTGTGGCGCTCTACGCCGGGCGATACCGCCAGCCGCGCGTCAATCCGGCGCGGGTCGCCATCCACCTCGAGCCGTCACGGCTGATGGGCAGCGGCGGGCTCATCGCTGACCGCTGAAAGGCCGGCACGGGACGGCGCGCCAACGCGCGCGACGCGGGTGCCGCGACGGACGACCTGGCGGTGCCATGATGTGCCTCAGACGCTGGGGGCGTGTGAGGAGGAGCGACATGGGAACGGTTCGCACCGGGAAGTCGGCGCGGGTGCTCGCGGCCGTGATGGCGGGAGTGTCGCCGCCGTGGTGCTCGCCGGATGCACCGGCGAGGCGGATCCGGCCGAGCGAGCCCAGAGGCAGGTGTCGGCGAAGGAGAAGGCGGTCGCCGGGGCGCAGGCCGCGCTCGACGACGCCTCCGGCGCGTTCTGCGGGGCGAGCAAGGACTACATCGCGGCGCTCGATCGCTACGGCGACGTGCTGAACGACACCGCTGCGACGGTCGGTGATGTCCGCACCGCCGGCGCCGATCTCGGCGAACCGCGGCAGGACGCCGTCGACAGCGCCGAGGCGGCCGTCGCCGCGAACCGGGCGCTCTCCGACGCACAGCAGGAACTCGTCGATGCGCAAGCCGCGCTGGCTGCGGCGGAGGCGGGCCCGTCCGGGGCGGCGACCACGTCGGCCCCCGCGCCCTCGAGCACGCCGCTCGCGCCGACCGCGTCGGTGGAACGCGTGAAGCAGGCGGAGTCCCAGTTCGCCTCGGCCGAGGCATCCATCACCGACGACACGCCGCTGGTGGACGCGGCCGAGCAGTTCAACAGCGCTGCGGTCGCACTCGAGATGGCGTGGCTCGCGCTGTTCGCCGATGCCGGTTGCCTGACCGACGAGCAGGCGGTGCAGGCCGAGGCCGCCGTGCGCGCCTATACGACGGCACTCCAGCAGGATCTGCTGGTCGCGGGGTACTACGTGGGCGACGTCGACGGCGTCTACGGGCCCATGACCGTTCAGGCGGTGGAAGATCTGCAGAAGGCCGCCGGGCTGCCCGTCACGGGCACGGTCGACAAGGCGACCGCCGAGGCGCTGCAGGCGAAGCTGGCCGAGCTCGGCGGCGCCGCCCAGCAGGAGACGGTGGCGTCGACAGCCGCGATCCAGCAGACGCTCAAGCTCCTCGGCTTCTGGGACGGGCCCGTCGACGGTGTGTGGTCGCCGGAGCTGACCGCGGCCGTGCAGGCGTTCCAGACCGAACTGGGCGTGCAGCCGACGGGGACGGTGGATGCCGCCACCGTCGCGGCCTTCGAGAAGACGATCTCCGATCTTCAGGCGGCGGCGCCCGAACCGTCGCCGTCGCCGTCGTCGTCGAGCGCGGACGGCTGAGCGTGTTCTCGGCGCGCAGTTACAGCCAGCGCCGGACACGGGTGCGGTAGTCGTCGTACTCGGCGCTGAACTTCTCGTGGAGGTAGCGCTCCTCGGGAGCGATCGCTCCCCACCAGAGCGCCGCGACGCCGAGCGGCGTCAGGAGCAGCGCCCAGAACGACGGCCAGAGCAGCGCAAGGGCGATGTCGAGGGCGATCAGTCCGAGGTAGAGAGGGTTGCGGCTCACCCGGAAGGGTCCCTTGTCCAGGATCACGCGGGTCGATCCGCCGGGCAGCAGCGCCGTGCGGTGCCGTGCCATGAGCCAGAGCGCCCAGCCGTTCCAGAGGGCGAACGCGATGACGAGCACGATCCCCACGGCACGCGAAGCCCCGACCGCCAGCGCGACCGGATCGCCCGCGGCGGTGGTGATCGCCACACCGGCCAGCAGCGGGATCCCCAGCGCCACCGGCGGCCAGATCCGATACGCGGGCGCGTCCGCCATGGCCGGCAGTGTAGTCATCGCCCGCGAGCCGATCACCCGGTCTTTCGCTCACGGCGCCCTGCGCTTAGGGTCGCGAGGGTGGGTGTCATCAGCTTCGAGCACATCGGCCTCATCGTCCACGACCTGGAGAAGGTGGCCGGCTTCCTCGAGCTGCTGGGTTTCCGGCGCGGCGAGACGGCGCGTGTCGGCGGCCCCTGGGCCGATCGGGTGAACGGTCTGACCGGCACCGACGTGGAGATGGTGTTCCTCGCGGCCCCCGACGGCTCGGGTGCGATCGAGCTGTCGCGATTCCTGCGGCCGGTGAGCCCGGCGCTCGCCGACGATGAGCCGGCGAACACGCCCGGGCTGCGACACCTCGCGTACCGGGTCGACGAACTGGAGCCGCTTCTGGAGAAGATCCGGGCGGCGGGCTACGAGACGATGGCCGAGGTCGTGAACTACGAAGACGTGTGGCTCGTCTGCTACGTGCGCGGGCCGGAGGGACTCATCGTCGAACTCGGACAGCGACTCGACTGACGGATGCCTCCGGGCGAGGCATCCGTCATTCTCCGGGGCACGGCCCGGCTCCGACAGGTCAACCGGGGTTGTACAGGACCGATCCAGGGCCTGCACGCCTGTGGAAACCCGGTTGACCTGTTGGCGAGGTGAGGGGCGGCTGCCGGCCGTGGGGCCGCGCGCAGTGTGGCGGCTCGGGTGTGGAGGTGGCACGGGTTGTCGTGTGAGGTCGGTCGAGGCGGCCAGAGCTGCCACTTGGGGTGGGTTGACGCTCCGACGTGAAGAGCGGATCGATGGATGCCGCCGCCGCCTGCCGCGAAGGACGCGGTGAGAACGGCCGCTCGGGGTCAGCCGGCGCGCACCGGTTCAGCCGGCGCCCCGAGCGCCGGGGCCAGCCGCGACCACTCGGTCTCGAGGAAGGCGCTGACGATCTCTTCCCGGCGCTCGGTCTCGCCGGCGGGGAAGGCCAGGCCGCGCGTCGGCGTCGAGGCGCCGAGCTCGACGAGGAGCGGCCGCAGGCCATGCTCGACCGCGAGGGCGTGGCCGGGCCCGCCGATCGTCAGCAGCGGCACGGCGGTCACTCCCGCGAGCCCATGGGAGCCGTAGCGGTCGAGGAAGGCCTTCAGCAGCCCCGTGTAGGTGGCCTTGTACGTGGGGCTCGCCACGACCAGCACGTCGGCGCGGGCGACCCGCTCGAGCAGCGCGTCGACGACGAGGTCGGGGAAGCGGAACAGCGAGCCCGCCACATCGGCGAGATCGATCGTCGCCTCGACCTCGACCTCGGCCCCGCCGCGGGCGGCGAGCTGCCGCGCGAGCTCCTCGGCGACCAGACGCGTGCGCGAGGCGGGCTGCGGGTTTCCGACGAGAACGACGATCGATGACATGGCGGCCTCCCAGAGATCGGACGGACGAGCGAGACGCGAAACACGCTAGGGCGACCCTGAGCGACCGCGCCTCTCGGCCGTCACGCGGCGTCGATCGAAGTCATGCGGCGTCATCCGTGTCGACAGCGCTCGGGACGCCGTCACGTCACCACCGACGACACGTCGATCCGCTCGCGATCGATCGTGCCGGTCATGGCGTGCGGACGAGGGCCCGGGATCGTGCCCCGACCAGCCGGTTATCTCGCGGGAGAAGCACAGAAGCGGTTCTGTGCGCAAGCCCCGTTGCAACGGGGCAGAACGTCCTTAGCATCGCCCCATGATCGCGCACCGTGCCCACTTCACGGTCGCCGAACTGTGCAGGAGCAGAAGATGAGTGTCACCTCGCAGAACGACTCGGTCGTCGAGGCGCTCAAGGAAGCGTCCGACACCGGCACCGAGGGGCGGCGGAGCCGCCCCCGCCGCCCGCGCCGAAAAGACCGGCCTCCCAAGGTCAGGCAGCATTACGACAAGCGAGAGGTGCTGGCGGGCTACCTCTTCATCTCGCCCTGGATCATCGGCTTCCTCGTCTTCACGGCCGGCGCGATGGTCTACAGCCTCTACATCTCGTTCAGCAACTACAACCTCGCCACGAACACGGCTCGCCCGGTCGGCGTCACCAACTACGCCAACCTCTTCGACGACCCGCGCGTCGGGGTCTCGCTGGCCAACACGCTGTTCTATGCGGTCCTGGCGGTGCCGCTCGAGATCATCTTCGCGTTGGTGCTGGCGATGCTCCTCAATCGCGTGGGCCGCGGGGCCGGAGCGTTCCGCACGCTCTACTACCTGCCCAAGATGACGCCCGCCGTCGCGACGGCCGCGGTGTTCTTCCTGCTGCTGAACGGCAACACCGGCGCCATCAACCAGGGCCTGCGGATCTTCGGCATCAGCGGCCCCCAGTGGCTGGTCGATCCGGCCTGGGTCAAGCCGAGCATCGTGATCATGACGCTGTGGACGGTCGCCGGAACGATGGTGATCTTTCTCGCGGCGCTGAAGAACGTTCCGGTGGAGCTCTACGAAGTCGCTTCGCTGGACGGCGCCGGGCCGGTCCGCAAGTTCTTCTCGATCACCCTGCCGATGATCTCGGGCGCGATGTTCTTCAACATCATCGTGCTGTCGATCGCCGCCTTCCAGGTGTTCGACCAGGCCTACCTGCTGTTCTGGAGGGATCAGAGCAACGCCTCGCCGGAGGCCTCCCTCTTCTATGCCATCTACCTGTTCCAGCAGGCGTTCCGTCAGTTCAACTTCGGGTTCGCCGCCGCCATGGCGTGGCTGCTGTTCGTGATCATCCTGATCATCACGGTCGTGCAGGTGAAGTTCGGCAATCGCTTCGTGTACTACGAGGGAGACCGCTGATGGCCACGTCGCTGGAGACCCCCGGCGTCAGCCGCCCGCTTCCCGAGGCGGCGGCCGCCGCGGCGCCCGCCACGAAGAAGTCACGCTGGCGGCGGGGGCTCGCGCAGCCGAAGACCTTCGCCGGCCGCATCGTGCTGACGATCCTGCTCGCGGGCTTCGCGCTGCTGTTCCTGTACCCGTTCGCCTGGCTGCTCGCGGCGAGCTTCAAGCCGAAGGGCGAAGTCTTCGACAACTCGCTCATCCCGAAGACCTTCATGCCCGAGAACTACGTCGAGGTGTGGAACCAGCTGCCGCTTCTCAGCTGGATGTTCAACAGCGTCGCCATCGCGGTGCTGGCGGCGGGCACCGTCGCGATCTCGAGTTCCATCGTCGCGTTCGGGTTCGCCTATTTCCGCTTCCCGCTCCGCCGAGTGCTGTTCGGCCTGGTGCTCGCCACGATGATGCTGCCGGGCGCCGTCACCATGATCCCGATCTACCTGATCTGGAAGGAGACGGGACTGCTCGGCACGTGGGTTCCGCTGTGGGGCATGAACCTGTTCGGCTCCGCCTTCTACATCTTCTTGCAGCGGCAGTTCTATCTGGGGCTGCCCAAGGAACTCTTCGAGGCGGCGCGACTGGACGGTGCCAGTTACTGGGGCCTGTTCTGGCGGATCGCGATGCCGCTGTCGATCCCGTCGTTCGTCATCGTGTTCCTGTTCGAGTTCCAGGCGAGCTGGAACAACCTGCAGGCCGCGCTCATCTACCTCAACGCCGGATCGGTGGACGAGTTCACCGCTCCCCTCGGCATCGCGTACGCGATGACCAAATACAGCCCCACAGCGGGCGGTCATGGCGACTACCAGTACGTCATGGTGGCGTCGCTCCTCGTCACCCTCCCGATGCTCATCCTCTTCGCCTTCGGGCAGCGGTACTTCATCGAGGGCGTCGCCACACAGGGCCGCAAGGGCTGATCACATGAAAGGGAAGAAGATGCGCAAGCGCATGATCGGAATCGCCGCGGTCGCGGCATCCGCCGTCCTGCTCGCCGGCTGCGGCGGTGGTGGCGGCGGGGGAAGCACAGCAGGTGGAGAAGCCGACTTCACCGCCGACCCCACGGGTGACCTCTCGGCATGGGGCTTCGAGAACGCCGACGACGTCGGTCAGTCGCGCCTCGACTATGCCGAGGAGCAGCTCTCGGACGTGAAGGTCGACCTCGACGCGACCGCGTTCGACGCGCAGAAGTTCACGACCCGCATCGCCAGCGGTGACGTGCCCGATGTGGTGCAGATGGACCGCCGCTACGTCACGCAGTACGCGGCGCAAGGGCTCATCGTGCCGCTCGACAAGTGCTTCGAGGCGCAGGACGTCAAGCCCGACGACTACTGGTACCCGTTCGTCGTCGACGACGTGCGGTACGACGACGCCATCTGGGCGGTGCCGCAGTTCTACCAGCCGCCGGCCATCATCCTGAACAAGCGCGTGATGGACCAGGCGGGGGTCACCAGCGAGGAGATCGACACCTCCGATCCTGACGCCCTTCTCGGCGCCATCGCGAAGATGTACCAGGAGTCCGGCGGCGTTCCCAGCCGGCTCGGCTTCGACCCCGTCTCGACCGGCCAGGCGCCGCTGTGGATCCTCGGCATGGGCGGACAGCTCACCGACGACAAGGGCGCGCCGACGCTCGACGACCCGAGCAACGTCGCGGGGATCGACCTGCTGAAGAAGATCAACGACGCCCAGGGCGGATACGCGGCGGTGAAGAGCTTCACCGACTCGTTCGACACCTTCGGTGACAACAACCAGTTCGTCACCGACCAGGTCGGCGCGCAGGTGAACGCGCAGTGGTACCCGAACGTGCTGTCGCCGTACGTCGACCAGATCCAGATCGAGGCGGTGCCGTTCAAGAACAGCGACGGCGAGCCGTTCTCGGTCGCCGGCGGCTCGGCATTCGTCATTCCGGCGGGTGCGAAGAACCCCGCCGCGGCGTGCGCGTGGATGATCGACCTGACCAGCGAAGACGCCTGGGCCGCCGCCGCAGCGGCGCGCGCCGAGACCCGCAAGGGTGACGGCGGCATCAACACCGGTCTCTTCACGGGATCCCCGGGCCCCGACCAGTCGATCCGTGACGAGTACGTCGTCGAGTCCGGCAACGCCGGGTTCGACCAGACCATCTCGACGTACTACGACGTGCTCGACTACGGGCAGTCGTTCGGCTCGTCGCCCGCCGGTCAGGACATCCAGAACGAGCTCAACAACGCCATCACGGCGGCCCTGCTGGGCGACAAGAGTGCGAAGGACGCGCTCGCCGAGGCCCAGAAGGCCGCGATGCGCGCCTACGACAACGCGACCGCGGGCGGCTGACCTTCAGCGATCGCGCCCGGAATGGGGGACGGATGCTGCGGCCGCGGCATCCGTCCCCCTTCACGTGTCCCGGCGTCAGAGCCAGTGGCGCTTGCGGAAGATCCTGTAGAGCGTGACGCTCGTTGCCGCCATGAGGGCCAGGGCCATCGGATAGCCGAACGTCCAGGTCAGCTCGGGCATGAACTCGAAGTTCATGCCGTAGATCGTGCCCACGAGCGTCGGGGCGAACAGGATCGCGGCCCAGCCCGAGATCTTCTTGACCTGCTCGTTCTGCACGAGGGCGGTCTCGGTCTGGCGCTGCGTGACGATCGTCGCGTTCACGGTGAGCGCGTTGTCGAGGATCGGACGGAAGGCGGCGGTCTTGTCGATGATCCGCAGCGCATGGTCGTGCACGTCGCGCAGTGAATGCTGCAGCTCGGCGTCGACCTCGTACTTGGGGGCGCCGCGCTGGAGGGCGGCGAGCATGTCGCCGAGCGGCGCGACCGCCCGCTGCAGCGTGATGACCTCGCGCGACAGGTCGTAGATGCGCTTGGACAGGGCGACCCCGCCGTTCTCGAAGAGGGCGTCCTCGATCTCGTCGATGTCGTTCTCGACGCCCTCGATCACGGGCGTGTACTCGTCGACCACCTCGTCGAGGATCGCGTAGAGCACGGCTTCCGGGCCCCTCGCGAGGAGCTCGGGGTCGCGCTCCATGCGATGACGCACGACGCTCAGATTCGGCGACTCGGCATGGCGGATCGTCACGATGAAGTCGGGCCCGACGAATACGTGCAGCTCTCCGAACTCCACCGACTCCGTCTCGTCCATGTACCTCGCCGGACGCAGCACGACGAAGAGGATGTCGCCGTACCGCTCGAGCTTGGCTCGCTGGTGACCCGTGAGCGCGTCTTCGACGGCGAGCGGGTGCAGGTCGAACTCGTCGGCGACCTGTGCGATCTCCTCCGGCGTCGGACGGAAGAGGCCGATCCACGCCATCCCGTGGTGAGCGCGCGTGTACTCGAAGGTCTCTGTGAGGCTCGAGGGGTTCTCGATCCGTTTTCCGGCGACGTACACGCCGTTGTCGACGATGGGCATCCGGCTATTCTCCCCGCCGGGCGAGCCGGCGGGCAACGATCCTCACGGATCCATGACGGACGGATGCCGCCCCTCCGGCGCTCCCCGGACACGGGGGCGGGTTGTCGGGCGGGGTGACTACCCTGCCACCATGATGACCGACGCGCGCGTGCTCGACTGGCTGCTCGACTCCGACCCTGCGCTGCGGTGGCAGGTCGAGCGCGATGTCGCGGGCGCACCGCCCGAGGTGTGGGAGGCCACGCGGGCGCGGGTCGCGACGGACGGCTTCGGCGCCCGCCTGCTGGCCGAGCAGGACGACGACGGTCAGTGGGCGGGCGGCGCCTTCTTCCCGGCCGGCTTCTTCGGCAGTGCCGAAGCCGACGAGCCGGGGCAGCCATGGACCGCGACGACCTGGGTTCTCAAGGACCTGCGCGAGTGGGGCCTCGACTCCTCGGTGCTCGCCGGGACCGCCGAGAAGCTGGCGGCGGGCTGCCGCTGGGAGTGCGACGACCTGCCGTACTGGGGCGGCGAGGTCGACGTCTGCATCAACTCCTACACGCTCGCGACCGGCGCCTGGCTGGGCGCCGACGTGTCGCGGCTCGTCGACTGGTTCCCCGCCCATCGCCTCGCCGACGGCGGCTGGAACTGCGAGGCCGAGGAGGGCGACTCGGTGCGCTCCTCTTTCCACTCCACACTCAACGCCGTGCGCGGCATCCTCGCGTACGAGCGGATCACGGGTGACACGAGCATGCGCGACGCACGTCATGCGGGCGAGGAGTACCTGCTCGCCCGGCGGCTGATGTTCCGCCTCACGACGGGGGAGCTCGTAGGCGAGTTCGTGGCCCGCTTCGTGTATCCGAACCGGCACCGCTACAGCGCCCTCGCAGCGCTCGACCACTTCCGTGACGTCGCCTTCGTGGAGGGCACGCCGCCCGATCTCCGGCTGGGCGAGGCCGTCGAGGTGGTGAGATCGGCTCGGCAGCCCGACGGCACCTGGCTGCAGTCGCAACCGCTGCCCGGCCGCACCTGGTTCGACGTCGACGCCGCCCAGGGCGAGCCGTCGCCGTGGCTCACGCTGTTCGGCACCCGGGTGCTGGAGTGGTGGGATGCCTCGGCCTGACGCGCCTTCCGCCTTCGGCGAACCTCGGCCGCAGCATCCGTCACGGGTCGACACTGGTGACGTGGATGACCAGGAAGCGCTCGACGCGTACTCCTCGACGGTGATGCGGGTGGCGCAGGCGGTGCTGCCCTCGGTCGCGTCCGTGAGCGTGCAGACCAGGCAGGGAGCCGGCGCCGGAAGCGCGTCGGTCATCACCGACGAGGGGCATCTGCTCACGAGCGCCCACGTCGTCGAGGGTGCGAGCGTGGTCGAGCTGGCATTCCACGACGGCTCGGTGGCAGCGGCGACCGTGGTGGGGGCCGACCCGCTGTCGGATCTCGCCGTGCTGCACGCCCAGGGCGACACCCCGCCGCCGGTGCGGATGGGCGATGCTGCGGGCCTCCGCGTCGGGCAGCTCGTGGTGGCGCTCGGCAACCCCCGCGGGTTCTCGGGCAGCGTCACCGCCGGCATCGTGTCGGCTCTCGGACGCTCGCTGCCGACCCGGTCGGGGCGCGTGATCGACGAGGTGATCCAGACCGACGCGGCGCTGAACCCCGGCAACAGCGGCGGCGTGCTCGCCGACAGCGCCGGGCGGATGGTGGGGGTGAACACGGCGGTCGCCGGCATCGGGCTGGGGCTCGCGGTGCCGATCAACGCGACGACGAGCGAGATCATCGCCGCGCTGCGCACCGGTGGACGGGTGCGGCGGGCCTGGCTCGGCATCGCCGGGTCGACCGTGCCGCTCGGCCCCGACGTCGCGGCGAAAGCCGGCTCCCGGGTCGGCATGCAGGTGGTCTCCGTCGCACCGAACAGCCCCGCCGCTGCGGCCGGTGCCCGCACCGGCGACATCGTGCTCTCGCTCGACGGCGTCGCGATCGCGGACCCGACGGCCCTGCAACGGCGCATGGTCGAGGGCGCGATCGGGCGCAGGATGGAGATGACCGTGTGGCGCAACGGGGCACTTGTCGATGTGGTGGTGCTGCCGGAGGAGCTGCGGGTCTGAACCGCGCACGCTGGCGTGGATCTACGCTGTGAATGTCGCCGACGGAAGGAGCCGCCGTGTCGGGGTATGACGAGCATTTCTCTCACGCCCACGTTCCGCAACCGGGCGAGCCGAGCATCCCCGAGCTCGAGATCGACGAGACGATCCCGCCTCGCCCGGAGGAAGACGTCGCCGACGTCGCCCGGGCGGAACCCGACGTCGAAGACCACACCCGCCACGAGCACATCGTTCGCGTGTGGCGGGGAGTGATCCGCACGGAGGACCGCGACGAGTACGTCGACTATGTCGAGCGGACGGGTATCGAGGAGTACCGCGCGACTCCCGGGAACAAGGACGCGTGGACCCTGACGCGCGAACTCGCCGACGGCCTGACGGAGATCCTGACGGTCTCGCGGTGGGACAGCCTGGACAGCATCCGAGGATTCGCCGGCGACGACGTGGACAAGGCGGTCTACTACCCGGAGGACGACCGGTTCCTCGTCGAGAGGGACGACGCCGTGCGCCACTACGTGCAGCGCAGCTGAGCCTCGTCACGGCACGGAGTGTCGTCGTCGATGCCGAGCTGGATCAGTGGTGAACCGTCTTCACGGCGAAGACGGCCATGCGGTCAGCGCCGAAGTGGTCGTCCGCGGTGATCGTGACGACCGCGTCGCCCGCGAAGATGACCAGCTGACCGTAGGCGCCGGTGCTGCGTCGCGGGCAGCTCATCCACGACGACGACGGCAGGCCGGTGGAGATCGCCTTCGACGCCCTGAGGGCGGACCGCGCCACCTTCACGATGTTCGACGATCCCCACCCCGCCCCCGCCTGACCGCGCCCCGTCGCTCAGGCCTCGGCCACCGCATCCCACGCGGGCGGAACCGGCAGGCCGAGGTGTCCGCGTAGCGTCGTCTCGGTGTACTCCTCTCGGAAGTACCCCCGCGACTGCAGCTCGGGCACGAGCTGCTCGCAGATCGCGTCGACCGAGGCCGGGAAGGTCGGGGCGTTGAGGCTGAAGCCGTCGCACGCGCGCGACTCGAACCAGTCGACCATGCGGTCCGCGACGTGCGATGCCGTGCCGACCATCGCGGCATGCCCGGTGACGCTGCGCCAGTTGATGAGGATGTCGCGGAGCGTGTAGTCCTCCTCGACCGTCAGGTGGCGGTACACCGCGAGACGCCCGACGGTGGCGTCGGGGATGTTCTCGAAGCGCTCGAGCGGGATCTTCTCGTTCAGGTCGAGATCGGACACGTCGGCGCCCAGGTTGCGCGAGAGCGTCACGCGGGCGTCGTCGAAGTCGATGAACTCCACGAGGCTCTCGTATAGGTCTCGCGCCTCCTTCTCGGTGCGGCCGATGTAGGGGCTGAGGCCCGGGATGATCTTGACGTGATCGGGGTTGCGCCCCCTGGAGGCGACGTTCGCCTTGTACGCGCCGTAGTACTCGATCGCCTTCTCCTTCTGCGGGTTGACCGTGTAGACGATCTCGGCGACGTCCGCGCCGAAGTCGAGCCCGCTCTCAGACTGGCCTGCCTGGATGAGGACGGGGTGCCCCTGCGGAGAGCGGCGCTGGTTCGTGTACCCCTCGACCCGGAAGAACTCGCCGGTGTGATCGATGCCTCGCAGCTTCTCGGAATCGAGCCAGCGACCGCCTTCCCGGTCAACCACGACCGCCTCGTCGCTCCACGCGGTCCAGAGCCCCCGGACGACCTCGACGAACTCGGCCGCCCGCCGGTAACGGTCGACCTTGCTCGGCAGCTCGATGCCGTGGTTCTCGCCGGCACCGTTCGAAGTGACGATGTTCCAGCCGGCACGGCCCCCGCTGAGGGAGTCGAGCGCCCCTATCTGGCGGGCGAGGGTGAAGGGGTGGTTGAAGGTGGTCGACATCGTCGCGATCAAGCCGATGCGCGAGGTCACCCCGACGAGGGAGGACAGGGCCGTAAGCGCTTCATACGGCGCGCCGAGCTTGACGTCGCCGGTCAGCAGCGGCCGCGCCGAGATGGTGTCGGCCATGAACAGCGAGTCGAGCTTCGCCGCCTCGTAGCGCTGTGCGATCTCGGACAGGATGCCGAACGTCCCGATCTCCTCGGCCCGGCTGTCGGGCAGGCGCCACGCTCGGGCGTCGTACCCGCCGGGCTGCAGGATCGCCGACAGGATCATGTGTCCATGCGCCATGTTGTTCCTCTTTCCGTTGTCGTGGGTGCTTCTGAACGCCCTCATTCGGCTGACGGACGTGCGGCGAGGCCGCGGATGCCGTCGTACAGCAGTGCCTTGTCGAGGCCGACGATCACGACGTCGACCCCGATGTCGTACAGCCCGTCCGCGAAGGTGCGGTCGGGAGCGCTGGTGACCAGCAGCTTGCCGCGGGCGTGGGCCGCCGCGACGGCCCTTACGACCGCCGCGCGGATCTCCTCGCTGCGGTAGGACGCCCCGGCGCCCAGGCCCATGCTGACGCCGAGGTCGCCAACGCCCAGGTAGACCCCGTCAACCCCGTCGACGGCCAGGATGTCGTCGAGATTCGCCATTCCCGCGACCGTCTCCACCAGCGGGAACAGCTGCACGAAGGCATTCGCCTCCGCCGGCGGCAGCGAGCCGGGGCGCATCGGGCCGAAGGAGCGGACGCCGAGGGGCGGGTACCGCATCGCGGACGCCGCCTCGGCGGCCTGATGGGCCGTCTCCACCATCGGGACGATGACCCCGGTCGCGCCGAGGTCGAGCGCGCGCATGATCTCGGCGGTCTGGTTCCAAGAGACGCGGACGAACACCGCCGCCCCATGCCGTTCGACGGCCAGCGCGAGGGCGTGCAGCCGGTCGATGCCCGCCGAGCCGTGCTGGAGGTCGACGATGACCGCGTCGAAGTTCTGAGCGAAGGCCTCGGCGATGAGGAGGTCGGGGCCGGTGCACATGCCCGCGGTCGGGCGCGCCCCCTCCGCGAGCCGCTCGCGGTATCGATCGGTCCGAGTCATGTCCGTCCTTTCTGCGCGGGTCGGGCCCAGGCTCACAGGTGCAGTGCCGACGCCAGCAGCTCTCGGGTGTACGGCTCGCGCGGGTTGCCGAAGACGTCGCCGGGCAGGCCGGTCTCCACCACGCGGCCGTCCTTCATGACCGCCACGTAGTCCGCGAAGTCCTGCACGATCGCGAGGTCGTGGGAGATGAAGAGGTACGCCAGGCGGAACTCCTCCTGCAGCTCGCGGAGCAGCCGCAGGATCTGCGCCTGAACGAGCACGTCCAGCGCCGAGACGGCCTCGTCGAGCACGACGAGGGCGGGCTCGATGGAGAGCGCTCGGGCGATGGCGACGCGCTGGCGCTGGCCGCCCGACAGCTCCGCGGGGTGGCGGCGCGCGAAGTCGGCGGGCAGGCGCACCGCGTCGAGCATCGTCAGGACCTTCTGGCGTCGCTGCTGTTTCGATCCGAGCCCGAACGCGCGAGCCGGCTCGTCGATGATCGCGCCGACCGTCAGCCGCGGGTTCATCGAGTCGAACGGACTCTGGTAGACCACCTGCACTTCACGGCGCAGCTGGCGGAGTCGCTCGCCCCTGGCGAGGGTGACGTCCTCGCCGCGGAACGTGATGGTGCCCGCGGTCGCCTCCTCCAAGCGCAGCACCATGCGCGCGGTGGTCGACTTGCCCGACCCCGACTCGCCGACGATGCCGTACGTCGCCCCGGCGGGGAGGGCCAGCGAGACGTCGTCCACGGCGACGACCTCCCGCGCCCTCCGGCCGTGGCCGGATCGGAAGACCTTGCGCAGACCGGTGGCCCGCAGCAGCGCGGACTCACCGGTGTCTTCGAAGAGCGCCCGGGGGATGCGCGGCTCGACGAAGGCCCCGTGCGCCGCCTGCTCCACGCGCAGGTGAGGGGAGTTCTCCAGCAGCTCGCCCACGTACGGCTGCGTGCTGCGCGTCTCGAGGTGCTCCGCCGTGCCGCTGTCGACGACGCGGCCGCTCCGCATCACGACGATGTAGTCGGCGCGACGCAGAGCCATGGCGAGGTCGTGCGTGATGATCAGCAGCGACTTGTGGTGCTCGCGGACGAGGTACGACAGCTGGTCCATGACCGCGCGGGCGACGGTCACGTCGAGAGCGCTCGTCGGTTCGTCCGCGATGATCAGGTCGGGGTCGCCCGCGAAGGCGATAGCGATGAGGACGCGCTGCCGCATGCCCCCCGACAGCTGGTGCGGATACGAGTCCATCACCCGCTCGGCATCGCGCAGGCCGGCCTCGGTCAACAGCTGCGCGGCCCTCGCCCGCGCGGTCGCACGCGTGTGCGTGCCGTGCACGAGCATCGTCTCCATCACCTGGGGGCCGATCTTGGCGGTCGGGGTGAGGGAGGTCATCGGGTCTTGGGGCACGAAGCCGATCCGACGCCCGCGGACGCGACGCAGCTCCTTCTCGCTCAGCGCGGTCATCTCCATGCCGTCGACCCAGATGGATCCGGACTCGATGGTGCCGTTCGGCGGCAGCAGCCGCACGATGGAGGTGGCGAGCGTCGACTTACCCGACCCCGACTCACCGACGATCGCGACGATCTCGCCGCGATGCACGCGTAGCGCTACGTCGCGCAAGGCGGGCATCTCGACGTCTTTGACACGATACGCGACCCGCAGGTCCTGGATATCGGCCTGTTCGCCGCCCCGCGTTGACGGCAGGGCGGCGATCGCGGACGCGCTTGGCGAGATCGTCATCGCTGGTCCCCTTGCTCGAAGTAGCGGGCGATCTGGTTGGCGGAGAGGACGATGAGGATGAACGTGACGCCGGGCACCACGCTCAGCCACCACGCTCCCGTGGCGTACCGCTGACCGTCGGCCACCATCGCCCCCCACTCGGGAGTGGGCGGCGTCGCGCCGTAGCCGAGGTAGCCGATCGCGCCGATCGTGAGCAGTGCCGCGCCGAGGTCGAGAGCGGTCAGCGCGATGATCGGCCGGATGGCTCCGGGCACGACGTGGCGCCGGGCGATCGTAAACCCGCGCACACCGCTCGCCCGCGCTGCCTCGACGTACGTGAGTGAGCGCACGCGGAAGACCTCCGCGCGCATGAGCCGCCCGAAGGAGACCGCCCCGCCGACACCGACCGCCACCGCGATGGGGAGGATGCCGTTACCGAGCACCGCGAGGAACGCGAAGATGATGAGCAGGCCCGGGATGGCCAGCACGGCGTCGAAGACGCGCATGACCACCGCATCCACCCAGCCGCCGAAGGTCGCGGCGAGCAGGCCCAGGAGGACGCCGATCACGAGCGACAGCCCTGTCGCCAGAAGAGCCGCGGGCATCGACGCGCTCGCACCGTAGATCATGCGCGAGAGCACGTCGCGGCCCACGCTGTCGGTGCCGAGGACGTGCGGCCAGGACGGCGGCAGGAACGCCTGCAGCGGGTCGGTCTCGAGCGGATCGAACGGCGCGAGGACCCCGGGCGCGAAGGTGACGAGCAGGACGAGCGCGAGGAAGAGCATGGCGACGGCGGTCATCGTTTCGCGGCGGAGAAAAGCGCCCAGGCGCATCAGGACGGACGGCCCACGCGAGACGTCGGTGGCGGGAGTGACGGCGACCACCGTTCAGCCCCTCATCGCTGCGCGCATGCGCGGGTCGAGTACCGGATAGAGCAGATCGACGACGAGGTTGACGCCGACGAAGATGATGGCGCAGATCATGACGATCCCCTGCACCACCGGGAAGTCGCTCACGTCGACCCCCTGGAGGATCTCGCGACCGATGCCCGAGCGGGAGAAGACGATCTCGATCACGACCGAGCCCGTGAGGAGCGCACCGGTGAGAAGCCCCACCATCGTGAGCATGGGGACGGACGCGGCGCGCAGGCAGTGACGCAGCAGGAGCCGCCAGCGGCTGGCTCCCTTCGTCATCGCCGTGAACGCGTAGGGCGAGCGGCTCGCCTCGAGCAGCGACGTCGCCAGCACCTGCGCGATGCCCGCCGAGCACACGATGCCGAGCGTGATCACCGGCAGCACGACGCTGAGCGGGTCATCCGAGCCGAACGCGGGGAACCAGCGCAGCTGGAAGGCGAAGATCGTCAGCATCAGCACCCCGAGCCAGAAGGTCGGGATGGACAGACCGAGTGCCGGCAGCGACAGCAGGATCCCTCGCAGCCAGCGGGCCCGTGTGTAGGTCGCGGTCACGGCGATCGCCACGCCCAGCACGATCGCGAGGAGCATCGACAGCCCGGCCACCTGGACGGTGTTGGGAAGGGCCTCGCCGATGATCTCCGTGACCGGCCGGCCGTTGCGCAGCGACTCCCCGAACTGCAGGGTGAGCAGCGCCCCCAGCTGGCCGATGTACGAGACGTACCAGGGCTGATCCAGACCGAGCTCCGCGCGGAGGGCGGCCAGCTCCTCCGGCGACGCCGACGCGTCTCCGCCGATGCGGGCGAGCGCGGCGTCGCCGGGCGCGAGGAACAGCAGGAAGAAGGTCAGCGTGAAGGCGATGAGGATGACCAGCACCGCCTGGCCCAGGCGAAAGCCGAGGTATCGAAGCACGAGAGCCTTTCCGTCCGTTCTGTCGCGGGAGCCGGATCAGTCCTGCGGGTCCAGCCAGACCTGACCGAGCATGAACAGCCCTCCCACGTCGCGGACGACGCCGTGCACCTCGGGCGCGTACACCGGCTGGTTCACCGACTGCCACAGCGGCGCGAGCCAGCCGTCCTCCAGGAGCAGCGATTCCATCTCGGCCGCCGCCTCGCGTCGGGTCTCGACGTCGACGGTCGACGCCTGCGCTGCCACCAGATCCTCCATGCCCTCGGGCAGGTTGCCGTCGAACAGGAGCGGCAGCACGGTCGGCTCGGCGCCGGTCTGCTGGTTCACGCGGACCTGGAGGCGCCCTTCGGCGCGCAGCGCGGCCTCTTCGGTGAACGTGACCGGACGGATGGTCAGCTCGATGCCGACCTCCTCGAGCTGCTGCGCCGCGACCGCGAGCGCGTCGCCGATGGCAGCGTTGCCGATCGCCTCGATGCTCAGGCGTTCGCCGTCGCGCGTGCGGATGCCGTCGGAGCCGACCTCCCAGCCGTCGTCGTCGAGCAACTCGTTCGCCGCATCCACGTCCTGCTCTAGCAGGTCGGACTGGTCCACGAAGTACGGGTGCGCGGTGTTCAGGACACCCGAGGGCTCGCTGTAGATGGCAGAGGCCGTGGCCGCCACGAGCTCCTCGCGGTCGAGCGCGAGGTTGAACGCCTGGCGGACCGCCTCGTCGGAGCCGGCGATGCCGTTGCCCGGGTAGAAGATGAACGAGCTGACCGATGCCGGGTCGGGCTCGTTGAAGCGCTGCCATCCCGCCTGCTCGAGTTGCGGAACGAACGGGTCGGCGGCGCCGTGGACGATCTGCGCGTCGCCGGCGAGGCCCGTCTGGCCGATGACCGTCTGGTCGGCGACCTGGTTCACCGTGATGGTGTCGAGGTAGGCCGGCCCCTTGTTCTCCAGGCCCTCGGGCGCCCAGGCATAGTCGTCATTGCGGGCGAGCACCGCCTGCTCGCCGGAGCGGAAGCCATCGAGGACGAACGGTCCCGAGCCGGAGGCGTCGCCCTGGCAGCGCGCCCCCGCATCCAGAGCAGCCGACGCCGTCGAGATGATGCCCATGTTCGGGGTGGAAACTCCGTACAGGAACGGCGCGTTCGGCTCGTCGAACGAGACCACGGCGGTGTGCTCGTCCACGACCTCGGTCCCGGCGTACGACGACAGGAACCCTTGCGCGATGGTGTAGCGGGGGTCGGCGTCCAGCGCGTCGAGATTCGCCTTCACCGTCTCGGCGTCCAGCGCGGAGCCGTCGGAGAAGGTGACGTCGTCGCGAAGCGTGAAGGTGAACTGCGTGGCGTCGTCGTTGACCTCGTAGGATTCCGCCAACCAGGGGTGGAACGCCCCCTCGCGGTCTTCGTAGATGAGCGAGTCGACGACCTGGCGGTGCCACTGCAGGGCGACGCGGATGACGGTCTGCCAGGGGTCGACGCACGTCATCTCGCCCAGGGAGACGATCGTGAGATCGCCGCCCTCCACGGGCTCCCCGGCGCCGCTCGCGCCGGGGGTGGGGGAGGCGGTGGACTCGCCGGAGCAACCGGCGAGCGCCAGCGCGGCGACGATCGTCGTCGCTGCGGCCGACTTCTTCAGCCGAGACAGATGGGGCATGGGACGGGTCCTTCCGAAACGCGGGCTAGGGACGGATGGAGCGTGCCGGCGATCGGGCACCCCATTGGGGATGGAGTCAACGCGGAGCGTGTTTCGTGAGCGGGACGCCATCGTCACGGCTCGATTGCGCTACTTCGCAGAGGGCGGCGGCGCCCGGAATTCCGCGGGTGCACGCGCATTGCGCCACTCGAGCACGCGAAACGCCGCGAAACACGCGCCGTGGGCGCCGGGTGGCGCAATGGTCGGGGACCCGCGGAAATCCGCGCCTCCCGGCCGTTACGCGGTTGCGCAATCGAGTAGTGACGCCGATGTCGCGGTCAGGAAACCTTCCCTTCGCTGACTGCACTGCAGCGCGGACGTCTCCCCGAAGGGCGCTGCGGTCAACGACAGAAAGGCAGGCGTTCGCACATGTTTCATCTCGGCTTCTTCCTCGGCACCGGATACGGCATCCAGTCGTGAAGACGAACGGCGCCCGCGGTCCGTGGGTGGGCTCCAACGTCCGCGACTGGATGCCTTTTTCGTCGTCGCCGTCATCGTCTCGGGCCAGGGCAGGTCGATGCCGCTCGTCATCGACAGCAGGTGGCGGAGGGTGACCTGATCGACGTCCCCACCGGTGCGGCGCACGGAGTCTCAGGTGCGGAGGGGCGTGGGTGCGGGGGCACGGTCTTCCCGGCCGGTGGTGGTGTATTCGCGGCCGGTGGGGCTGGTCCAGACCAGGAGTTCGTCGTCGAGGCGTGCCGTCCACCGGGTGTGGTGTCTGAGGCGGTGGTGCTTCTTGCAGAGGTGGGCGAGGTTGTCGTGGTCGGTGCAGCCGCCGTATTCCCAGGGGTGGTTGTGGTCGGTTTCGCAGCGGGTCGCGGGGGTGTCGCAGCTGGGGAACCGGCAGGTGCCGTCGCGGTCGGCGAGCCAGGCGCGGAGCGCTGCGGGGGTTTTGTAGGTGGTGCGGTCGTAGACCAGTCGGATGCCGGTGACGGGGTGGGTGAGCACGCGCCGCCACGAGGTGGCGCCGGCGGCGAGGGTCATCGCGACGTCGAGGGGGACGGGCCCGTATCCGTCGAGCACGGCGGGCTCGTCGCTCTGACCGAGAAGGGTGAGCGCGGGGACGGTGAGGGTGACGTTCACGCGGACCGGACGCAGCGACTTCGAGGGGTCGGCGCTGTCGGGCACGCCGACGGGGCGGTCGTTGCGGAGCAGGGCGTCGATGAGCGTGTCGAAGCGCAACTGCCCCAGGGTGCGCGGGTCGCCGGCGTCGCGTTCGTCTTTGGCGGTGCCGGTGAGCAGGGTGTGGGCGAGCTGGATCTGCATGATCGGGCCGTAGACCATCAGCCAGCCCATGCCGTCGCGGGCGGGCTGCACGTTGACGTCCCTGGACTGCACCGCGCGGTCGGCGCGTTCCTGGATGGTGTCGGGGTCGAGGTGTTCGCGGATCCGCCGGAACCGGTGCGCGAACCGGTGCGCGGTGATATCCAGCCGGCCGGTGAGGACCGCGTCCTCGAACGCGGCCCGGTGCAGCGGCGAGAACATCTCGGCGTCTTCGACCAGCGCCGCGGCGTGCCGGTAGGAGATCTCCCCCGAGGCCAGCGCGGTCAGGGTGGCGGGCAGGTCGGCGCACAGCACCCGGGCCTCACGGAGCAGTTCCGCGGCCTGGCGTTCGGTGATCCGCAGCACGCAGGCGGCCTCGGCGCGGGTGGAGCGGGCCACCCAGTCCGCAGCATCCGTCGCCGGATCCTTGCCCCGCGCCGCCCTCGCCGCGGCCGGCGACCCCGGCTCGTACGACAGGATCTGCTGCTCGTGCGCCTCGCTGACCCGCCGCAGTTCGTCGAGCAGCCGGGTGCGTTCCGCTTCCAGTGCCGCCTGCGCGCGCCGCACGCGATCGAGCTCGACGACGATCATCGCGGCGTCGTCGCAGTGGAGCGCGTCGGTCGTGCACATACGCCGAGACTAGAACATACCTACGACATTCGGCCTCGCGCCTCTCCCTCCAGCACGACCAGGCGCTCGGTCGCGCGGGTCATCGCCACGTACCGGTCGACCGCACCCTCGATCCCGTCGCCGAACGCCGACGGCTCGACGAGCACGACGAGATCGAACTCGAGGCCCTTGGCGAGTTCCGGCGACAGCGACCGCACCCGCTCCTGCGGCACGAACGAAGGGTCGCCGATCACGCAGGCGGTTCCGTCGGGGTGCGTCGCGAGCCAATCGCGGAGAACCGCGTCACGCTCGAGAACCGGCGCGTGCACCACGGGCACACCGCACGAGCGGATCGACGCCGGCACGTTGGCGTCGGGGATCGCCGCGCGGATCACCGGCTCGGCCTCCGCCATCACCTCACTCGGCGTGCGGTAGTTGACGGTGAGCGAGGCGATGTGCACGTCCGTGAGGCCGGCGTGCTCCAGCCGCTCCTGCCAGGTCTCGCGGAACCCGTGACGGGCCTGCGCCCGGTCGCCGACCACCGTGAAGCTGCGCGATGGGCAGCGGGCCAGCAGCATCCGCCATTCCGCATCGGTGAGCTCCTGCGCCTCGTCGACCACGACATGCGCGAAAGGTCCCGCGAGGAGGTCCGGATCCGTGGCCTCGAGCACCGACTCGTCGACGAGGCTGTTACGCAGGTCGTCGCCGTCGAGCCACTGCATCATCTCGTCGCCGGCCTCCTTCAGGCGGTCGACCACCTGCGCCATGTACTCGCGCTCCTCGGCGAGCTGCACCTCGCGCTGCCGCCGGCGGCGCGAGGCCGCCGGGTCGCCGAGCCGGCGCCGGGCCGCGTCGAGCAGCGGAAGATCCGACGTGGTCCAGGCCGCGGCCGCCGCGCGCTGCAGCGCCTCGACCTCATCGGGTGCGAGCCAGGGGGCGCACCGGCGGAGGTAGGCGGGCACGGTCCACAGGTCTGAGACGACGACGGATGCCTCGACCAGCGGCCACGCGCGGGCGAAGGTGCTCCGCAGCTCGTCGTGGCGGGCGAGCGCTCGCCGCAGCGGGACCAGCGGCACCTCTTCGCCGTCGGCCTGATCGGTGAGGATGTCGAGCACCGTCTGCCACACCTGGTCGCGCGCCTCGTTGTGCGGCAGGCCGGGCTCGGCCGACGCGAACGCCTCGGCCCAGTCGCGCGGGCTCAGCCAGAGCTCCGCCCAGGGCGTCTCGACCACCAGCCCCTCGGCCGGCGGCTCCTCGTACAGCCGGACGGCGGGCTCGATCGCCTCGACCATCCTCGCGTCGGCCTTCAGCCGGGCGACGAGCGGGTCGGCCTCCGGTCGCGCCGTCGCCCCCTCCGCGACGAGGTCGCGCAGCGTGCAGGTCTGGACGCTCTGCTCACCGAGGCTCGGGAGCACGTCCTCGACGTAGGAGAGGTAGGCGGCGCTCGGACCCACGAACAGCACGCCTCCGCGCCCTTCGCCGAGGTGCGGGTCGGAGTACACCAGGTACGCCGCGCGGTGCAGGGCGACCACCGTCTTGCCCGTGCCCGGTCCGCCGTCCACGACGAGCGCGCCCCGGGAGCCGGCCCGGATGATCGCATCCTGGTCGCGCTGGATGGTGCCCAGCACGTCGCGCATGCGCGGCGACCGGCTGGCCCCCAGGCTCGCGATGAAGGCCGACTGGTCGTCGAGCGCGGCGGTGCGGGCGAGACCCTCGGCCGTGAACACCTCGTCCCAGTAGTCCGTCACGCGACCACCCGTCCATCGATACCGACGCCGGCTCTCGAGGCCCGACGGATGCGCGTGGGTGGCCGCGAAGAAGGGCTCTGGGGCGGGCGTCCGCCAGTCCACGAGCAGGCGCCTGCCCCCGTCATCCGTCAGCCCGAAGCGGCCGATGTACACGGGGCCGGAACCGTCGGCGGGCACCATGCGGCCGAGGCACGCGTCGATCGTGAAGCGGCGGAGCACCCGCAGCCGTGCCGAGAGGCGATGGATCTCGATGTCGCGCTCGACCCCGGCCTGGCCGTGGCCACCCGGTCGCCGGCGCAGCTCGTCGAGACGCTGCTCGATGCCCTCGATCGAGCGCCGGAGGCTGTCGGCGATGGCCGCGAAGTGGCGCTCGTCGCCCGCGATGAGAACCGGGTCGGCCTTGGCGGCGAGCCGTTCGGGGAGGAGGAAAGGGGTGGACAGGTGCGAGATCACGGCATCGACTCCTGGCGGATCCGCGACGCAGCGAACGGCGGACAGAGGGGAAGGGAGCGTCGCGACCGACCAGTATGCGCCCGCGAGGGGGTCTTGCCGCAAGCCACCCTCTCCCCGGTATCCTGGAAATGCGGGACGAAGCGCCTCTGCGTGCGCGAACGGCGTCGCGTCGAACCGGCCCTGTGGAACACGGTATTTTCGAACCAGGTTCAGATATACCGCGCCCGACGGGAGACGACGACGATGCCGGACCTCGACCCCGGTCACGCGCGTGGGCCCGACGCCGTCGGGGCGGCGATCGCGATCGTCGGCGACGGCCGCGTCGGGCGGTCGGTCGCAGCGGCGCTTCGCGCGGCGGGGGCCGACGTGCAGGGCCCGCTCGGCCGCGGAGCCACCGGCGACGGCGCGAACCTCGTGCTGCTCGCGGTACCGGATGCCGAGATCGGCGCCGCGGCGGCACGCCTCACCCCGGGCGCGCTCGTGGGCCACTTCTCGGGTGCGACGACCCTCGAGCCGCTCGCGCCTCACGAGGCCCTCAGCATCCATCCGCTCACCACCGTCACCGGCGACACGTCGTTCGAGGGCGTCCCGGCGGCCGTCGCGGGATCCACGCCGCGCGCGCTCGCCACGGCGAGGGCGCTCGCCGAGAGGCTCGGGATGGCCCCGTTCGAGGTGGCCGAGACGGACCGCGCCGCGTATCACGCCGCCGCCTCGATCGCCTCGAACTTCCTCGTCACCCTCGAGGCCTTCGCCGAAGACCTTGCGGCCACCGCCCGGGTGCCCCGGCACGCGCTCGAGCCGCTCGTGCGGGCGACCGTGACGAACTGGCTCGCCTACGGAACTGCGGCGCTCACCGGCCCGATCGCCCGCGGCGACGAGGCGACGGTGACACGTCAGCGGGCGGCGGTGCACGAGCGCCTGCCCGAGCGCGCCGAGCTGTTCGACGCGCTCGTCGCCGCGACACGGGATCTGCGCGCACGTCAGCGGGGGGCGTCGTGATCGTCGTCCGCACCGTGAGCGAGCTGCGTGCCGCGCTCAGCGACCGCCGCGGCGGGGCCATCGGGCTCGTCCCCACGATGGGGGCCCTGCACGAGGGGCACGCGACCCTGCTGCGCGCCTCGCGCGCCCAGGACGACACCGTCGTGATGACCATCTTCGTGAACCCCGCCCAGTTCGATGAGCAGTCGGACCTCGCCGCCTACCCCCGCACCGAGGACGCCGACCTCGCCCTCGCCGAGCGGGAGGGCGTCGACATCGTCCTCGCCCCCGACGCGGCCGAGGTGTACCCGCCCGGCTTCGCCACGACCGTCAGCGTGACCGGGCCCATCGCCGAGACCCTCGAGGGCGCCGAGCGCGGCCGCGGCCACTTCGACGGCGTCGCGACGGTCGTCACGAAGCTCCTGCTGGCCGCCCTCCCCGACCGCGCGTACTTCGGCGCCAAGGACGCGCAGCAGGTCGCCGTCATCCGCCGGCTCGTCGCCGACCTCGCCATCCCGGTCGCGCTCGTCATCTGCCCGACGTCGCGAGACGCCGACGGCCTCGCGCGCTCCAGCCGCAACACGCGCCTGTCACCCGAGGAGCGGACGAGGGCGCGGGCGATCCCGCACGCGCTTCAGAACGTGACGGATGCCGCGGCCGCCGGCATCTCCGACCCCGAGGCGCTGCGCGCCCGGGCCGTCGCCGTGCTCGAGGCTTCCGGCATCCGTCCCGAGTACGTGGCGCTCGTCGATCCGGTGACGTTCGCACCCGTGGCCCGGGTCGACGGGCCGGTGCTGGTGGCCATCGCCGCCCGCGTCGGGTCCACACGGCTCATCGACAACACCGTTCTAGGAGGTGCGTGATGCGCGCACAGGTCACGCTGCAACGTCTCGCCGAGATGAAGGCGCAGCGCGAGCCCATCGTCATGGTCACGGCCTACGACTACCCGACCGCACGCACGGCCGAGCAGGCCGAGGTCGACATGGTGCTCGTCGGGGACTCCGCTGCGCAGGTCGTGCTCGGGCACGACTCCACCGTGACCGTCACCGTCGACGAGATGCTGGTGCTCGCCGGCGCCGTGCGCCGAGGCGTGACATCCGCCTTCCTCGTGTGCGACCTTCCGTTCGGCTCGACGGAGGTGTCCGACGAGCAGGCCGTGGTCACCGCGGTGCGCTTCGTGAAGGAGGCGGGTGCCGACGCGGTCAAGCTCGAGGGCGGTGGCGAGGCACGGCTCAGCCGCATCCGCGCGATCGCCCAGGCGGGCATCCCTGTCGTGGCTCACGTCGGGCTGACGCCGCAGACGGCCGTCGCTCTCGGCGGCCTCCGGGCCCAGGGGCGCACCGCGGAGTCGGCCGCGCGCATCGTGCGCGAGGCGCTCGCCGTGCAGGATGCCGGTGCCAGCGTCGTGGTGATCGAGGCCGTCCCGGCCGACGTGGCCGCCGTCGTGCTGCCGGCGCTCGACATCCCGGTCATCGGGATCGGCGCGGGGCCCGCCGACGGCCAGGTGCTCGTCATCCACGATCTGCTCGGGATCACGGAGGGGAAGACCGCCGCGTTCGTCAAGCGATACGGCGCCATCGGGCCCGACATGGTGGCCGCCGTGGAGGCGTACGCGCGGGAAGTGCGCGGAGGCGTCTTCCCCGGTGCGGAGCACGTGTACTCCGCCAGTGAGGCGGCCGTGGACGCCGCGCGCGGGGAACTCGAGGCGCGCGGCCGCGGCTGAGCGCACCGTCCGTCGCCCGCTGCCTCTTCCCCGCCCGCCGCGCGCCCGGTAGGTTCCGGGGTGACGCCGCCCGAAAATCGGCGCTGGCGTGTCACCACCCTCCGCGAACCCCAAGGAGCAGCAGTGAATCACCGAAACCGGCGCGGCGCCACGATCGCCACGTCAGCCCTCATCATCGGCGGTCTCGCCGTCGCAGCAGCCGGTGCACCGGCGCTCGCGGCATCCGCCCCCGACACCTCGGCGCTCAGGGATGCCATCACCGCCGATGGCCTCCAGACGCACCTGGACGCGCTCCAGGACATCGCGGATGCCAACGGCGGCACCCGCGCCGCCGGGACGCCGGGACACCTCGAGTCCCTCGAGTACGTCGAGGAGACCCTGGCGGCCGCGGGCTACGTGACCCAGCGGCAGGAGTTCGAGTACCAGCGGGTCAGCTACGACGAGGCGTCCCTGGAGCAGACGGCGCCGACCCCCACGTCGTATGCGCTCCTCGACGACTTCTACCCCATGGACTACACCGGCGACGGCGACGTCACGGCGGCCGTGCAGGCGGTGGACATCAACCTCGCCGGTGACCGCGCCTCCACGAGCGGCTGCGAGGCGGCGGACTTCGCCGGATTCACCGCCGGCTCGATCGCGCTCATCCAGCGCGGCTCGTGCGACTTCAGCGTGAAGGCGGCCAACGCCGTCGCGGCAGGCGCGATCGGGGTGATCATCTTCAACCAGGGCAACGAGAACCCCGACGACGACCGCTTCGGCGTCTTCGGAGGTACCCTCAGCTCGGCCGACTGGGCCGGCGCCAACACGCCGGTGCCCGTGGTCAGCACCTCATTCGACCTCGGCGAGGAATGGGCCACGACGGCGGGGCTGGTTCTCCGCCTGAACGTGACGACCACCACGACCGACGTGACGACGTGGAACCTGCTGGCCGACACCCCCACGGGTCGCGCGGACCGCACCGTCGTCGTCGGGGCGCACCTCGACTCCGTGCTCGAAGGACCCGGCATCAACGACAACGGCTCCGGCACGGCGACGCTGATGGAGACGGCCCTGCAGCTGAAGAACCTCGGCATCCAGACCGAGAACCGCATCCGGTTCGCGTTCTGGAGCGGTGAGGAGGACGGCCTCCTCGGATCGAGCTACTACGTGTCGCAGCTCAGCAAGTCGGAGATCAAGCAGACATCCGTGAACCTGAACTTCGACATGCTCGCGTCGCCGAACGGCGGCCGGTTCGTGTACGACGGCGACGGCAGCGGGTTCGGCACGACCGGTCCCAACGGCTCGAACGTGATCGAGGGCGTCTTCGACACCTACTTCGCCGCGCAGAACCTCGCCACCGAGCCGACGGCGTTCGACGGTCGCAGCGACTACTTCGCGTTCATCGGCGCCGGCATCCCCGCGGGAGGCCTGTTCTCGGGTGCGGAGGACATCAAGTCGGAGGACCAGGTCGCGCTGTACGGCGGCACCGCCGGCGTCGCCTTCGACCCGTGCTACCACAAGGCGTGCGACACCCGCGACAACATCGACCCGGTGCTCTTCGAGCAGCTGGCCGACGCGGCCGCACACGCCACGCTCGTCTTCGCCGACACGCAGTCGGCGGTGAACGGGACCGCCAAGGGCAAGGCCCTCGGCACCTGGTCGCCCGAGTTCAAGGGCAACCGCGCGCTGCGCTGAGTCCACGGACGAAGACGGATGCCGCGGGCCTCTGCCCGCGGCATCCGTTCTGTCTGAGCAGCCTGGCGTCAGAGCGTCGCCTGCAGCGGGTCGAAGTCCGCGGGGAGCGCGCCGACCTCGCCGAGCGTGCTCTCGACGGTGACGTAGGTGCGCGAGGTCGCGGCCTCCTCGATCGACAGCAGCGTGTCGAGCACGTGGTAGCCGAACTCTCCGGTGGCGATGTGGGGACGGCCGTCGCGAATCGACCGCGCCATGTCGAGCAGGCCGAGCCCGCGGCCGGTGACCACGCCCTCCTGCGGCACCTGAACGACCTCCTGGTCGGCCACCGATGCGTCGCTGAGCGGCCGGACGATCGAGATCTCGCCGCCGAACGTGTTCGGGTCGGGGATCACGATCGTGCCCTCGGTGCCGCTGATCTCGACGATGCCGTGACGCTTGAGCGGCGAGTCGGTGCTGTACAGGCTCTGCGCCTGACCGCCCTGCTCGAAGTCCATCAGCACCGACAGCGTCGACGGGATCTCGACCGGGAACTCCTGACCGGCGAGCTCCCCGGACTTCACGGTGCGGGTCGGCACGCCCTGGAGCCCCAGCGCTGCGACCGACGCGACCGGGCCGAACACGTGCAGGAGCGTCGAGACGTAGTAGGGGCCCATGTCGAGGAGCGGACCGGCGCCCTTGGCGTACAGGAACGCGGGGTTGGGGTGCCAGAGCTCGGGACCCTGCCACTGGAACGTCGTCGTCGCGAACAGCGGGCGTCCGATGTCGCCGCGCGCGATCGCGCGCTTCGCCGTCTGCACACCCGGGCCGAGCACGGTGTCGGGGGCGACGCCGACGCGCAGGCCCGCGGCATCCGCCGTCTGGAGCAGTCGCTGCGACTCCTCGCGGTCGATGCCGATCGGCTTCTCGGTCCAGACGTGCTTGCCGGCGGCGATGATCGCCTCGGACACCTCGACGTGCACCGCGGGGATGGTGAGGTTCACGACGATGTCGACATCGGGGTCGTTCAGCACGACGTCCACGCCGCCGGCGCGCGGCACGCCGTACTTCTCCGCCTGCGCCTTCGCGCGCTCTTCGAGCACGTCGCCGATCGCGAGCACCCGCACGTCGGGGAACGTCGTCAGATTCGTCAGGTACTGGTCGCTGATGTTGCCGGCGCCGATGATGCCGACGCCGACCGCTCCGCTGGACGCCGCCATCAGCCGGCCACCTTCGCGCCGAGCGTCTCGTCGAGGTAGCCGCGGCTCTGCTCGACGGCGTCGAAGAGGTCGCCCGGGAAGTGGTCGAACTCGACGATGGCCACCTCGAGGGCGGATGCGGCGGCGATGGCCTCCCGGAGCGGAACGACCCCCTGACCGGCCGGGACCTGGTCGGCCGGTGGGTAGGCGGCGACAGCCTCGGGGTCGAGCGTGCCGTCCTTCACGTGCAACGCCACGACGCGGTCGCCGAGGGTGCGCAGCAGTGCGGGCGAGTCGACGCCGGCGCGGGCGACCCAGTACAGGTCGACTTCGAGAACGACACGCGGGTCGAGCAGGTCGGCCAGCACCTCGAGTCCGGTCTTGCCGTCGAAGGTCGCCTCGAGCTCGTGGGCGTGGTTGTGGTAGCCGACGCGGATGCCGCGCCCCGCGCCGATCTCGGCGGCGGCGTTGAGCTGCTGGGCGATGTCGGCGATGTGCTCCCGGCTCTGCCAGAGGGCGGGGTCCGTATACGGCTCGATGACGGTCGTCATGCCCAGGAGGTCGGCGGCGTCGAAGACCGCCTCGGGCGCGGGAACCGGACGCGTGGTCGTCGTGCCGTCGGGGTTCACGAACGACGTCGACGCCAGGAAGGCGTGACCGGTCGGGGCGGCGATGCCGGCTGCCTTCAGAGCGGCGGCGAGGGGCTCGGCGCGCCGGACGAAGTCGTAGGGCTCGACCGCGGTGAAGCCGCGTGCGGCGAGCTCGGCGAGGGTGCCCTCGAGGTCGGCCTCGAGCGCGTCCTTGACGGTGAACAGCTGGATGGATGTCTGGACCGGCATCGGTCGCGCTCCTTCGTTGTCTGTTCCGACAGGTGTCGGGGGTGATCTCGACGCGCGGGGTCGCCGTCGACGCGATTACGCTACCACCAAAACCTCCAGATGGAGGTTTTGGTGCGGATAGCATGGACGCATGCCAGACGGGGAGCGCCAGCCGGCCGTGCGCGGGTCGTACGCCAAGGGCGTCGCCCGTCGGCAGGAGATCCTCGATCGTGCCATCGAGGTCTTCGCGCGGCGCGGCTCGGACCGCACCAGTCTGCGCGCGATCGCCGAGGAGGTCGGGGTCACGCACGCGGCGCTCACGCACTACTTCGGGTCGCTCGAGGAGCTGCTCGTCGAGGTGTATCGCGAGTCCGAGCGTCGGGGCGGCGACGGGGTTCCCGTTCCCCTCGACGTCACGCCCACCGAGCTGGTGCGCCGGTGGAGCGACGCGAACCACGAGGTGCAGGGGCTCGTGCAGCTATACTCGACGCTCGTGGCGTCGGCGCTCGAGGAGGGGCATCCGGCCGCCCGCCGGTTCGCCACCGAGCGGTTCGCGCGGGTGCGCTCGGAGATCGCCGAGCGCGTGCGGCACAACCAGAGCGCGGGTCGCATCCGGGCCGACGTCGACCCCGTGGCCGTCGCCGCACTGGTGGTCGCCGCATCCGACGGTCTTCAGACGCAGTGGCTGCTCGACGCCGACGCGCCGCAGGACGCCGCGCTGAGCCTGCTCGACCAGCTCCTCAGCAATCCGGCCGCCGGCCGCCCGTCGGCCTGAGTGGGGGACGGATGCCTCGCAGGAGCGCCGGCCGCCGGTTCGTGGCGGAGCTGAACCACGCCGTCACGAGCCTCTTCCGGCTGTCGCCCGCGCCGGCTCCGCGCTGGCCGATCGGCCTGCGTGCCGCCATCGCCATGGCGGCGCCGATCGCGGTGATGACGCTGCTCGGCCGACCCGACCTCGGCTTCCAGGCGGCGACCGGCGCGTTCGTCGCGCTGTACGGCACGCACCTGCCGGTGGTCGAGCGCGTGCGCGTCGTGCCGTTCATGGCGGGCGGGCTGCTCGTCGCGGCGGTCCTCGGCGCCCTCGCCGGCCCGTCGCAGGTGGCGACTCTCATCGGGCTGGCCGTCGTTGCGATCGGTGGCGCAGCGGCGATGTTCGGCTTCGCGCTCGGCCCGCCCGGACCGCTCTTTCCGGTGCTCCTCTACGGACTGTCGGCGCACATCGTGGCGTCGGGGGCGGATGCCGCCACCTATGTCACCGCGGTGGCCTGCGGCATCCTGTTCGCGGCGCTCGTGTCGCTGGCGCCGCTGGTGCTGCCGAGCAGACGCCGGGTCGCCGCCCGGCCACTCCGCGAGGTGCTGCCGGGTCCCGCGTTCGGCGCGGGTGAGCGCCTGCTCGTGCTCCGCGTCGCGATCGTGACGGTCGTGGGCATCGCGCTGGCGCTCTTGCTGGACCCCGACCGGGCCTACTGGATCGTCGGCGCCGCCGTCGCGGTGGTGGGCGTCGTGGCCGACCGCCGGGCCGCGTTCAGCCGGGGTCTGCACCGGATGATCGGCACCATCCTCGGCGCGGGCGTCTACCTCCTGCTCGCGCCCCTGCCCGTCGACGCGCTCTGGCTCGCTCTCCTGCTCGCCGTGCTGCAGTTCACGATCGAGCTCGTCGTGGTGCGCAACTACGCGCTGGCCCTCGTGTTCATCACGCCGCTCGTGCTGCTGCTCACCGGCGCCGCCACCGGCGACGTCGACTCGGTGGCCGTCGCGACCGAGCGCGTGGTGGACACGCTCGCCGGGGCTGCGCTCGGCGCGCTGAGCGGAGTGCTCCACCCCCGCGAGGACTCCGAAGGTGCTCTGGCGAAGCGGGCGTGATGCCTCGGATGACGTTCGGCGCTCGATCCGGGTGCGGCGCGGGGCCGCGTGGGGGGGGGCTGGGCTGGTGCGCGGCTGGGGCGCGCCCGGTGCGCGGCTGGGGCGCGGCCGGTGCGCGGCTGGTCGCGGTTCGTGCGGGCTGGTGCGCGGACATGCTCTCATCCGGGCGATGAACTTCCGGTTCACACGGCTCAGACGGCGGTGTGGCGACCCGCAAGTCGCCGCACTCGACGTCCCGAGGCTGTGTGAACCGGAAGTTCATCGGCCTTTTCGGTGCATGTCCGCCGGCGGGAAGGGCACCTGTCGAGCACCCTTCCTCCACAGGCGTTTCAACTCAGCGTCGCGAGGAGAGTTGTGCACAGCAGGCCGACGTCGCCGGCAGCCGTGTCGGGGGCATGAGGCAGGGTGGAACGCGTGACAGCGACGACCGTGACCCGCACCGAAGCCCTCGAGGTGCTGCGCGCGCTCGTCGGGCGCGACGACGCCGACTTCCACGATGGGCAGTTCGAGGCGATCGAGGCGCTCGTCGACGACCGCCGACGTGCGCTCGTCGTACAGCGCACCGGCTGGGGAAAGTCGGCGGTCTACTTCGTCGCCACCCTGCTGCTGCGCCGGCGGGGTGCAGGGCCGACCGTGCTCGTCTCGCCGCTGCTGGCCCTCATGCGCGATCAGATCGCGGCGGCCGCGCGCGCCGGAGTGCGCGCGGTCAAGATCGACTCGACGAATGCGCACGAATGGACAGACGTGCTCGCGCGACTCGAACGCGACGAGGTCGACGTGCTGCTGGTATCGCCCGAGCGGCTCAACAACCCGTCGTTCCGCGACGAGCAGCTCCCCCAGCTGGTCGCCCGCATCGGGCTTCTGGTCGTCGACGAGGCGCACTGCATCAGCGACTGGGGTCATGACTTCCGCCCCGACTACCGGCGCCTGCGCGATCTCATCGCCCGCATGCCGGAAGGAGTGCCCGTGCTCGCCACGACCGCCACCGCCAACAGCCGGGTGGTGGCCGACGTCGCCGAGCAGCTCGACGCCGGAACTGCCGAAGCGGATGTCGCGTCGCCGGGTGTGCTGACCATCCGCGGGCCGCTCGCCCGCGCCTCGCTGCGACTCGGCGTGCTGCGCCTGCCCGACTCGCCCAGTCGGCTCGCCTGGCTCATCAGTCACCTCGGCGACCTCCCCGGCTCGGGCATCATCTACGCGCTCACGGTCGCGGCGGCGAACGACACGGCGCGGCTGCTGCGCGAGCGGGGCTACGAGGTGCGCGCCTACACCGGTCAGACCGATGCCGACGAGCGCGAGGAGTCCGAGGCGCTGCTCAAGAACAACCAGGTGAAAGCGCTCGTGGCGACCAGCGCCCTCGGCATGGGGTTCGACAAGCCCGACCTCGGCTTCGTCGTGCATCTGGGCGCGCCGTCGTCGCCCGTGTCGTACTACCAGCAGGTGGGTCGCGCCGGCCGGGCCACCGCGTCGGCCGACGTGCTGCTCCTGCCCGGCACAGAAGACCGCGAGATCTGGCACTACTTCGCCACCGCGTCGATGCCCGATCGCGAGCGGGCGGAGCGGGTTCTCGGCGCGCTGTCGGCTGCGGCCGGACCCCTGTCGACGCCGGCGCTCGAGGCGGTGGTCGACATCCGGCGCACCCCGCTCGAGCTGCTGCTGAAGGTGCTCGACGTCGACGGCGCCGTGGAGCGCGTGCGCGGCGGCTGGATCGCGACCGGCCAGCCATGGGTGTACGACGAAGAACGCTACCGCCGCATCGCCGCCGAGCGCGTCGCCGAGCAGCAGCACATGATCGAGTACGAAGAGACGGCGGGCTGCCGCATGGAGTTCCTGCAGCACGCGCTCGACGACCCCACCGCCGCCGCCTGCGGGCGATGCGACAACTGCGCCGGGCCGTGGTTCGCGACCGAGATCAGCGCCGGAGCGACGGATGCTGCGACCGCCGCCCTCGACAGGGTCGGGGTGCCGATCGAACCGCGGCGCCAGTGGCCCACGGGCGCCGATCGGCTCGGCGTGCCGGTCAGAGGACGCATCCCCACGGACGAGCAGGCCACTGAGGGTCGCGCGCTCGCGCGCCTGACCGACCTGGGCTGGGGCGGCGCCCTGCGGAATCTGTTCGCCGCCGGAGGAGCCGATGCCCCGGTGCCCGAGAACATCCTCGGCGCGTGCGTGCGCGTGCTGGCCGAGTGGGACTGGACGGAGCGCCCGGTCGCGGTCGTCGCGATGCCCTCGCGGGCAAAACCGCAGCTCGTCGACTCCCTCGCCCGCGGAATCGCCGGAATCGGGCGCCTGCCGTTCCTCGGCTCGCTCGACCTCGTAGACGGCGGACCCACCGGTCAGCCCGGCGGCAACAGCGCGTTCCGCCTCGCCGGCGTCTGGAACCGGTTCTCAGCTGAGGGCATCGACATCCCCGCCGGGCCGATCCTCCTCGTGGACGACCGGGTCGACAGCGGCTGGACGCTCACCGTCGCCGCCCGCGAGCTGCGCCGCGCGGGCGCCACGGCGGTGCTCCCGTTCGCCCTCGCCCTCCGCGGCTGACGCCCTCACCCTCCGCGGCTGACGCCCTCGCCCTCCGCGGCTGACGCGCTGGGCGCAGCATCCGTCGTCCAGCTCTCCCGATGACCTCGTGTGACGTACCGTGTCGCCGTGTCGCGGCATGTGTCGTCACAACGTTTCAACGCCCCCGCGCGCGGGCGAGCATGACACCATGCCTTCCCCACTCATCTCCCCGGCCGAGCTCGCCGACCTGATCAGAGGCGGCACCCCGCCGAGGATCCTCGACGTGCGCTGGCGGCTCGACCAGCCCGAAGGGCGTCCGGCATACCTCGAGGGGCACCTGCCCGGCGCGGTGTACGTCGACCTCGACCATGAGCTGGCCCGTCGAGGCGATCCGCGGGAGGGGCGGCATCCGCTTCCCCCGCGCGAGCAGCTGCAGGCAGCGGCGCGCAGGTGGGGCATCCGCAACGGCGACACCGTCGTGGCGTACGACGACGTGCACTCGGTCGCCGCCGCACGTGCCTGGTGGGTGCTGACGCGATCAGGCCTGACCGACGTGCGCGTGCTCGACGGCGGACTGAGGGGGTGGCTGGCGGAACGGCTTCCACTCGACACCGGCGACGTGCTGCCCCGGCCCCCCGGCGACGTGGTGCTCGACGAGATCACCGAGGGCGTCGCCGACATCGACGGGGTCGAGGAGTGGCCCGACCATGGACTTCTGCTCGACGTGAGGGCGCCGGAGCGATACCGCGGCGACGCGGAGCCGCTCGATCCGATCGGCGGGCACATCCCGGGTGCGGTGAACCTTCCGACGACCGTGCATCTCACGGCCGGGAGGTTCCGCCCGGCCGACGAGATCCGGGCCGCGTTCGCCGCGGCGGGCGTGCGGGACGGCGTCTCGGTCGCCGCTTACTGCGGGTCCGGCATCGCCGCGACGCACACAGCGCTGGCCGGCGCGCTCGCCGGCATCGACGTCGTCGTCTACCCGGGCTCGTGGAGCCAGTGGTCGCGCACGCGCGGCCGGCTCGCCGCCGTCGGCCCGGCCCCGTCGCTGGACGTCATCCCGGTGTGAAGGGTGGCGTCGGACGAGTCGGACGCCGCGGCCCGCCGCCGCCATCGCTCGACGCCGTCCCTCGCTTCCGTCTAGACTTGCGTCCGTGTTGACCTGTCGGTGTTGTCGCCCCTGCTGTTGAAGCCGTCGCTTCACGCAGACTCCCGCGACCCCGACCACGACCCGCGCAGCCGCGCGGCAACACACCAGGACACATCGTGCGTTACGCCCAGAGCGTGGCCGACCTCGTCGGCGACACCCCCCTCGTCCAGCTGACCCGCGTCACCGACGGCATCGCCGCCACGGTGCTCGCCAAGGTCGAGTACTTCAATCCCGGCGGCTCGGCGAAGGACCGCATCGCCCGCCTCATCATCGACGCCGCCGAGCGTGACGGGCAGCTGCTGCCCGGCGGCACGATCGTGGAGCCGACCAGCGGCAACACCGGCGTCGGCCTCGCGCTCGTGGCCATCCAGCGCGGCTATCGCATGATCTTCGTCGTGCCCGACAAGTTCGACGGGCCGAAGGTCGACGTGCTGCGGGCCTACGGGGCGGAAGTCGTGGTGACCGAGACGAGCGTGCCACCGGAGGACCCCCGCTCGTACTACAGCGTCGCGGACCGGCTCGTCGGCGAGATCCCGGGCGCGTTCAAGCCGAACCAGTTCGCGAACCCGAACGGCCCTCTGAGCCATTACGAGACGACGGGTCCGGAGATCTGGCGCGACACCAACGGCCGGGTGACCCACTTCGTCGCCGGCATCGGCACCGGCGGCACCATCACGGGCACCGGGCGCTACCTCCACGAGGTCTCGAACGGCGCCGTGCGTGTGGTCGGCGCCGATCCCGAGGGGTCGATCTACTCCGGCGGGCCGATCCACGGCTACCTCGTCGAAGGGGTCGGCGAGGACTTCTGGCCGGCGAGCTACGACCCGGCGGTGCCCGACGAGATCCACCGCATCCCGGACGCCGAATCGTTCGCGATGACGCGCCGGCTCGCACGCGAGGAGGGCCTGCTGGTGGGCGGATCGAGCGGCATGGCGGTCGTCGCCGCCCTGCGCACGGCGCGCGATCTGCCCTCCGACGCCGTCGTCGTGGTGCTGCTCCCCGACCACGGGCGCGGATACCTCAACAGGTTCTACGACGACGACTGGATGCGCGCCCACGGCCTCGACGTCCCGTCTTCCCCGGTCGTCGAGCGAGCGGAGCGAGACGAAACGAACCCCACTGAAGGAGCACCTGCATGACCGACGCCACGAGCGACCGCGGATTCGAGACCCGGGCGGTGCACGCCGGGCAGGCGTTCGATCCGACCACGGGAGCCGTGATCCCGCCGGTGCACTTCTCGACGACGTACGCGCAGGACGGGATCGGCGGGCTGCGCCAGGGCTACGAGTACGGCCGCAGCGGCAACCCGACCCGGACCGCGCTCGAGACGCAGCTCGCGGCGCTCGAGGGCGGAGCTCACGCGCTCTCGTTCGCCTCGGGGCTCGCCGCGGAGGACGCGCTCCTGCGTGCTGCGCTGAAGCCGGGCGACGAGGTGCTGCTCGGCAACGACGTCTACGGCGGCACGTATCGCCTCATCGCCCGGGTGCTGAGCGGGTGGGGCATCGGGGTTCGCGTGGTCGACATGAGCGACCTCGGCGCCGTGCGCGCGGCGCTCGAGGAGCGGCACGCACGCGTTCTGTGGGTCGAGACGCCGAGCAACCCGCTGCTGCGCATCACCGATATCGCGGGGCTGGCCCGCCTCGGGCACGACGCCGGTGCGCTGGTCGTGGTCGACAACACGTTCGCCTCGCCGGCGCTGCAGCAGCCGCTCGCGCTCGGTGCCGACGTCGTCGTGCACTCGACCACGAAGTACCTCGGCGGCCACTCCGACGTGGTCGGCGGCGCGCTGGTGCTCAACGACGACGCGCTCCACGCGCAGCTGAAGTTCCTGCAGTTCGCGGTCGGCGCCGTGTCGGGCCCGCTGGACGCGTGGCTGACCACGCGCGGCATCAAGACCCTGGCACTCCGCATGCAGCGCCACAGCGAGAACGCGCAGGCCGTCGCCGGGTTCCTCGACGCACACGACCGCGTCGCGCGGGTCTACTACCCGGGTCTCGCCTCGCACCCCGGTCACGAGCTCGCGGCGACGCAGATGAGCGGCTTCGGCGGGATCGTGTCGGTCGCGTTGACGGATGCCGCGGCCGCACGTCGCTTCGCCGAGTCGACACGGCTGTTCCAGCTGGCGGAGTCGCTCGGCGGCGTCGAGTCGCTGATGAACTACCCCGACGAGATGACGCATGCCTCGGTGCGCGGCACCGAACTGGCTGTTCCGCCGGAGGTCGTGCGCCTCTCGGTCGGCATCGAGTCCGCCGCCGACCTCATCGCCGACCTCGACGACGCTCTCGCTCGGCTCTGACGCTCTCGCTCGGCTCTGACGCCCTCGCGCCCCTTTCCACTTCTGCTCGCCTGACGCATTGTGTCGTCGTGGGGAGCGCTCTGTGACAGGCGAGCAGTGCGAGGGGCGGGCCGGACCCGGGCGGGAGCGGAGTCATAGGCTCGAAGGCATGACCGCGCGCTCCAGCATCCGTCCGTCCGTCCTGGCGCAGCCGCTGCGCATCGGGGCGGTCACGGTGCCGAACCGCATCATGCAGACGGCGCACTCGAAGCAGTACTCCGATCGCGTCGAGTCCGACCGGGAGACCGCATACTACGTGCGCCGTGCGCGCGGCGGCTGCGGGCTCTTCGTCGCCGGCAACCATTTCGTGCATCCGACCGGGTCGATCCGAGGCTTCGAGGACGCCTATCGCGCGGAGGGGGTCGCCGCCTCGAGGCGGATGACGGATGCCGTCCACGAGGCGGGCTCGAAGGTCTTCGTACAGCTCAACCACCACGGTGCGCAGGCGCAGCCCGACGGACCCGACGGCCCGCGCTCGGTCTACGCGCCCTCGCGGCTCATCTCGCCGTCGACCGGGCACGCGACGCGCGAGATGGACCACGCCGACATCGCGGCGTTCGTCGAGGGCTGGGCACTGTCGGCCGAGCACGCGCGGGACGGCGGGTTCGACGGCGTCGAGATCCACATGGCCCACGGATACCTGCTGCACCAGTTCCTCTCGCCGCTGTACAACGCGCGCACCGACGCCTACGGCGGAGACCTCGAGGGCCGCACGCGCTTCCCGCGCGAGGTGCTCCGCGCGGTGCGGGCGCGCGTCGGCGACGACTTCACCGTCGGCATCCGCATCGTCGCGAACGAGTTCCACCCCGACGGCATCGACGGCGCCGGCATGCGCGAGCTCATCGCGCGACTCCGCGTCGAGGCGCGCATCGACTTCCTCGACCTCGCGGCCGGCGGCTATCACAACGTGCACTACGTCTTCCCGTCGTCGCCCATGCCGTACGCGTGGCTGCGCGACGACGTCGCGGAGGTCAAGGCCGCGAATCCCGACGTGCCGGTGTTCGGCGTCGGCGCGGCGCTCTCGGTCGAGGAGGCCGGAGAGGTGGTGGCCTCCGGCATCGCCGACATGGTCGCCCTCACCCGTGCGCAGATCGCCGACCCCGATCTGGGACGCAAGCTGCTGGGACGGGATCCCGTCGACGCGCGGGAGCGCGGCATCCGTCACTGCATCCGCCTGAATCAGGGATGCCTCGGCCGCGGCAGCCGCGGACTGGCCATGTCGTGCACGGTCAACCCCCTCGCGGGCCGCGAGCTGGAGCGGGGCGAGCGCCCGCGCACGGACAGCCCGCAGCGGTGGATCGTCGTCGGCGGCGGACCGGCGGGCATGCGCGCCGCCGTCGAGCTGGCGACGGACGGACACGCGGTGACGCTGCTGGAGCGGTCGGGCGAACTCGGCGGGCAGCTGCGACTGGCCCGCCGGGTGCCGGGACGGGAGAGCGTGGGCCTGCTCGTCGACGACCTCGTACGCGACCTCGCCGCCGCGGGTGTCGAGGTGCGCCTCGGAGTCGAGGCGACGGCGCAGTCGCTCCGCGCCGGGCGGGCCGACGGGATCGTCGTCGCCACCGGGGCGGTGGCCCCCGCCACGACATCGCTCGCGCTCGGCGGCGCGTACGCGGGCGGCTTCCCCGCGGAGGGGACGACCGACGCCTTCACCGCGGTGGCGCCCGTGGCCGCGGCGCCGCTCGGACGCCGGATCGCCGTCGTCGACACCGACGGCACCGCGTACGCCGCCGGCGTCGTGCTGACCCTGCTCGAGCGCGTCGACGAGCTCGAACTCATCACGCCGTTCGAGACCGTGTTCCCCCACATCGGCGCCGGGTACGACCGGCCGCTCCTCCTCGAGCGTCTGGGCGCGCACGGCGGCTTCCGCCGTCGCGCCGGGCATCGCGTGGACGGCCTGGATCCCGCCACCCTCACCGTCCGCGACGCCGTGACGGGGGTCGCCGAGACGATCCGGGACATCGACGCCGTCGTGGCGATCGAGCCGCGCGCGTCGGTCGGGCTGCCCGGTCTCGAGAACGCCGGTTCATCGACGGCGGCCGCGGGCGCAGCATCCGCCGCATCCCGCATCGTCGTGATCGGCGATGCCTTCGCACCGCGCACGATCGACGCCGCCGTCTTCGAGGCCGTCGAGCTCGCGTACGACGTGGCGGGCCTGGCGACCCTCCGCGGCTGACGCCCGCCCGGGCGGGCAGGGGCGGTGGCGACGCTACTGGAAGCTCGGGCTGCCGCTCGTGCTGTTCTTCCTGGCCGTGGCGGTCTTCTACGTTCCGCTGGTCTGGCCCTTCTGAGCCGGCCGCCGCTCGCCGATAGGCTTGACCCGTGCCGAGCACCGCATCCCCCCGTGCGAATCCCCGCCATAACCGAGGCCCCGCCGCCGCGGCCGACAATCGTCGCGCCCTCATCGCGGCGGCCCGCGAGGTCTATGCCGAAGGCGGCTTGGCCGCGCCCTTCAGCGCCGTCGCGAAGCGCGCGGGCGTCGGCCAGGGCAGCCTCTACCGCCACTTCCCCGACCGCACCGCGCTCGCGGTGGCCGTGTTCGAAGACAACGTGCGCGAGCTCGAGGAGTACACCTCCGGCTCCGACCGCACGATCGACGATCTGCTGGACCGGGTCGTCGATCAGGCGATGGTGTCGACGGCGTTCATCGAGCTGGTGACCGCCGACCTCTCGGATGCGCGGGTCGCCCTGATGGGCGAGCGGTTCCGCGATCTCGTCGATCGGCTGGTCGCTCGCGACCGGGCGGCGGGGCGGGTCGGCCGGCACATCGAGACCGACGACGTGACACTGGCGACCGGGATGCTGGCGACCGAGCTGGCGCGCGCCGATCCCGCCGTGCGACCCGACGTCGCGCGGCGCGCCCGCGCGCTCTTCTCGGCTGCATTCGCCCCCCGCTGACGCGCATTATGCTCCTGCCATGGGCAGGTTCATTTACGACACGAATGCCAACGCGGTCGACATCGACGACCGCACGCTGGCGCATCTCCGCATCGTGATGATGAACAAGCTGCGCCGCGCCGAGCCGTTCATGTTCGACGTCGAGGTCGGCGACGGCAGCGGGCGCCGCAGCTTCTGGATCCATCCGTCGGTGCCGATCCAGTTCCACTTCTTCGGCAGCCGCCAGCCGCGGATCAACCGGACCTGGGTGGAGGAGCTGATGCTCGCGGCGAGCGGGCCGGCCGGGCTGTCGATCCTCCCGGAGCCCTCCGAGGAGGAACCGCCGCAGGAGGCGTGACCTAGGAAGGGTTCTCGCGGGGAGTCACGTCCTGGCCCGCCACGGTCAGGCGGTCGACATCGAGGCTCTCGACCTCCACGGTGCCCAGAGACACATCCCGTGAGCCTCCGTCGCCGGCACCGGACCCGCCGCCGGGCAGGTCCACCGGGCCGGTGTCGAAATGCTCCGCGACGAGCAGGATCCCACCCGTCGAGCTCGCCGAGTTGGCCAGATCCTCGATCCAGGCGCGACTCAGCTCCGCCGGCTCGGGGTCGTCGAAGACGAAGCGCAACGGGATCGACGGATGCAGCCAGATCGTGCTGCGCCCCCGAGGCTGCTCGTCGGGATGCCGCCACGACACCGTGAAGCTCTCACCGCGGCGCAGCTTGGTCGCGATGACGACCTTCAGATGGGCGAGCGCGCGGTCCTCGATATGGATCGGCATCGCGCTGCCGCCGTAGTAGATGGTGCCCACGCGCCCACCATAGCGCCGGACGCCGCCGGTGTGCGGGTCAGAGTCGGGTCCACGCCTCCGTCAGCACGCTGCGGAGGATCTGCTCGATCTCGTCGAACTCCGACGGGCCGATGGTGAGCGGCGGCGCGAGCTGGATGACGGGGTCGCCACGGTCGTCGGCACGGCAGTAGAGCCCGGCGTCGAACAGCGCCTTGGAGAGGAAGCCGCGCAGCAGGCGCTCCGACTCGTCGTCGTCGAAGGTCTCCTTCGTCGCCTTGTCCTTGACCAGCTCGATGCCGAAGAAGTATCCGTCGCCGCGGACGTCGCCCACGATGGGGAGGTCCATGAGCTTCGCGAGGCTCGCGCGGAACAGGGGCGAGTTCTCGCGCACCCGCTCGTTGAGCCCCTCCTCCTCGAAGATGTCGAGGTTCTCCATCGCCACCGCCGCCGAGACGGGGTGCCCGCCGAACGTGTACCCGTGATAGAACGCGGTGTCGCCGTGGGCGAACGGCTCGTAGATGCGGTCCGACACGACGGTGCCGCCCAGCGGCGAGTAGCCGCTCGTGACCGCCTTGGCGAACGTGATCATGTCCGGCTGGTAGCCGTAGGCGTCGCACGCGAACATGTGACCGATGCGGCCGAACGCGCAGATCACCTCGTCCGAGACCAGGAGCACGTCGTACTTGTCGCAGATCTCACGCACGCGCTGGAAGTAGCCGGGAGGCGGGGGGAAGCATCCGCCGGCGTTCTGCACCGGCTCGAGGAAGACGGCTGCGACGGTGTCGGGGCCCTCGAACTGGATCATCTCCTCGATGCGGTCGGCGGCCCACACCCCGAACTCCTCCAGACTCGAGGTCGGTGCCCCCATGTCGGAGGCACGGTAGAAGTTCGTGTTCGGCACCCGGAAGCCCCCGGGGGTGAGCGGCTCGAACATCGCCTTCATCGCGGGGATGCCGGTGATCGCGAGCGCGCCCTGGGGGGTGCCGTGGTAGGCGACCGCGCGCGAGATCACCTTGTGCTTCGTGGGCTTGCCCTGGAGCTTCCAGTAGTACTTCGCCAGCTTGAACGCCGTCTCGACCGCCTCGCCGCCGCCGGTGGAGAAGAACACCTTGTTCAAGTCGCCGGGCGCGTAGTGCGCGATGCGGTCGGCGAGCTCGATGGCGGCCGGGTGCGCGTACGACCAGATGGGGAAGAAGGCCAGCTCCTCGGCCTGCTTCGCCGCGACCTGGGCGAGGCGGCGGCGGCCGTGACCCGCGGCGACCACGAAGAGACCGGCGAGTCCGTCGATGTACCGCTTGCCCTGCGAGTCCCAGATGTGGTGGCCCTCGCCCTTGACGATGATCGGCACGCCGGGGCCTTCCGTCATGACGGACTGGCGGGCGAAGTGCATCCAGAGGTGGTCTTTGGCCATCTGCTGGAGCTCGGCGTCGCTGCGGGGCGGTCGCTGGGTAACGGACTGCGCGGTGGTGGACATGGGAAGCCTTCCGTCATGACGTGCTCTCACGCTACTCGCGTGCCCCCGCCGCGGGGATGCGACGGTTCGTCCGGTTCGGATGCCGCGGACACCGGACCGTCCGGATGCCGCGCGTCGCAGCATCCGATCCTCCGCCGCTCACCTGTCACGATGTGCCGGCGGCGACGGCACATCGTGACAGGTGAGCAGAGCGAGCGACTCCGGGGCGGATCAGGTGGATCAGGTGGATCCGCGCGCGATGAGGCGGGTGGGAAGGACGATGGGCGTTGGCGGGAGCGGCGCGCCGGCCGCGGCGCCGGCCAGCGCCGTGACGGCCGCCGCGGCCATCTCGCGGATCGGCTGGTGCACGGTGGTCATCGGAGGTGTCAGCCACCGCGCGCCGCGCAGATCGTCGAAGCCCACCACGAGCACCTCATCGGGGATGCGGCGGCCCGTCGCGGCCGCGGCGGCGTAGACGCCCGCGGCCATCTCGTCGGAGCACGCGAACACCCCGAGCCGCTCGCCGGGTCGAAGGCCGCGCAGAAGAGGGACCGCAGCCTCGCGCGCGCCCGCCGCCCCCCAGTCTGCCTGCAGGGCGACGAGGTCGGCGCCCGGCGTCGCGAGGCGCAGGGTCTCGCGGAAGCCCGTGTTGCGCGCGCGCCCGTAGCGGTACGGAGGTGAGCCCAGCACGATCGCGAACCGGGTGGCACCGCGCTCCACCAGGTGCTGGGCCGCTGCCGCTCCGCCCTCCCGATCGGTCGTGCGGACGCTGGTGAGGCCGCGGGAGGTCTCGGCCCGGGGGTCCATCAGGACGACCGGGATGCCGGCATCCGTCAACGCGGCGAGCTGCGCGGCCGTGGGCGAGATCAGTCCCAGCACGACGCCGGCCGAGCCCCGTCGCCGGACGCGCAGAGGCCAGTCGTCGTCGGGGCTGTCGCGCTCCTCGGCGAGCACGAGGTCGTAGCCCGCCGCCGCAGCCGCGCTGCGCGCACCCGCCGTCACCTCGTCGGAGTACGCCGTGTGGTAACGGCCGAGCACGAGGTCGACCAGTCGCGCCGACCCGGGCGGGCGCCCGCCCACGGCAGGATCTCGCGCGTAGCCGAGGGCGAGTGCCGAAGCCAGCACGCGCCGGCGCGTGCCGGCGGCCAGGTCGCCTCGGCCCGAGAGCGCGCGGGAGGCCGTGCCGACGCTGACACCGGCGTCGGCGGCGACGGCGGCGAGGGTCACGCGTTCGGGCATGGGACCAGTTTTGCGCAACATCCTGGACCGCCGCGACCGGCGATGGCATCGTCGTGCCCGGAAGAAGGGACCACCGCATGACCCGCACCGCCCTCGTCGTCCGCGGCGGATGGGACGGCCACCATCCGATCGAGGCGACCGACCTCTTCGTGCCGTTCCTCCGCGAGAGCGGTTTCGATGTGACCATCGAGAGCGATCCGCAGGTCTACGCCGACGCCGATCGCATGGCGGCCACCGACCTCGTGCTGCAATCCGTCACGATGTCGGAGGCGTCGCAGGAGGCGATCCGCGGGCTCCGCGACGCCGTGGCCGCCGGAACCGGCCTCGCCGGCTGGCACGGCGGGATCGCCGACTCGTTCCGCGCGAGCTCCGACTACCTCCAGCTCGTCGGCGGCCAGTTCGCGACCCACCCCTCGAAGCACCCCGACGAGGTGCACGGCGACCAGACCGACAACTACCTCGACTACACCGTCGAGATCACCGACCTCGGGCGCACGCACCCCATCACGGCCGGCATCTCCGACTTCTCGCTGACGACCGAGCAGTACTGGGTGCTGCACGACGACCTCATCGACGTGCTGGCCACGACCACGCACCCCGTGCAGCCGTACCACCCGTGGCACCGGCCGATCCTGTCGCCGGCCGTCTGGACGCGCGACTGGGGTCAGGGCCGCGTGTTCGTCGCGACGCCGGGGCACAGCCCCGACGTGCTGCAGGACGCCAACGTCCGCACGATCATCGAGCGGGGGCTGCTATGGGCGGCTCGATGACGCGCGGCACGATGACGCGCGGCGCGGTGACGCCCGGCACGGTGATCGACATCGGGATCGTCGGCCTCGGGTTCATCTCCCGGCAGTACCTCGACACGCTGCTGAGCGCGGAGAGCGTGCGCATCGCCGCCGTGGCCGACCTCGACGCGTCTCGCGCGCAGGCCGCCGCCGCCGAGATCCCCGGCTGCCGGGCGCTGACGACCGGCGAGCTGCTCGCCGACCCCGGCATCGGCACCGTGCTCAACCTCACGATCCCCGCCGCCCACGCCGAGGTCGCGCTCGCCGCCATCGCGCACGGGAAAGACGTCTTCGGAGAGAAGCCGCTGGCGGCGACCCTCGCCGACGCGCAGCGGATGACGGATGCCGCGGCCGCCGCCGGCGTCCGGCTCGGCGGTGCGCCCGACACGGTGCTCGGCACCGGCGTGCAGACCGCGCGGGCCGCGATCGACGACGGACGCATCGGGCGACCGGTGTCGGCCTCGGCCATGTGGATCTCGGCGGGCCACGAGTCGTGGCATCCGCATCCCGACTTCTACTATCGCGAAGGCGGCGGGCCGCTCCTCGACATGGGGCCCTACTACGTCACGTCCCTCGTGCAGCTGCTCGGCCCGGTGACGCACGTGTCGGGCGCCGGTTCGCGTTCCCGTGACGAGCGCGTGATCGGCTCGGGTCCACGGGCGGGGGAGCGCGTCGCGGTCGAGGTCGACACGCATCTCACCGGCATCCTGCACCACGCGTCGGGCGCGCTCTCCACCGTGACGATGAGCTTCGACGGGGTGCAGTCGACGACGGCGCCCATCGAAGTGCACGGCGTCGAGGGTTCGCTGATCGTTCCGGACCCCAACTACTTCGAGGGCGAGGTGCGGCTGCACGAGCGAGGCGGCTCGTGGGAGACGCTCGAGCCCTCGGCGGGCTATGTCGGCTCGGGACGCGGCATCGGACTGCTCGACTTCGTCGCCGGTGAGGGGCGCGCGAGCGGTGCCATGGCGCTGCACGCGCTGGAGATCATGACCGCGCTCGCCGCTTCGGCCGCCTCGGGCCGGCGGGAGGCGCTGTCGACCACCGTCGACCGCCCGTCGCTCGTTCCCCTGACGCCGGCTGCCACCTGGCGGGGCGCCGTCGGCGCGTCTGCCTGAGGCCCGCGCGGCGGGGCGCCGGCCGGCCGGCGCACGCGTTCGGGTTCCCTTCCGCAGGTCGACCGGGCTTCTGCAGGACGAGAACCCGCCGGATCGTCCTGTGGAACGCCGGTTGACCTGTCGAGGGGCGCGGCGGGGTGCGGGTCCACGCGGGAGGCGCCGTGGCTCGGGCTCGGCCCCTGCGGGCGCCGGCCCATTCGCGTCAACAGGTCGACCGGGCTTCTGCAGGACGAGAACCCGCCGGATCGTCCTGTGGAACGCCGGTTGACCTGTCGAGGGGCGCGGCGGGATCGGGGCCCGGGCGGCCCGACGCGCCAGGATCCCGGGATGCGATCGCATCCCGGGATCCTCGTCGCGAGGGTTGCCTCAGCGCTGCTGACCGGCGAGAACCGACACCTCCGCCGTCGCCAGCCGAGGACTGTCGGCCGTCACGGCGTGCACGCCGCCGGTGAGCTCGATGCGCGCCTCGGTCTCGCGCGTCGCGCAGGAGGGGCCGACCCACAGCTCGACGGCGCCGGGCTCCACGATGCGGCGCCCGTGGCGTCCCGTGAAGGCCAGCCGTGAGGTCGGCACCGTGAAGGCGATCGTGGCCGACTCGCCGGGCTCGAGAGACACGCGCTGATACGCCACGAGTTGTGCGACCGGGCGCGTCACCGAGGCCACGACGTCCCGGGCGTACAGCTGCACCACATCGGTGCCGCGTCGGTCGCCGGTGTTGGTCACGCGCACGGTGGCCGTGAGCGTTCCGTCGGTCGCGGCATCCGCTGCGAGGAGGTCCTCGCGGGCGAACGTCGTGTACGTCAGCCCGTGGCCGAAGGGGAGCGCAGGTGTGTTGTCGGCACTCGTGATCTCGGTGGGGCCGCCCAGGACGGGGTGCAGATAGGTGTACGGCTGCGCTCCCGCCGAGCGAGGGAGCGAGACGGGCAGGCGGCCGGACGGCTCCGCCGCGCCGGAGATCACCCGCGCGATGGCGGGTCCTCCCTCCTCCCCGGGGAAGAACGCCTGAATGACCGCGCTCGCCGCCGACGGCCCGCTGAGCATCCAGCCGATCGCATACGGCCGGCCCGACACGACCACGACGACCGTCGGCGTGCCGGTGGCGACGACCGCCTCGACGAGGCGGCGCTGTGCGCCGGGCAGCTCGAGGTCGTCGACGTCGTTGCCCTCGCCGACCGTGCCGCGGCCGAAGAGGCCCGCGCGATCGCCGACGACGACCACCGCGACCTCGGCGCCCGCGGCCGCTTCGACCGCGGCGGCGATCCCCGTGGTGTCGGGATCCTCGACATCGCAGCCGCGCTCGACGACCAGGGCCGAGCGGGGGAACTCCGCGCGCAGCGCCTCGGCGATCGTCGGGATCTCGAAGCCCAGCGGAACTCCCGGGTGGTGCGCGAGCACGTGGTTCGCGAACGAGTAGCAGCCCATCAGCGACTCCGCCGCATCGGCGTTCGGTCCCAGCACCGCGATCGCGCGCGGCGCGTCGAGGGGCAGCATCCCGTCATTCCGGAGGAGCACGAGGGATTCCTCGGCAGCCCGCCGGGCGAGCGCGCGCAGCGGCGGCCCATCGAGGGCGACGGCAGCCGGCGGTGAGGCGAAGTCCTCGTCGAGGAGCCCGAGGTCCTCCTTCTGGGCGAGTACCCTCAGCACGGCCCTGTCGACGGCCGCGACCTCCTCGGGGTGGGTCTCGAGCCGCTCGCGCAGAGGAGCCACGAAGGCGTCGCCGGTCGGCAGCTCGACGTCGATGCCGGCCTGGAGGGCCAGCGAGGCCGCCTCGCCGAGGTCGGCGGCGACCCCGTGCAGCGCGTGCAGGAAGGCGACCGAGAAGTAGTCGGCCACGACGGTGCCGTCGAACCCCCACTCGTCGCGCAGCACGCCCGTCAGCAGGTCGGGATCCGAGGCGACCGGCACGCCGTCGATCTCGGCATACGAGTTCATGATCGAACGCACGCCGCCGTCGCGGACCGCCATCTCGAAGGGCGGAAGCACGACGTCCTGCAACCGGCGGCGCCCCATGTGCACCGGGGCGTGGTTGCGGCCCGCCTGCGAGGCGGAGTACCCGGCGAAGTGCTTGAGCGTCGCATGCACGCCGGATGACTGCAGCCCGCGCACGTAGGCGGTGCCGATGGTGCCGACGACGTACGGATCCTCGGAGATGCACTCGTCGACGCGCCCCCAGCGCGGGTCCGTGACGACGTCCAGCACCGGCGCGAGGCCCTGGTGGATGCCGAGCTCGGCCATCGAGCGACCGATGGCGGCACCCAGCTCCTCGGTCAGCTCCGGGTCGAAGGCCGCGCCCCACGCGAGCGGGGTGGGGAAGGTCGCCGCCTTCCACGCGGCGAGCCCGGTGAGGCACTCCTCGTGCACGATGGCGGGGATGCCCAGGCGGGTCTCCTCGCGCAGGCGCCGCTGCTCGGTCCACAGCCATGCGGCGCGCTCCGCCGGGTCGACCGGGCGCGTGCCGTACACGCGCGTCAGGTGCCCGATGCCGTGCACGGTGGCGTCCTCGTAACGGGTGGAGGTCGCCATCTCGCCGGCCATCGGCGCCACGACCTCGTCTCCCTGGTCGACCCAGTAGCCCACGAGTTGCGCGAGCTTCTCGTCGAGCGTCATCTGCGCGTGCAGCTTCTGCACCCGCTCCGAGACGGCGGGCAGGTTGTTGTCGCTCATCCCTTGACCGCCCCCGTGAGGCCACCGACGATGCGGCGCTCGAAGAGGCTGAAGAACGCCAGCGCGGGGATCATCGACAGCGACGTGAACGCGAGCACCTTCGCCGTGTCGACGGAGTACTGCGACGAGAACGCCTGCACGCCCAGGGGCAGTGTGAAGTTCGCGTTGTCGTTGAGGAGGAAGAGCGGCAGGAGGTAGCTGTTCCAGCTGCCGATGAACGCGAGGATGCCGACCGTGATGACTCCGGGGACGGCCAGGGGAAGCACCATCCGCCAGAAGAAGCCCAGACGGCTGCAGCCGTCGATGAAGGCGGCCTCCTCGATCTCATCGGGGATCGCACGCAGGAACGGCACGAGGATGATGATCGTCGTCGGCAGGGCGAACGCGATCTGGGGCAGGATGACGCCGCCGAGGGAGTTGATGAGCCCCATGTCGCGCACGACGATGTAGAGGGGCGTGATGGCGACGGTGATCGGGAACATGAGCCCGGCGGCGAACAGCGCGTACAGGGCGCCTCGGCCGCGGAACCGGTATCGCGCGAGCACGTAGCTCGCCATGAGGCCCAGCGCGATCACGCCCGCCGTCGTGGCGATGGCGACGATGGTGGAGTTGAGCACCTGCCGCCAGAACACCCCGCCGGTCAGCACCTCGAGGTAGTTCTTCCACACCCACGGGTCGGGGAGGCCGCCGGGGTCCGTGGTGATCTGGGAGTTCGAGCGGAATCCGCCGAGGATGATGTACACGACGGGCCCGAGCATCAGCGCGATGACCACGAGCGCGACGAACCAGACGGCGGGCGTCGCGCGTCGCATGCGCTGGCGTCGTGGCGGAGGAAACTCCAGGGTCGCCAGTGCGGCGGCGGAGGTCATTCGGCGTTCCTTTCGGTGAGCGCGCCGGCGGTGTCGCGGCGCAGCACGAAGCGCTGGTAGATGAGGGCGACGACGAGGGAGATGAGGAAGATGACGACCGCGACCGCGTTGCCGTAGCCGAAGTTGCCGGCGTTGCGGCCGTTGGCCACCATGTAGGTCGCCATCGTGGAGGTGCCCGCGACCGGAGCGACGTACTGGCCCCAGATGATGTAGACGAGGTCGAAGAGCTGAAGTGCGCCGATGATCGACAGGAACGCCCAGATGCGCAGGGTCGGCCCGAGCAGGGGGATCGTGATGCGCCGCTGCATCTGCCAGTAGGTCGCGCCGTCGATGGCGGCCGCCTCGTAGAGCTCGTCGGGGATGCCCTGGAGTCCCGCCAGGAACAGGATGACGGCGAAGCCGACGTACTTCCAGGTGAGGATCGCGACGAGGGTCCAGATCGCGATGTTCGGATCGGAGAGCCAGTCGTGGGCCAGGCCCGACAGCCCCCACTTCTCCAGCACGCCGTTCAGGCCGCCGTTGGTCGCCAGCAGCAGGCTGAAGCCGGTGCCGACGACGACCTCCGCGATCACGTAGGGCACGAAGATGAGCACGCGGATGACGGACTGCCCGCGCATCTTGCGGTTGAGCAGCAGCGCCAGCAGCAGGGCGACGGGTCCCTGGATGAGGATCGACGTCACGACGATGAACGCGTTGTGACCGAGTGCCTCCTGGAAATCGGGATCGGTCAGGATCGTGACGTAGTTCTTCAGGCCGATGAAGTCGGTCGCCGGTCCATATCCGTGCCAGTTGAAGAAGCCGTAGTACGCCGCCAAGATCACGGGGAAGATGACGAACCCGATGAAGAAGAGCATCGCCGGCCCGGCCAGGATCGCTATCTCCAGACGGCCCTTCCATCCGATTCCTCGGGGTCGGCGGCGCTGCGACGCCGAGGGCGGCGGTGTGACGCCGCCGCCCCCGGAACGCTGCGCGAGATCCGTCTCCGGGCGATCGTCCGTCTTCGGGGTCTCGCTTGTGTGCATGGGAGTTCTTCCTAGCCCTTCGCCCCGGCCTTGTTGGCCTCGTCGATCATCTGCTGCGGCGTGCTCTGTCCCGCGAGCATCGAGACGACGGCGACGTTGAGCGCGTTGCCGACGTTCTGGCCGAGGACGGTGTCGAGCCACTGCGAGACGAACGGCGCCTGGTTGTAGGCCTCGAGGATCTGCTTCAGGTACGGCTCGGTGACGGCCTCCTGTGCGACCTTGTTGACCGGCGGGGAGTTGTACGCCTTGTAGTAGGCGGTCTGCTGGTCGTTCGAGGCGACGAAGTTGAGGAAGTCCGCGCACTCCTTCGGAGCCTGCGCGGCGCACGAGTAGCCGTCGACGCCGCCCATGATCGAGCCGGGCTCGCCCTTACCGCCGGGGACCTCGGGGAAGGGGTACCAGGCCAGGTCGGGGAGCGGCTGCTCGTCGGGCGTGAGCGAGGCGATCACTCCGGGGTCCCACGCGCCCATGAGCTCGCCGGCGGCCTTGTGGTTGGCGACGAGACCGGCCGAGCTGCCTGCGCCCTGCTGAGCGGAGGTGGTGAGGAATCCCTCGTTGAACGGTTCGGTGGCGGCGAACTTCTCGAGGTCCTCGGCTGCCTTGAGCCAGCAGGGGTCGCTGAAGTCCTTCGAGTCGCCCGTCTCCTCCATCGTCTTCGGCGCGCACTCGCGGATGGCGAACCAGTAGAACCAGTGGGCCGCCGGCCACGCGTCCTTCGCGCCGAGCGCGAGCGGCGCGACGCCGGTCGCCTTGAGCTTGTCATTGGCGGCGACGAGGTCGTCGATGGTCGTCGGGTTCTCGGTGATGCCGGCCGCGGTGTAGAGGTCCTGGCTGTAGAAGATGCCGCCGGGGAGCACCGAGAGGGGCATGGCCCACACCTTGTCCTGGTACGTCTCGGCCTTGAAGGACCCCTCGGAGATGTTGTCCTTGGCCTCTCCCTCGATCTTGTCGGTCAGGTCCATGAGCTGGCCTGCCTGCACCATCGCCGCCATCTTGCCGCCGCCGCGCTGCAGGAAGATGTCCGGCGGGTCGCCGGCGTTGAGCGACGTCTGCAGCTTTCCGTCCATGTCCTCGTTCTGGACGGACTGCATCTTGATCGTGACGTCCGGGTTCTCCCTCTCGAACGCGGCGATGGCGTCCTTCCAGAACTGCTGGCCGGGCCCTGTGGTGGAGTTCTGCCACAGGGTCATCTCGACCTTGCCGTCGTTCGAGGAGCCGCCGGCGCTGCAGCCGGCGAGCGCCAGCGCACCGACGACAAGTGCTGCCGAACCCGCGAGGATTCTCTTGCCCTTCATGTGATTCCCGTTCTCTTCATCGAGGAGCACCTCGGCTTCGGGGTGCTGTGGTCGGCGCGATCGAAATCGCGCGATGCACGGTCCAGCGACCGGCTGGGAAAAAGTCTCTGCAGGCAACAAATCTATGTCAAACGTTTTCAAAAACGTTTTCGATGGCGTTACGATTTCGAGATCATGAAGCGCCGACCCACCATCACCGACGTCGCCGAGGCGGCGGGCGTCTCCGTCGCGACCGTCTCCAAAGCCGTCAACGGCCGCTACGGCGTCGCTCCGGCGACCGTCGACCGCGTGCTGCAGGTGGTGGCGGATCTCGGTTACGAGTCGAGCCTCATCGCCAGCAGCATGCGCTCGCGCACGACCGGTGTGATCGGCGTGCTCGTCGCCGATTTCGAACCGTTCAGCGCCGAGATCCTCAAGGGCGTCGGGCAGGCGCTGGCCGACTCGCGGTACGACCTGCTCGCCTACTCCGGCACGCGCAGCACGGCGGAAGGCTGGGAGCGCCGCTCGATGTCGCGACTGAGCGGCACGCTCATCGACGGAGCCATCATGGTGACCCCCACGGTGGTGAACGTGAACGCGGAGGTGCCGGTCGTCGCGATCGACCCGCATACCGGTCCCGCGGATCTGCCGACCGTCGAGTGCGACAGCTTCGGGGGCGCGCTGCAGGCCACGCGGTATCTCATCGAGCTCGGCCACTCGCGGATCGGCTTCATCGCCGGCCGCACCGACCTGCGATCGTCGATCGCGCGCGATGCCGGCTACCGCCGGGCGCTCGCCGACGCCGGCATCGCGCTCGACCCGGCACTGGTGGGGTCGGGCAGCTACCAGCAGGACGCGGTGCGCCACGCCGCCCTCGAGATGCTCCGGCGGCCCGATCGGCCGACCGCGGTCTTCGCCGCGAACGACCTCTCGGGACTCGAGATCGTCCGGGTCGCCTCGGAACTCGGCCTCGAAGTCCCCCGGGATCTCTCCGTGATCGGCTTCGACGACGTGCCGGAGGCGTCCAAGTCGACGCCCGCCCTCTCGACGGTGCGCCAGCCCATGCAGGTGCTCGGCGCGGAAGCGGCCCGCATGCTGCTCGAGCTGATGGACGGCGGCACGCTGCCGCTGACGCATGTGAAGCTGCCGACGCGTCTCATCGCGAGGGAGACGACGGCGCCGCCGCTGTGAGGAGGCGCGGCATGACGGCGGTCAGCCGGTGGGGTCGCGCAGCAGCTCCGCGAACGCCGCCTCGGCCGCTCCGATGAGCAGGCGGTCCTCCGCGAGCGACGCCACGCGGATCTCGAGGTCTTCGGCGGTCGCCGTCATCGTCTGCTGCTGCACCATCGCCGTGAGTCCCGGGAGATCGACGGCGGCGATCGTGGCCAGGAAGCCGCCGAGCACCACGACACCCGGGTTGAGCGCGTTGACGGCGTTCGCGAGTGCGGTCGACAGGATGCGGCGCTGCCGCGACACCTCGTCGGCCGCGGCCGGTCCCGCTGCTTCCAGCGCCGCCGCGAGTCCCGGCTCGTCGGATGCGAGCAGCCCGACGGCCGCGAGCAGCCGGGCGCGGCTGACCTCGTCCTCGAGCACGCCGTGGTCGGCGCGGCGGTCGGCCTCGGCGGCGATGCCCGGCCGGTTCTGCCCGAACTCGCCGGTGTAGCCGCCGGCTCCGAGAAGCGGCATCCCGTGCACGATCAGTCCGCCGCCGATGCCGCTCGCGCCGCCGTTGAGGTACACGACATCGTCGAACCCGGCTGCGGCGCCGAACAGATGCTCGGCGATGGCGCCGAGCGTGGCGTCGTTGCCCGCAACCGTGGGGAGGCCCGTCACGTCGGCGACCAGGTCGCGCAGCGGCGCGTCGGTCCAGCGCAGGTGAGGAGCGTTGCGCACCAGGCCGTCGACCGCGCGCACGAGGCCGGGCACGGCGAGCCCGACGGCGACGATCCGCGCGTCGGCGAGCTCAGCGGCCTTCCACGCCTCGATGCGTTCGGCGATGAGCCGCGCGGTCTCGTCGGGAGTCAGCAGGTGGTCGAGCTCGATGCGCTCGCGGACGGGGATGCCGCGGTCCAGCGCGACTGCGGCCAGGGTGAGCGCGTCCACCTCGGGGTTCACCGCGATCGCGACCACGCGCGCCTCGGCTCCGACCATCGGGGAGGGCCGCCCGACCCGACGCGACGGGTCGGGTGCCCGTTCGACGACGAGTCCCTCCCGGACGAGCTCGGCCACGAGATCCGCGATCGTCGACCTGTTGAGGCCCGTGGACTCGGTGAGGCGCGCGCGGGAGAGGGGGCCTTCGAGATGCACGAGGCGCAGCAGCCGGGCCAGATTGCGCTGGCGCACGCCTTCGGCCGAGGACGGATCGCTCACCGTCTCACTGTAGGGGGCGCGCCGCGCGTGCCCCGGCATTTGTTGCACCAGGCTTCATACCGGTGCACCCGGCCCGTGTCCGGGACTTCGGCGCGGCGGGGCGGGCCCGATCCCCGGCGCTCCTGCGCTCAGCCGGCCTCTGCGTCGTCGACGGGGCTGATCGAACCGACGGCCGTGGCGAAGTCCAGTGTCTGCAGCACCTCGACGGCACGGTCGTAACGAGAGCCGGCGAGAGCGACGAACACCGCGCCGACGACGTCGATGTAGCCGACGATCATCCCGCGAAGGCGCACCTCGTAGCGATCGATGTCGATGCGCTCCCACCGCACGACGGAGTCTTCGGGCGCCGGCGGCTCGGGGCGTCGCGGGGGGAGTTCCTTCAGCGACGGCATGACGCGAGACCGCAGCACGCTGCGTCTCACCGGTGAGGACGGCCTCTCGAGCACCATGGGGAGACTCCTCTCGTCGTGCCCCGATCCTCCGCCGCGCGGGCATCTCTCGCACAGGGGTTGACGCGGTGGGAACGGCCGACTAGGGGCTGGCGCCGGGGTCGGCGCGACCGGATCGGGCTCCCGAGATCATTGTCCGCCATATCCCCGGAACGGCGTGTTAATGCCTTATGAACTTCCGGTCACAACCGGACACACATCGACTGGCGGAGTCATCTCTTCGCCGGTTCCCGCGGTCAGGGCCCGCTGACGAGTGGACGCGGCATCCGATCTGGTATAGGTTGTCGGCAGCAACATTTACCCGCAAAGGAGCGTCATGCCCACGCAGTCCTCAGGACCGACCCCCACCCGCGCCGACAAGTTCTCGTTCGGCCTGTGGACCATCGGCTACAACGGCACCGACCCCTTCGGTGGCCCCACCCGGAACCCGCTCGACGTCGTGCACGCCGTCGAGAAGCTCGCCGAGCTCGGCGCATACGGCCTCACCTTCCACGACGACGACCTGTTCGCCTTCGGATCGACCGATGCCGAGCGCCAGACCCAGATCGACCGCCTCAAGGGCGCGCTCGACGACACCGGCCTCATCATCCCGATGGTGACCACCAACCTCTTCTCGGCGCCGGTGTTCAAGGACGGCGGCTTCACGTCGAACGACCGCCAGGTGCGCCGGTTCGCTCTGCGCAAGGTGTTCCGCCAGCTCGACCTCGGCGCCGAGCTCGGCGCGAAGACCTTCGTCATGTGGGGCGGCCGCGAAGGCGCCGAGTACGACTCGGCCAAGGACATCCGCGCGGCGCTCGAGCGCTACCGCGAGGCCGTCAACCTCCTCGGCGACTACGTCACCGACAAGGGCTACGACATCCGCTTCGCCATCGAGCCGAAGCCCAACGAGCCGCGTGGCGACATCCTGCTCCCGACGCTCGGCCACGCCATCGCGTTCATCGACTCGCTCGAGCGCCCCGAGCTCGTCGGCCTCAACCCCGAGGTCGGCCACGAGCAGATGGCGGGCCTCAACTTCGCGGCCGGCATCGCCCAGGCGCTCTACCACGGCAAGCTCTTCCACATCGACCTCAACGGCCAGCGCGGCATCAAGTACGACCAGGACCTCGTGTTCGGCCACGGCGACCTGCACAACGCGTTCGCCCTCGTCGACCTGCTCGAGAACGGCGGCCCCGGCGGCGTTCCCGCGTACGACGGCCCGCGCCACTTCGACTACAAGCCCTCGCGCACCGAGGACGAGACCGGCGTCTGGGACTCGGCCGCCGCGAACATGCGCACCTACCTGCTGCTCAAGGAGCGCGCGGCGGCCTTCCGCGCCGACCCGGAGGTGCAGGAGGCGCTCGCCGCGGCCAAGGTCGACGAGCTCTCGGTGCCCACGCTCAACGAGGGCGAGTCGTACGACGACTTCCTCGCCGACCGCTCGGCGTACGAGGACTTCGACGCTTCGGCGTACCTGGGCGGCAAGGGCTTCGGCTTCGTGCGCCTGCAGCAGCTCGCGACCGAGCACCTGCTCGGCGCCCGCGGCTGACCCGACCTCCCTTCGCTCCGCGGATCCCTCTCCTGGACCGTGAGACGACAGTCGGCGGACGAGACCCTGGGTGAACCCCGCGGTCTCGTCCCTCCGCTGCCGTCTCACGGTGCGGGGGCGGGGGCGATGGGGCGCGATCGCGTGAAGGAGCGCACATGAGCCTCGTGATGGGCGTCGACTCGTCGACGCAGTCGTGCAAGGTCGTGATCACGGATGCGGCGACCGGCGCGGTCGTCCGCCAGGGGCGCGCGTCGCACCCCGAAGGCACGTCGGTCGACCCCGAGGCGTGGTGGACCGCGCTGCAGGCCGCGATCGCCCAGGCCGGCGGGCTCGAGCCCGCCGCGGCCGGCGAGGCAGGGGTGGAGGCGTGGGCCATCGGCGGGCAGCAGCACGGCATGGTCGCGCTCGATGCCGAGGGCCGGGTCATCCGTGACGCGCTGCTGTGGAACGACACCCGCTCGGCGCAGGCGGCGGCCGATCTGACGGCCGAGTTCGGCGCCGACGAACTCGCGCGGCGGACGGGCCTCGTGCCCGTGGCATCCTTCACCATCACGAAGCTCCGCTGGCTCCGCGATGCGGAGCCCTCCAACGCGGCGCGCGTCGCGGCCGTCGCGCTCCCTCACGACTGGCTGACGTGGCGGCTGCGCGGCTTCGGTCCCGAAGGCGCGTCGCCCCGCGGCCCGGTGCTCGACGAGCTCGTCACGGACCGCTCCGACGCGTCGGGCACCGGCTACTGGAACCCCGCCGACGGCACGTACGACCGAGAGCTGCTGATCGCCGCTCTCGGCCACGACGCGGTGCTCCCGCGTGTGCTCGGACCCGACGAGTGGGTGACGGATGCCGCGTCCCGGCGCGTGGGCGGAGGCGCCGGTGACAACGCGGGCGCCGCCCTGGGACTCGGCGCCGGACCGGGCGACGTGGTGATCTCCATCGGCACCAGCGGAACCGTCTTCGCCGTGAGCGACGAGCGCACGGTCGATCCCACCGGCACCGTCGCGGGCTTCGCGGACTGCACCGGGCGCTTCCTGCCGCTCGTCGCGACCCTCAACGCCGCGCGCGTGCTCGACGCGATCGGCCGCGTGCTCGGCGTCGACCACGCCGAGCTGTCGCGGCTCGCCCTCGCCGCCGAGCCGGGCGCTGCAGGCCTGCGCCTCGTGCCGTACTTCGAGGGCGAGCGCACTCCGAACCTGCCCGACGCGACCGCGTCGCTCACCGGCATGACCCTCGCGTCGACGACGCGGGAGAACCTCGCGCGCGCGGCCGTCGAGGGCATGCTCTCGGGCCTGGCCGCCGGCCTGGAAGCGCTCCGCACCCTGGGCGTGCCGCTCGAGCGGGCGCTGCTCGTCGGCGGCGGGGCCCAGTCCGATGCGGTGCGGCGGATCGCCCCGCTCGTGCTCGGGCTGCCCGTCGAAGTGCCCGAGCCGGGCGAGTACGTCGCCCTCGGCGCGGCGCGGCAGGCGGCATCCGTCCTCCGCTCCTGAGCCCGGGTCCCTCGCGCGGCTCGCCGCGTCGGGCGGCCCATCGAGGCCCGGCGACGGGAGCCGGCGATGTATCGGGGGAGGCGGCATCCGCATCTTCTCTGTATGAACACCGCGACGCTCGCCGGCATGGTCTCGACCGTGCTGTTCGCGGCGGCGAACCTGCCGATGGTCGTGAAGGCCGTGCGGTCCGGCGACCTGCGCTCGTACAGCGCAAGCGCGCTGGTTCTCGGCAACGCCGGCAATCTCGTCTACACGGTTTACGTCGTCAGCCTTCCGTTCGGGCCGATCTGGGTGCTGCACGCCTTCTACCTCGCGACGATGGCGATCATGCTTGTGCTGTACGCGTGGTCGCGGCGGGCACAGCGCGCCGGCCACAGGGAGACGCTTCTCGCACCGTCGCCCGGTCCGGGAGCACCGGCGGCGGTACGATTCGGGCATGGCGGACACGGCCGCCGTGCTCGAGCGAGCTCGAACGGCATATCGGTCCGGTGACTGGGAGACGGCTCGCGAAGGGTTCACCGCGGCCGGCCTGGGCCCCGAGACCGCGGGGGAGGACCTGCGCGCGCTCGCGTCGTGCGAGTGGTGGCTGGGCGACCAGGAGGCGTGCCTCGATCACCTCGAGGCGGCCTTCCGTTCGCTGTCCCGCGCGGGCGACGAGATGGCTGCCGCCGAAGCGGCCCTCGTCATCGCGCTCATCCGCCTGACACGCGCCGAGATCACCGTCGGCACCGCCTGGGTCCGGCGCGCGCGCCGGATGCTCGCGGACCTCCCCGACGGACGGGGGCACGCGTACGAGGTCAGCCTGACCGCCAGCATGGATCTCGACGGCACCGGTTCCCTGTGGCCGGCCGAGAGCGTGTCGCGCATGCAGGAGCTGGCCGACAAGCTGCGGCTTCCCGAGGTGGGGGCGCTGAGCGCGGTCGTCTCCGGCATGCACGCGATCCGCGCAGGACGCACGGCGGAGGGCTTCGCGCAGCTCGACGAGGCGATGCTGTGCGTCGTGTCGGACGAGGTCGAGGCCGAGTGGGCGGGCGATGTGCTGTGCACGACGATCCATGTCTGCCACGAGCTCGGCGACTTCCGCCGCATGGCCGACTGGACCCGCGCGACGGAGGCATGGTGCGCCGCCCGGGGCTCCGACGTGGTCTACGCCGGAGTGTGCCGCGTGCACCGGCTCGAGCTGCAGTCGGTGAGCGGGGAGTGGGATGCTGCGGAGCAGGCGCTGCAGCGCGCGTGCGAGGACCTCGCATCCGATCACCCGTGGGTCGCCGGCGAGGGCTGGTATCAGGTCGGGGAGATCCGCCGGCTGCGGGGAGACGCGCCCGGCGCGCGCACGGCCTACGCGCTGGCGCGCGCGGCCGGCATCGATCCCGTCCCGGGAGAGGCGCTGCTCGTACTCGCCGAGGGGCACCCCGAGCGCGCTGCGGCGCTGGTCGCGACGTCGCTGGAAGAGCGGGATCGGGTGGGTCGCGTGCGTCTGCTGCGCCCCGGCGTCGAGATCGCGCTCGCGGCCGGCCGGCCCGCCCTGGCCCGCACGCTGCTCGGTGAGCTCGAGGCGGCGGCCCGCGACTTCGCGAGCGACGGCTTCCGCGCGTGGGCGGCGCACGCGCGAGGCATCCTGGCGGTGCACGACGGCGACGCCGACGAGGCGATCGGCCGGCTGCACGAGGCGCTCGACCTCTTCCGCCGGCTGCGGCAGCCGTGGGAGCAGGCCAACGTGCTGGCGTGGCTCGCCTCCGCCCACGAGCTGCGCGGCGATGAAGCGTCGGCCGGCCCGCTGCGCGAGCAGGCCGGCGTCATCTTCGACCGGCTCGGGGCGCCGCCGGTGTCGGTCCGCCCGAGCGCCGGCCCGGACGGCGGCCCGCTCACGGCGCGGGAACGGCAGATCGTCGAGCTGGTGGCCCAGGGCAAGGCCAATCGGCAGATCGCCGACGAGCTCTTCATCAGCGAGAAGACCGTGAGCCGTCACCTGGCGAACGTGTACGTCAAGCTCGGCGTCGGCTCACGCACGGCGGCTGCGGCGTGGTGGCACGAGACGGCGGCGCGAGCCCGCTGAGCCCTGCCCCGCCGGGCCCCGCCCGGGCCCCGCCCGGGCCCCGCCGGGCCCCGCCCGGGCCCCGCCGTCTGCATCGAACGGTGCAGAAGCCCTACGGCACATCTGCGCGGTTCACCCGATGCGCGACACGGGTCGTGCTCCGTAGGTTCGTGTCCATCGACCACGTTCTTCACGAAGGAGACGAAATGTCCACCACTCTGGCGGAGACCTCCGCCGACGCGACAGCCGCGTTCGAGGACCGGCTGATGAAGGCGACGCTCGGCTGGTTCGACCTCATGGCCGTGCACCTGGGCTCGCAGCTCGGCTGGTACGCCGCGCTGTCCGACAGCGGCGGGCTCACCGCAGACGAACTCGCCGCCCGCACCCGCACCGACCCACGGTACGCCCGCGAATGGATGGAGCAGCAGGCGGCCTCCGGCTTCCTCCTCGCCGAAGAGGGGGACGACGCCGCGTCGGAGGACTCGGCACTCGAAACGGATGCCGCGACCCGGCGCTTCCGCCTGGCACCGGGAGTCGCGGAGGTGCTGCTGGACCGCAGCAGCCTCTCGTACCTCGAGCCGCTCGCCCGCATGGGTGCTGCCGCGGGTGCACAGATCGACGCCCTCCTCGAGGCCTACCGCACTGGCGGCGGCGTGAGCTGGGAGCAGCTCGGGCGGCACGCCCGCGAGGCGCAGGCCGACATGAACCGCCCCTGGTTCGCCCAGCTGCCGTCGGTCTTCGGCGGCATCGACCGTCTCGACGCGGCGCTGCGACGGCCGGATGCCCGTATCGCCGACGTCGGCGCGGGCGGCGGCTGGTCGTCGATCGCGCTCGCGCAGGCGTACCCGAATCTCCGGGTGGTCGGATTCGACATCGATGAGGCGTCCGTCGAGATGGCCCGCCGCAATGCGATCGACGCCGGCGTGGACGACCGGGTGCAGTTCCTGCTGTGCGACGCGGCGCTGGTGGCCGAGCACGGACCGTTCGACGCGGTGTTCGCGTTCGAGTGCCTGCACGACATGCCGCACCCGGTCGAGGTGCTCGCGGCGGCCCGCGCCGCGGTGGGCGACGGCGGCCTGGTCGTCGTCATGGACGAGGCGACCGAGGAGCGCTTCACGGCGAACGCGGGCGAGCTCGAGCGGCTGCTCTACGGGTTCAGCCTCTTCGTCTGCTTGCCTGACGGGCTCTCGCACCGGCCGAGCGCCGGCACCGGAACGGTCATGCGCCCATCCACGCTCCGTGAATACGCGCGCGAGGCAGGGTGGAGCGACATCCGCGTCCTCGTCCCGGAGTTCGGCCTCTGGCGCTTCTACGAGATCGTCTGACCTCCGGCGGCCGCGGCGTGAGGCCGGTGGCGGTTCACAATTCAGTCTGGTCGGATGCCGGGCGCACCCGCAGTCCCGGAATTCCGGGCTTCCGGCGCCGCGCCGGCACGATCAGGCTGAATTGTGAACCCGACCCGCGTGAGAATGGGCGCATGGCCGACGCCGACGAACAGCTCGACGCGATCGCGGCGGAGCTCTACGCGCTCGCGCCGGCGAAGTTCACGGCCGCCCGGAACGCGCGCGCGGGCCTCGCGGCCCCGGCGCTCGCGAAGCAGGTGAAGGCGCTCCGCAAGCCGACGGTGTCGGCGTGGGCGGTCAACCTCCTGGCCCGGGATGGGCAGCTCGCCGACGCGGTCGAGCTCTCGGCGGCCCTCCGCGAAGCGCAGGACGACCTCGACGCCGCCGAGCTCGCGCGTCTGGGCAAGCAGCGCCGCCAACTCGTGGCGGCGCTCGCGAAGCAGGCGATCGGCCTTGCCGAGGAGGAGGGCGGCACCCTGAGCGCGGCTGCGCGAGAAGACGTCGCGACGACGATCAATGCGGCGGTGATGGATGCTGCGGCCGCCGCCGCCGTGCTCACCGCCCGGCTCGTCAAGCCGCTGGAGGCGGGTGACATCGAGCCTGCGGCCCTGGCCGATGCGGTCGGCGGGTCGCTCCCCGACGCGATCCCGGCACCGCCTCCGCGCGACGACCTCGCGGACCGTCGCGCCCGCAAGGCCGCGGAGAAGGCGGTGCGCGAGGCCGAGCGCCTGGCGAACGAGGCGGAGCGCGAGCTCGCCCGCGTCGACGCCCGGCGCGAGAAGGCGCAGGAGCGCGTGGATCATGTGCGGGAGCGCATCGACGACCTGCGCCGCGACCTTGCCGCGCTCGAGGCCGACGAGCAGGCGGCCGCCGCGAAGCTCGAGGCCGTCGAACGCGAGCGCGCCGACGCGGCCGCCAAGGCCCGCGAGGCCGCGAAGGAGTCCGAGCGCCTGCAGCTCACCCTCGACGACCTCTGACACCTGCCGCTCGCGCTCCCGCCCACACCTCAGCCGAGGCATCCACCGCCCCGACGGAGACGCCTGCACTTCCTGTCGCGTTCATGTGCTCTCGCCGAGAGCACACGCCCGCCGCGCGCATAACGTGTGGCCTCGGCGAGAGCACACGATCGCTGCACCATGCGAGTGCGGTGTCGCCCGAGCCTACCCGCCCTTCACAGCAGTCTCGTAGGGCGCCGTCCTAGCGTGAACGACATGGCGAACCCCGCACCGCTGGTGCCGTCGACGGCGACCGACGAAGGGGAGATCACCGTCTCTCCGTCGGAGCTGCGGGAGCTGCGCGACGAGCTCCAGCGGTTCATGATGGAGTACCGCTTCGGCCTGCAGGAGGTCGAGACCAAGATCGGCATCCTGCGCGACGAGTTCCTGCTGACGCACGACTACAACCCCATCGAGCATGTCTCGAGCCGGGTGAAGTCCCCGGACAGCCTCGTCGAGAAGGTGCAGCGCAAGGGCATCGACGGCGACTTCGCCTCGATCCGCCGCAGCATCACCGACATCGCCGGCATCCGCATCACGTGCAGCTTCACCGCCGACGTGTACCGGCTGTTCGATCTGCTCACCGCGCAGGATGACGTGCGGCTGCTGCAGGTCAAGGACTACATCGCCTCGCCGAAGGCGAACGGCTACAAGAGCCTGCACGCGATCCTCGAGGTGCCCGTGTTCCTGTCGACGGGACGCATCGAGGTGCCGGTCGAGGTGCAGTTCCGCACCATCGCGATGGATTTCTGGGCGAGCCTCGAGCACAAGATCTACTACAAGTACGACACGCAGGTGCCCGAAGAGCTGCTCGAGAGCCTCAAGGACGCCGCGGACACCGCTGCCGAGCTCGACGCCCGCATGGAGCGCCTGCATCGCCAGATCCGCGGCGGCAGCGCCGGCCAGACGGCCCCCGTGGCCGTGCGCGAGCTCCTACGGGGCCTCGACCGTGAGACCCGTCCCGTCTGACGGCGCCCTCGCGGCCGGCGGGCCGTCGCTAGTCTGATCGCGTGGAAGAGCTCCGACCCTCGACGCTCGCGCTGATTCCGCTGCTGGCGGTGCTCGCACCACTTCTGGCGAGGTTGCTCGGGCGCTGGGTGCGCGTGCCCGTGGTGGTCTTCGAGCTCGTGCTCGGCATCGTGATCGGCCCCGCAGTGCTGGGCTGGACGGGTCCGAACGCCTTCGTCGACACGTTGTCGAACTTCGGCCTGGCCATGCTCTTCTTCGTCGCCGGCACCGAGATCGAGTTCGGCTCGTTCACCGGGCGCCTGGGCCGCCGGGCGTCGCTCGGGTGGATCATCAGCCTGGCGGCCGGTATCGCGGCGGGCTGGCTTCTCGCCCCCGGTGAGGCCGCGATCGTGATCGGCATCGCGCTGTGCTCGACGGCGCTCGGAACGCTCCTGCCGATCCTCCGGGACGCGGGCGAGCTTCAGACGCCGTTCGGCAAGGCGATCGCCGCCATCGGCGCGGTCGGCGAGTTCGGTCCGCTCATCGCGATCTCGATCTTCCTCGGCGGCCGCGAGCCGGGTCTGTCGACGATCGTGCTCGCGATCTTCGGCGGCGTCGCCGCGGTCGCCATCTGGCTGGCCTTCCGGGTTCCGCGGGGCGCGATCCACGAGTTCGTGAACTCCACCCTGCACACGTCCGGGCAGTTCGCGATCCGGGTCATCCTGCTCATCCTCGCCGCGCTCGTCGCCCTCAGCGTGGTGCTCGACCTCGACATGCTGCTCGGGGCGCTCACCGCCGGCATCATCTGGCGCCTGCTCATGCGCGACGCGTCGTATCACGACCGCCACGCGGTCGAGAGCAAGATCGAGGGCGTCGCCTTCGGGTTCCTCGTGCCCATCTTCTTCATCTACACCGGGGTTACCTTCGATCTGCAGGGGCTGCTCGACGACCCGGTCCTCTTCCTGCTCGTCCCCGTCGTGCTCGTGGCGCTGCTCGTGGTGCGAGGACTGCCGTCGACCCTCGCGGCACCGGAGGGGTCGAGCCGCCGTGAGCGTCTGTCCGTCGGGCTCCTCGGCGCGACGGGACTGCCCATCATCGTCGCGGTGACGGCGATCGGCGTCGACGAGAAGATCCTCACGACCACCCAGCAGACCGTGCTCGTCGCCGGCGGCATGCTCTCGGTGCTGCTGTTCCCGCTCATCGCCATGGCGCTGCGCGGTGAGAAGGTGCGGGCGGACCCCCGCCTCCAGGACGACATGGCATGAACACCGTCGAACTGCTTGCGGCCGCGCGCACCCGGCTGGCCGGCGCCCCTCAGGAGGCCCTCGGGGAACTGGTCGTGCCCCGACGCATCCTGGGCCTCGCCCGCGCTCCCCGCATCGAGCGACGCGGTTCCGCCTGGCACCTGGGGGTGCTGCTCCTCACCGCCGACGCCGTGCTCGCCACGGGCGAGATCGTCCGTGCCCGTCACGAAGCCCGCCGCGGCTACACCGCCGAATCGCAGCGGCAGCGCGCCGAGCTCGCGGCGGCCGCGGTCCGCGGCGGCTTCGCCGACGGCGAGACCGTGCACGTCGGATGGCGGATGCTGCAGCCCGGCGCGGTAGACAGGGGCGAGGCATCCGCCCCGCTCTTTCCCGCCGGGGGCGTGCCGGGCGTTCGGTGGAGCGCGTCCGGCGGCGTCATGCCGCTGGAGGCATACCTCGCCGAGCGGATCGCCCTCCTGCTGGACCCGCCGCCGGGGGCATGAGGCGGGCGATACCGGTCGGGGCGCAGGATGTCAATGCGCTCGCCGCGGGCGAGACCCCTGCCTACCGTGAGGGCATGGCCCGGGACCTCGCACGCCAGATCGTCGTCATCAGCGCGTTCTGCTTCATGATCGTCGCCGCGACGGTGGGCGGCGGCTTCTTCGGCGGCACGCCGGTGGAGGACCTGCAGGACGGTGCGCTGAGCCAGGACGGCTCGTACCTCGCCCCCGCCGGCCCGGCCTTCTCGATCTGGACGGTGATCTACGTCGGCCTCTTCGCCTACACCGTGTGGCAGGCGCTGCCGCGACAGCGCGCGAGCGAGCGCCAGCGCGCACTCGGGTGGCTGATCGCGGGGACCATGGTGCTCAACGGCGTCTGGCTGGTCGTGGCGCAGTTCGGCTCGCTCGCGCTGACGGTGCTCGCCATCATCGTGCTGCTGGGCCTTTTGGGCGTCACCTTCACGCGCACGGTGATCGAGCCTGCGGACGGCATCGCCGACCGCCTTCTCGTCGACGGCGTCACGGGCCTGCATCTCGGCTGGGTGACGCTCGCGACCGTGGCGAACATCGCCGCCTGGCTCACCTCGATCGGCCCGCCCGAGTGGGCCGACTCGGCCGACCTGTGGGGCATCGTCGTCCTCATCGTCGTCGGCGTGATCGGCCTCGGCATCGAGGCCGCGAGCCGGTGGCGCCTGGCTCCCGCGCTCGCGCTGGCCTGGGGACTGACCTGGCTCGCCGTGGGCCGGCTGTCGGGCGAGCCGTCGAGCACGGCGATCGGGGTGACCGCGCTCATCGTGGCGGGGGTGATCCTGGCCGCCGGCGTCCTCGGCACGGTTGTGCGCGAGACGACGGCCATGCGCAACGCCGAGGTGTGACGTCAGGCCGCCGCGAAGCGGTCGGCGAAGGCTCGCAGCAGCCGCGTCGGTTCGGTGACGGATGCCGCGAGCACGCGTCCGGCGATGGCGTCGTAGTCCGCGGAGTCGAAGTAGCCGTCGTCGCGGTAGACGGCCATGCGCTCCGTGAACGCCTTCGTGGTCGGCTCGGGGTGGAACTGGGTGGCGTACAGCCGGTCGCCGACGCGGTACGCCTGGACGGGGCATCCGTCATTCCGCGCGAGGAGCACCGCGCCGGGTGGGAGCGCCTCGGTGCCCTCCTTGTGCGCCGTGAGCGCGGTGAAGCGGTCGGCGAGTCCGCCGAAAAGAGGGTCGGCGTGGGCATCGGGGGTGAGTTCGACCGCCACCGGTCCGGTGTCTTCGGGGTAGGCGCGGCTGACCGTGCCGCCGAGCGTGCGGGTGGCGATGCCGATGCCGTAGCAGGTGAAGAGGGCGGCGGGTCCGTCGCCCGCGGCGGTGCGCTCGGCGATGCGCGCGAGGTCGGCCTCCAGGCGGCGCTGCGCCTCGGTCTTCGTCGATTCGGGGTCGGCGACGTTGAAGGGGCTCCCGCCCACGAGAAACCCGGCGTAGCGCTCGAAGGCGTCCGCCGGCAGCGGTTCGCGGACGAGGTCGTGGCGGCCCAGCCGGCCCTCGTCGAGGTGCATCGCGGTGCGGAACGACTCGTACTCGGCGGCGGCCGCACCCTGCTGCGGGCGCACGCAGACATAGAGCAACGGCGCGGTCGTCATGCACGCAGTCTAAGGTCAGGCTCCCACGCCCGGCGAGGCGGCCGGATTCGCCGGAATCCATCAGGTCGTTTCGTGTATCAAACCTCTACTACCGTGCTCGGGCATGGTGTGGACAGAATGGGCGCTATGACGCATACCGGCGCCGAGCCATCCGTCGACTCCGTGGAGCCGGCGCGATGGGAGCGTGCCGCCGCGCTCTTCGTGCGTTGGCGCGAGGGCGACAGCCGGGCGATGGACGAGCTCGTCCGCCTCATGACGCCGCCGCTGTGGCACGTCGTGCGGGCGTACGGTCTCGATCACGCGCTCGCTCAGGACGTCGTGCAGACGACGTGGCTGACGCTCGTGCGCCGTCACGAGACCATCAACGATCCGCTCGCGGTGTCGGGATGGCTCACGATGTGCGCGCGCCGCGAGGCGTGGCGTGTCGGCAAGCAGCATCGGCGTGCCGATGCGACCGAGGCCGAGTCGCTCGAACCGCACCTCCCGGTCCACGAATCAGCCGAGCAGACCGCCGCGCAGGACGACGAGACCCGTCGCCTGTGGACAGCGGTGGCGACGCTCAACGACCGATGCCAGCGGCTGCTGCGGATCGTCGCGTTCGAGGACCGGCCCGACTATGCCCGCATCGCCGAAGATCTCGCGATGCCCATCGGATCGATCGGACCGACCCGCCAGCGCTGTCTTGCAAAGCTTCGCGCCGTGCTCGAGGGCGACGGATGGAGAGGTGACGACCATGGACAATGAGGACTTCGCGGCGGACGCGGCGCTGTTCGCTCGCATGCGCCGCATGTGGCAGGACGTCGATCCCGTTCCGGCCGACCTCGTCGACCAGATGGTCGCCGCGGTCGCGGTCGCCGACCTGTCGCGGGAGTATGCGCTGCTGACCCTGGTCGAGGGCACGCTCACGGCCGTGCGGGGCGAAACGGACACGGCCACCCTGCAGTTCAGCGACGGCACCACCAGCGTGCTGCTGCACGTCACGGCCACCGAAGGCGGCGGCCGGCGCGTGGACGGGTGGGTGGATGCCGCGGCACTGGCCATCAGGCTGGTGCAGGGCGACCGGGAGTGGTCGGCCGAACCCGGCGAACACGGACGGTTCGCCTTCGACGAGGTCACGCCAGGGGTGGCGCGGCTTCGCCTGGTCGTGCGCGACGCCGGCGGCGCGCTGCACGACTTCCAGACACCGCAGTTCGAAGTCTGAAGGAAGGGAATCGGATGCCTCGGCCGAGGCATCCGATTTCTCGTGTGCAGTGCCGAGTCATTCACGAAGGGGAATCATGCCTGGCCCACAGAACAAGCCCACTCCCAGGCCGCGCCTGAACTGGCGGGAGCGGGAGGCCCGAACGATCCGCGGTGCGCTGCTCGACCCGGGGCTCGTTCCCGCGGGCGAGGCATCGCCGACGATCTACGAGCCCGACGTGCTGCTGATGTCGCCGTGGGCGAGGGTCGAGGGCCCCGCGGCGGAACGTCGCGCAGCCGAGGACGCCGACGCGGCCGCGAGCCGGCAGAGCGCGTCCGAGGAGCGGAGCGCGGCGCTCGATGAGCTGCAGGCCGTCGCGGCGAAGCTCGGATGGACGGTGCGCGACGAGCCTCTCGAGGACCCCGAGCGCGGGCCTGCGCGCCCCGCGGGCGGGCCCGTGGAGCGGGGACCGGCAGCCGAGGCCAGCAGACGTCGTGACGGCGTCGCTCAGACCCAGCGCGTGCGGATCCGCGTGGCGCGCGATGCACGGCCCGACGCGCCCCAGGTGCCGCCGGACGCGTGGCGTCTGCTCGTGGAGGCGAACAAGACCGGGATCCGGGGGATCGGCCTCAACCACCTGCTGACGACCGACGACCTCGGCTCGAATCCGTTCAAGGGCAACCCGTTCAAGGGCAATCCGTTCAAGGGCAATCCGTTCAAGGGGAATCCCTTCAAGGGCAATCCCGCGGGGATCGAGGGGTACGCCTACCCTGGCTTCGGAGGGCGCCAGCCCGTCGCCTTCGTGGGCCCCGACCTTCCGAAGCCGTCGAAACCGCTCACGGACCGGCCGGTGGTCGCGATCCTCGACACGGGGTGCGGCGAGCATCCCTGGCTCGACGACGCCGTGATCAAGAACGTGGCCACGGTGTACGGCGGTGAGATCGGCGTCGTCGATCCCGTCTCCGATCCCGACACGCATCCCTCGATGGGATCGCCCCTCGACGGTGTGGTCGACAGCGCCGCCGGGCACGGCACCTTCATCGCCGGGATCGTGGTGCAGACGTGCCCCGAGGCCCGGATCCTTCCGGTGCGCGTCGCCGACGGCGAGGGCGTGATCCGCGAGAGCGACCTGATCGGGGCGCTCGGCCGCCTCGTCGCGATCGTCGAAGACACGAAGGCCGGTCACCGCATCGACGTCGTGAACCTGTCGTGCAGCTACTACCACGAGACGCCCGAGAAGGAGACGGTCGACAGCGAGCTGTACGATCTGCTGCGCCGGCTGCGGGCCGCCGGCACAGTGGTGGTGTGCTCTGCCGGCAACGACTCGACCGATCGGCCGGCCGCCCCCGCATCGCTGCACCACTGGGACGGAGCGGACTGCGGGATCGCTGACGAGGGCGACATCGCTCCCCTCGTGACCGTCGGCGCGCTCAACCCCTCGCTGACGTCGGTGGCGCTGTTCTCGAATGTGGGCGAGTGGGTGAAGAGCTACGTCCGCGGTGTGTCGGTGCTCTCGACCGTGCCGACCAACTTCCAGGGCGGCATCCAGTCCGATCTTTCCAGCGACGAGTACGGCCGGCGGCGCGAGACCCTCGACATCGACGACTTCGGCTCGGGCTTCGCGGTCTGGAGCGGCACGTCGTTCGCCGCGCCCGTCATCGCCGGTCGGATCGCTGCGCAGCTGGTCGGGCCGCGACCCGGCGGCGTGACGGCGGCGGCCGGACCGAGCCCGACGGTGGCCAGGGCCGCGGCGGCTGTGAAGGCGGTCACCGACGACGCGAAGAAGAAGGACGGCTCGACCCTCTGAAATCCCGGGGCGACCCGCCGGCGCTCCCGAGTGAGGCGCACCGTCGCGTGATCGACATCGGCGACCTCCAGCCGCCATGCTGTACGCATGACCTTGACAGCTGGGGAGCTGTATCGGCGAGGTCGGGCACACCTCAATGCAGGACGCAACGCCGCGGCGCGCCGTGAGCTGACGCGCGCCGCGACGCGGACGGACGACGCCGACCTCCGCGCCCGGATCGCGGGATCGATGGCGGCCGTCGTCATCCGGCAGGGCGACCCGGCGACGGCCGTGCGCCTGTGCGAGGAGGCTCTGGCCTATCCGGGCCTGTCGGCGCAGACATCCGCCATGCTGCACGGGCAGCTCGGCCTGCTGGCGCTCGAGCGCGGGGCCCTCGACGAGGCGGTTCACTGGCTCGACCTCGCGATCGACGGCATCGGCGACGAGGCCGAGCACCGCGCGCCGATGCTCCTCAACCGCAGCCTCGCCCACACGCAGGCGGGGCGCTTCCGCGCGGCGCGCGCCGACCTCGAGCGCGCGGCCCCCGACTATGCCGCGACGGGCAACGAGGTCGAGCGCGCGATGGCTGTCCACAACGCCGGGTACGTGGCGCTCCTCGAGGGGGATCTGATCGCGGCGCTCTCGACGATGGCGACGGCGCGCGACGCGCTCGCCGCCGCGTCCGCGGTGAACGCGGCGATCTGCGATCTCGACAGGGCGGAGGTGCTCCGCGACGCCGGTCTGGTCGTCGAGGCCGAGAGCAGCCTGCAACGCGTCGCCCACACCTTCGGCGCTCATCGGATGCCGCAGGCTCGCGCGGAGGCCGAGTTCCACCTCGCGCGCGCCTTGCTGACGCACGCTCCCGCGAGCGCCGAGCAGATGGCCGCGGTGGCCGCACGCCGCTTCCGGCGCGTCCACTCGGAGTGGTGGGCGCTCAGGTCCGACGGCATCCGGATGCGTGCGGCGATGCTCGCATCGCTTCCCGACGCACGGGCGAACGGGAGCCGGCCGGGCGGGGCCAGGCGCCGCAGGGTCGACCTGGACGGCGCAGCCAGGCTGACAGCCGAGCTGCGCGACCAGAGACTCGACGCCGAGGCGGAGGCCCTGGAGCTGACCGCGGCGCTGTGGCGCGCCCGGTCCGGCCTGGATGCCGCCACGCGGGACGACCTGCGCGTGCGCCCGAGCGCGCCCATCCAGCTCACGCTGCTCACGCGCCAGGTGCAGGCCGCGCGCGCCCTCACGCGCGGCCGAGAAGACCTCGTGCGCGCCCGCGCAGCGGCGGGGCTCGACGCGCTCAGCGACTGGCAGGCGTCGTTCGGAAGCCTCGACCTCGCGACCTCGCTTGTCATGTACGGCGACGGCCTGATCTACGCCGGGCTGCAATCCGCCGTCCGCTCGATGCGGCCGGACGCGATCTTCGAATGGTCCGAGCGCGCGCGCTTCCTCAGCCAGCAGGTCGTGCCACTGCGGCCGCCTCCCGACCCCGAGCTCGCTGCCGATCTCGCCGAGCTCCGCGCCCTGCGCGTCGAGGGCGGGTCCGACTGGCTGGCGTCCGAGAGGGCGCGGGAGCTGGGCGAGCAGCTGCGGCAGCGTCAGTGGGCGGCGGCGGGGGCGGCCGGGCGTCGACCGCGCGCCTCGCTCGCCGCGCTGCAGGCGGGCCTCGACGAGGACACGGCGTCCCTCTCGTTCGTCTTCGACCGCACCGGAATGGTGGCCGTCGCGGCGCGACGCGACATCGCACGGGTGGTTCGGATCGAGGGGTGGCCCGAGGTCGCGCGCGCCGTCGCAGCCTTGCGGGCGGAAGCGGACGTCAGCGCGGCCGTGCGCAGCGGTCCCATGGCGCAGATCGTCCAGCGGTCGCTCGACGAGCGGGTGGCGGCGCTGTCGGCGGCCCTGCTGGGTCCGGTCGCCGACATCGTGGGCGATCGCAGGCTGGTGCTCACCGTGCCCGGCATCCTGGGCGGCATCCCGTGGGCGCTCCTGCCGGCGCTCCGGGACCGCGTCTTCACCGTGGCCACCTCGGCGTCGCAGTGGCTGGCGACACGAGGACACGCCCCCGTGAGGCGAGCGGTGTTCGCCGCAGGCCCGCGGGTCGATCGCGCCGACGAGGAGGTGGCGCTCGCCGCCGTCGCCTGGCCGGGGGCGCTCGTGCTCCGCGCGGAGGATGCGTCGGTGGCCGCGGTGACGGGCGCCGCCTCTCACGCCGACCTGCTTCACGTGGCGGCGCACGGGCGCCATTCGGCCGAGCACCCGCTGTTCTCGGGCCTCCAGCTGTACGACGGCACGCTCTTCGGCTACGACGTCGATCTCATCGAGAACGTGCCGCACACCGTCGTGCTGTCGGCGTGCGAGGTGGGGCGCTCGTCGATCCGTTGGCACGAGGAGGCGGTCGGCATGACGCGGGTCTGGCTCCATGCCGGCACGCGAAGCGTCGTGGCCGCCCCGGTCGTCGTCGCCGACGACGAGGCGTGCGACCTGCTGGCGGCGGTGCACGAGAGCCTGGCGGCGGGGGCGGCCCCCTCGGTCGCGCTCGCCGAGGCATCCGCGCGCACCGGCGTGGTCGCGCCATTCCAGGTGCACGGCGCCGGATTCTGACCTTTCTGCGCCGGGCGTGTATCAGGACGGATGCCGCGTACTCCTGATCACCGGAGCGGCCCGCATGAACCGATGCGGGGTCGGATGCGGAGCCGAAGACCGCGTGTGGGGCGCAGATCGGGCTGCGGGTCTTCGGCGCCGGTCCATGAGGGGCGTCGCAGGGGAGACTGGGGCGGCGCCCCTCACTCCTGCCCCCGCGTCGCCGGGTCAGCCGCGAGAGGAGTTCGCCGTGCGTCCCCGGACGATGCCGACGAACGCCTCGACCGCGGGGCCGGGACGATCGGCACGCCACGCCAGCCCGACAGTGGAGACCGGTCCCTCGCGCAGCGGCCGGTACTCGACGTCTTTGCGCTGGTGCAGCCGCGCGAGCGACATCGGCACCACCACGATGCCCACGCCGGCCGCCACGGTCGCGATCGCGTCGGCCGTCTCGTCCGGGGGAGCGAATCGCGGCGCGACGGTGCCCGCGAGCCGGATGCCGAGCACATCGTCCCCGGGAACGATCAGCACCTCGCCCACGAGATCGGCGGCGTCGAGCTCGTCCGCCGCTGTCAGGTGGGAGTCCTTGGCGCACACCACCACGGGCACCTCGTCGTAGAGCGGGATGACGTGGAGCCCGTCCTTGTCGATCGGCAGCCGCACGAGCGCGGCATCGACCTCCGCCTCGCTCAGTGCGCGACGCTGGTCGGCGACCGCCAGCGGCACGAGGCGGAGCGCGGTGCGCGGCATCCGTTCGTTCCAGGTGTCGATCCACTTGCCGGGCGTCGCGCCGGGGATCGCGCCGAGCGTGAACGTCGCCGGCATGGCCGCCTCCGGTGGCGTGGGCGACGGGCCCGGCGACGGCTGCGGCCGCCGGGGTCCGGCGGTCTTCGCCTTCGGAGCGGAGCCGGATGCTGCGCCCGGGCGCTTGCCCTGAGGGCTGCGTCCCCGCCCGCCTGTGCGTGACCCGCCTTTCGCCATACCGTTCAGCGTAGCCGGGGCAGTATCGTTCGCTTCATGGTGGCGATCCTGGCGACGGTCTTCGCGGCGCTGGCGGCGCTGCTTCACGTGTACATCTTCGTGATGGAGAGCGTGCAGTGGACACAGCCCAAGATCTGGAAGCGCTTCGGCGTCGCCGACCAGGCGGCCGCCGACACCACGAAGCCGATGGCGTACAACCAGGGGTTCTACAACCTGTTCCTCGCTGTCGGCGTCGTGATCGGACTTGTGCTCCTGTTCGCCGGTGCGGATTCCTCCGCCGTGCGCGCCGCTGGCCTGGCGCTCGTGCTCTTCGGCCTCGGCTCGATGGTCGCCGCCGCGCTCGTGCTGCTCACGACGGGCGTGCGCTATCTGCGGGCGGCGCTGATCCAGGGCACGCTGCCGCTCATCGGATTCGTGCTCTTCCTCTTCGCCTGACGATCAGCCGCAGGCCGCCCACCGGCCGGCCGGTGCCGCCATCGCCGCGGCCTCGAGTGAGCGCAGGAGACCCTCCTGGCCTCGATTGGGCGAGTACACCTCGACGCGGGCATCGCCCTGGGCGACGAGTTCGCCGTTGATGAATCGGCCGTCCGCCGTCCAGAGATAGAGCAGGGTCCTGCCGTACCGGTCGTGGACGTCGACGTCCGGTGCGACCCAGATGGTAGATCCCGGCGGCGCGAGCGCGCTCAGCTTCGCCGTCGCCTCCTCGCCCCAGCATTCGAGCTCGGGCGAGATCTCCGGAGTGTCGATTCCCAGCAGGCGCACTCGCGTGGACTCGAGATCGACGACGACGGCGTTGGGGGTCGCGACGCGAGCGCGAAGCGTATCTCCGTCGTGCACGCTCTCGACCGTCATCTCGAAAGCGTCGGCAGGGATGCCCGGCATCGCGGCCGCCGGGCCGGGAACGGGCGTGACCGTCTCGCCTCCTCCGTCACCCGGCCGACCGAGGAGCCACCAGCACGCGATCCCCGCGACGGCGACCAGCAGCAAGCCGATGAGGACGCGTCTGAGCACCCCGTGAGCCTACGTCGGGCCGCCGACGTCGGGTCGGGGCGTCAGGCGGTCAGGCGGGAGGGTCAGGCCGCGAGGCGGAGGCCCCGCTTGTCGGTGGCCACGCGCTCGCCGTCGGCGATCGTCTCGTCGTCGCCGATGAGCGAGCCGCCGGCGACGCGGGCGTCGTGGCCCACCTGCGTGCGCACACCGATCTTGGCTCGCGGGCCGATGGCGGCCCGTGGGCCGATGTGGGCGTGGGGGGCGATCTCGGCGTCCGGGCCGATCACGGCGTCCGATTCGACCCACACGCCGCGGCCGACATGGGCGCCCGCGGCGATCTGCACTCCCGGTTCGACATACGCCCCCGCTTCGACGATGGCGCTCGGGTGCACCTTCGCTCCATGCGCGATGAGGCCGCGACCATTGACGTGCTTGCGGTAGCGCAGCGTCTCGCCCTGGTCGTTCTCGATGTCGATGTAGTTCTTGCCCACGGTCCCCTCCTGCAACCCCACATGGGGCTGAGTATCAAGACAACCTCAGGCAGGGTGCATCTATTCCCGCGCATCGGAACGATTCGGGTCACCCCGTTGCCATCTGCCGCCGGGCGCTGTAAAAGGGGGGTTTCGAGTCAGCGCCGGCGAAGGGCGCGTCCACCGTCGGACAGATCGTTCGGTCATCCCTTAGGCTGAACGCGTCCCAGCCCGTCACAGCAGAAGAGGCGGCCACGGTGCCCGACCATCGCACAGATCGGGGGATCCACACGGATCGTCCGGCAGATCGATCCGCAGACGAGACCCTCCCGACCGTGCGCGAGGTGATCGCGCTCGACGCGGTCGCCCACGGGGTGCCGGAGGTGCTGGTGGGCGACGAGGCGCTCGACGCCCGCGTTCGCTGGCTGCACGTCTCCGACAGCGCGGGAGTCGCCAGGCTGCTGGACGGCGGGGAACTCCTGCTCTCGACAGGCTCGTCCTGGCCCGTCGAGCCCGCCGACCTTCGCCGGTTCATCGACGAGCTCGCCGATGCCGGGCTGGCAGGTCTCGTGCTCGAACTGGGTACGCACTACCGCTACGTGCCCGCGGTGGTGGCCGAGGCGGCCAGGGCGCGCGGGCTCGCGCTGATCGTGCTGCACCGCGAGGTGAAGTTCGTGACCCTCACCGAAGCCGTGCACAGCCGCATCATCACGGGTCAGACAGATGCGCTGCGCGCTCGCGATGAAGTGCGTGAGCGCTTCACCGCGCTGGTGCTGCGGGGATCGCCGGCCGACTTCATCGTGCACCAGCTCGCCCAGACGCTCGGCGCCCCCATCGTGCTCGAGAACCTCGGCTACGAGGTCGTCGCCGCCGAGGTGCCGCTCGCGATCGAGGAGGAGCTCTTCACGGAGTGGGAGCTGCGCTCCCGGTCCGCCCATCGACGTTCTGAGCAGCGACGCGAACGCGGCACGGCGGCCGGCGCGGACGACTGGCTCATCGTCCCGGTCGAGGCACGCGGCATCCGGTGGGGCAATCTCATCGCGCTGCCGGGGCCCGAGCACGCGGCCGGACGCACGGCCGTACTCGAGCAGGGCGCGATCGCCCTCGCGGTGGGGCGTTTGGCCGACGGGGATGCCGATGAGTGGGCCCGCATCGGCCGCCGGCGCCTCGTCGACGGGCTGCTGGCCGGCCGGTTCGCCGGTGTCGGCGGCGCCGCCGCGCGCCTCGAGGCCGCAGGCCTGCCGCTGCGCGGGGCCCGGCTCTACGGATTGGTCGTCTCCGGTGCGCCGGTGGCGGCCGAACGAGCGGATGCCGCGGCCCGCGCTCTGCGCGGGCGCGCACTCGCGGGCTCGGCGCCGGCGGGCGCCGGCGCGCCCGCGACGACGATGCTGGTGTCGCTGCCGCCGGAGGCGTCTTTCGACGATGTCGCCGTCGTGGCCTTTGTGCGCAGTCTCGTCGACGCCGCCGACGTCGAGCGCGTGACGGTGTCCGTCGGACGAGCCGCCGAGGGCATCGACGCCGCCCTCGCGTCGGTGCACGAGGCCGTCGATCTCGCCGCCGGCGGCGCGCGACGGCGCGCGGGTCGAGGACCCACTGTGCGACGGGGGGAGAACCGTCCGCTGGCGCAGCTGGTGACGTCGCTGCGTGACGACCACCGCGTGCTCGAGCACGGGGAGCGCATGCTCTCCCCGCTCATCGCGCACGACCTGTCCCGCTCCGGCGACCTGCTCGACGTGCTCGAGGCGATGCTCGCCCACCCGGGCAACCGCACGGCCGCGGCCGCGGCATCCCATCTGTCCCGATCGGTCTTCTACCAGCGCATCGCGCTCATCGAGGAGCTTCTCGGCGCCGATCTCGACGACGGAGAGACCCAGACGGCGCTGCACCTCGCGCTGCTGGTGCGGAGGTCTGCCGGCCGCTGAGGTCGACCAGGTCGACCGAACCCGGCGGTAGTCGCCAGCGCCTCACGCTGCCGAAACCTGCATCCGCGCCCGCCCGCTACGCGCGCGACTGCCGGTTTCGATCGCGCGACGGGCGAGCGGCCGGACGCGCGCGACGAGCGAACGGGCCGGCGCGCCCGTCAGCCGGCGAGGTAGACCTTGCGGAGCGTCTCGTGCACGGTCCACACCGTGCGCATCCCGGCCTCGAGCCGTACGACCGAGCCCGGGCGCAGCTCGATCGGGGGGAGCTCCGGGACGTCGAACGACAGCGTCGCAGCGCCCGACAGCACCACGAACACCTCGTCGGCCTCCACGTCCGTCGACGTCCCGGGCGTGTGCTCCCAGACGCCGATCTCATCGGTCAGCTCGACGTAGCCGGTGGCGGGCGAACCCTCCCTCACCTGGGCGGCGGCCACCGGTTCGAGGGGGAGCGACAGAGCCGCGGCATCCGTCACGATTCCGGGCCTCACGAGTCGAACCCCAGTCCCAGCGCGTCGAGCGTCTTCAGCAGGACGTTGCGCCTGCCCTTGTTGTGGTCGGCGCGATCCAGCGACCACCGCGTCGCATTGATGCCGATGGATGCCGCCGGCTCGGGCGGGAACGGCAGCGGGCGCTTGCGCACCATCTCGAGCTCGGTGCGTTCGGTGGAGGCGCCGTCGAGCAGGTCGAGCATGACCTCGGCCGCGAAGCGCGTCGAGCCGACGCCGAGCCCCGTGAAGCCCGCCGCGTACGCGACGCGGCGATCGCGCGCCGTGCCGAAGAAGGTGGTGAACTGCGTCGAGGTGTCGATCGCTCCCGCCCACTGGTGGGTGAAGCGCAGGCCGTCGAGCTGCGGAAACGTCGTGAAGAAGTGGCTTGCGAGCTTCGCCCAGGTCTCCGGCCGGTGCTCGTACGCGGGGTCCACCCGTCGGCCGTAGCGGTAGATGGCGTCGTAGCCGCCGAAGAGGATCCGGTTGTCCCGGGTGATCCGGTAGTAGTGGAACTGGTTCGCCAGGTCGCCGATGCCCTGACGGTCCTGCCACCCGATCGAGGCGAGCTGCGCGTCGGTGAGGGGTTCCGTCATCAGCACGTAGTCGTACACCGGCACCGTCATGAGCCGGTTGCGCTTGATCAGCGAGGGGAAGACGTTGGTGCCGAGTGCCGCGTGGGTTGCCGCGACGCGACCCTCGTCCGTGATGACGACGACGCCCGGTCCGGTGGTGTCGAGACCCGCGACGTGCGAACGTTCGAAGATCTCGACGCCGCGCTCCTCGCACACCCGTGCGAGCTCTGCGGCCATGCGCGCGGGGTGCACCATGCCGCACGCGTCCTTCTCCCATACCGCGGCGAGGTAGGTGGGGGAGTGGACGGATGCCTGGGCCTCGGCCTGGTCGAGATAGACCACGCCCTCCTCGCCCTCGGCCGCCCACTCCCGCAGCCACTCGACCTGATGCGGCTCGACGGCCGGAGCCAGCTGCCCGGTGCGCTCGAACTGGAAGTCCATGCCGTATCGGGCCTCGGAAGCCTGGATCGCATCGAGGTTCTCGCGTCCGAGCCGGTCGAGGAGGGGCATCTCCTTCGGCCAGCGCGCCACGCCGTTCTCGTGCCCGTGCGTCAGGCTCGCCTCGCAGAATCCGCCGTTGCGCCCGGACGCGGCCCACCCGACGCGCTGCGCCTCGACGACGACGACCTTTCTTCCAGGCTCGCGCTCCGTCGCGAGCAGCGCCGTCCACAGGCCCGTGTACCCGCCGCCCACGACGACGAGGTCGGCGCGACGGGTGCCGGTCAGCGCGCGACGATCGGGTACGAGACTCTCGGGGAGGTCGTCGCGCCAGAACACGGAGTGCTTCGTGTCGGCGAGAGAGTGCTGAACGACGGATGCTGCCGGCCGCTGTCGTTCGAAGACGGTCGTGCCCACGGTTATCAACTCCGATGCGGGTGTGTGTGCTCCCATCCTGGCCGGTGGTCGGAGCGAGTGCCGTGCTGCCCTGTCGGAAGTTCCGCGGCCCGTCGGACAGGTTGTCGCGTCAGGCCTCCGCGAGCTCTCCGACGAGGGCGTCGACGTCGGCGACGCGCGCGTAGGTGCCGTCGAGGGCCGCCATGAAGGCGAGGTGCACCTGGGCGCCCGGAACCGCACGGCCGTCGTAGGCGAGGTCGGGAGCGGCGCACGCGTCCTGCGCCACCGAGAGCGAGAAGCCGAGGTCGGAAGCGGCGCGCACGGTGGCGTCGACGCACATGCTCGACATCATGCCCGCCACGACGATCTCGTCGACGTCCGCCGCGCGCAGCAGCGCCTCCAGCCCCGTGCCGAGGAACGCGTTGGGCTCGTGCTTGACGACCACGTGCTCCTCGCCGTCCGGTGCCACCCGGGGATCGAACTCCACCCCGGGCGTCCCGGGCGCGAAGAACGCGGCATCCGGGCCCTCCCATACGTGCTGCACGTGCACCACGCGCTCCCCGGTCGTGCGGAACGCGGCCAGCAGCCGCGCTGCAGCATCTGCGGCCGGATCGGCGTCGACGAGAGGGTGACGTCCTCCCGGGAAGTAGTCGCGCTGGATGTCGATGAGGAGGAGCAGTCGGGTCACCGCAACAGCATAGAGGCGGGAACGTCAGGCGTTCGGGGCCGCGTAGACCCGCTCGCCCTCCACGAAGGTCTGCAGGGTCCGGGTGAGACCGATCTCGTCGGAGGGGCCGGCGAAGGGATCGCGGTCGAGCACCGTGAGGTCGGCGAACCTGCCGGCCTCGATCGTGCCGGTGACGTGATCCAGGTGGTTCACCCACGCCGAACCCGCCGTGTAGGCGGTGAGCGAGGTGGCCAGGTCGATCGCCTGCTCGGGAAGGAAGGCGTCGTACTCGCCCTCCTCGTGACCCGGCGCCGCCGTGCGATTCACCGCGGTGTGGATGGCGGCCATCGGGTCGGGCGTCGACACCGACCAGTCGCTGCCGGCCGCGAGCACCGCTCCGGCGCGCAGCAGGTCTCCGAAGGGGTACTGCCAGGCGCTGCGCGGCTCGCCGAGGAAGGGGAGGGTCAGCTCGACCATCTGCGGTTCGTACGTGGCCCACAGCGACTGCATGTTGGCGGCCACGCCGAGCTCCCGGAAGCGAGCCAGGTCTTCGGGATGCACGACCTGGATGTGGGCGATGTGGTGCCGGTTGTCGCGGCGGCCGTTGCGGGCGACCGCGCGCTCGACGGCGTCGAGGCACTCTCGCACGGCACGGTCGCCGATCGCGTGGAAGTGCACCTGGAAACCCTCGGCGTCCAGCAGCGGCACCGCTTCGTTGAGAATCTCGGGCGCGACGAACGAGATGCCCGAGTTGTCGGTGAAGTGCCCGTGGCCGTCGTGGTAGGGCTCGAGCATCGAGGCCGTGAAGTTCTCGGCGACGCCGTCCTGCATCACCTTCACCGAGGTCGCGGTGAAGCGCCCACCCCGATAACGCTCGCGCCGCTCGAGGATGGACGGAATCTGCTCCAGCCCCTTCGTGCGATCCCACCAGAGCGCGCCGACGACCCTCGCAGTGAGCGTGCCGGCACTCGCCGCGTTCAGGTAGGCCGGCCCGGGGTCGCCGGCGTCTCCGTACGATCCGACGATGGCGTCCTGCCACGCCGTGATGCCGAACGAGTGCAGGTAGCGCTGGCCCAGCAGCAGCGCCTCGGTGAGGCGCTCGAGCGGCTCCTCGGGCAGCAGCCGGTTCACGAGTCCCATGGCGCCCTCGTGCAGGGTTCCGGAGGGATGGCCGCCGGCATCGCGCTCGATGCGGCCGTCGGCCGGGTCGGGCGTATGCCGGTCGATGCCGGCGAGCCGTAGCGCCGCCGAGTTCACCCACGCGCCGTGGCCGTCGCGGTTGGGGAAGAACGCGGGCCTGTCGCCGGTGACGGCGTCGAGGGCGCCGGCGGTCGGGGTGCCGCCGGGGAACGCCGACATCTGCCAGCCGCCGCCGAGGATCCACTCGTCCGACTGGTGTTCCCGCACGTAGCGCGCGACCGCGTCGAGGTATTCCGCGGCCGTGGTCAGCTCCGACAGGTCGCAGCGCAGCATGTCGAGGCCGCCCCAGACCGGATGCACGTGGGCGTCCTGGAAGCCGGGGAGCAGCATCCGCCCTCGCAGGTCCACGACTTCGGTCGACGGACCGATGAGGTCGCGCACGTCGTCGCCGCCGACGGCGACGATGCGGCCGCCCGCGACGGCCACCGACGTCGCGTGCGCCCGTACGGTGTTCGCGGTGAAGACGGGGCCGCCCGTGAAGACGAGGTCGGCGTGGGGCATGTGCTCAGCCTCCGGTCATGGTGCGGGCGATCTGCGTGGCGGAATCGCCCGCGCGCTTGAGCACCAGCGCCACCAGCGCCAGGGCGATGAGCGTCAGGAGGAGCATGATCGTCGACACCGCGGCGATCTCGGGTCGCAGGCCGGTCCGCAGGGCGCTCAGCACGTACACCGGCCACGGGGTCGTGCCCGAGACCTGCACGAACGCGGCCACGATCGTGTTGTCGAGACTCAGGGTGAATGCCAGCAGGAAGCCGGCGAGCACCGCCGGCATGGCGAGCGCGAGCGTGATGCGCCGGAAGGTCGTGAACGGCTTCGCGTACAGGTCGGCCGATGCCTCCTCCAGCTTCGCGTCCTGCCCCACCAGCCGTGCGCGGACGATGTACGACACCACCGCTGTCGCGAACAGCGACGAGCCCACCGAGAGACGGACGATGCCGTCATTGAACATCGGGATGCCGAGGTCCTGGCCGAGGAAGACCATGAAGGGCAGCAGCGCGACGGCGTCGACGATCTCGGGGGTGACCGAGACGAGCAGCAGAAGGCCGAGGAACCACCACACCCACTTGCCGGGATGCCGCGCCATCGCGATGCCGGCGAGCGTGCCCAGCACCGTCGCGATGATCGCCGCGATCAGCGCCGTGATGAGCGACACCCGCACGGCGTTCTGGATCGCCGGCTTCACCAGGATCGACGTGAAGGCGTCGAAGCCGAAGCCGTCCCAGACCGCCAGCAGGCGGCCGGTGTTGAACGAGTAGACGACGATCACGATGATCGGGAGGAAGAGGAAGAGCATCACCAGGACGCCCCACACGCTGAAGGCGATATCAGACCCGGATCGACGGGCACGCCGCCGCGGCGCCGCGCCCGGCCGGGCATCGCGCGCCTGCGCCTGCAGGATCGTCTCGGTCGCGGTCTGCCGCTCGGTGTCGAGCGTCACGTCGTCACCTCCAGCGCCGCGGCGGGCGCGGCATCCGTCATCGCCGTGTCGGGGGCCGGCCCGAGCACCAGCCTGCTGCGGGAGCGGAACGGGAGCGCGACGAGCCAGATGATGGCGGCGGCCACGCCGATCGTGAGCGTGATGACGAGCATCAGCAGCACCGCCATCGCAGACCCGAGCGCCCAGTTCTGAGCCGTCTGGAACTGGCCCGCAACGAGCTGGCCGACCATGTTGCCCTTGGCCCCGCCGAGCACGGTCGCCGTGATGTAGTCGCCCATGAGCGGGATGAACACCAGCAGCACGCCGGCGATGATGCCGGGCTGCGACAGGGGCAGTGTCACGCGGAAGAAGGTCGAGAGCTTGCCCGCGCCGAGATCCTTCGACGCCTCGCGCAGGGCGGGACCGACCCGGTCGAACGCGACGAACAGCGGGAGGATCATCAACGGCAGGTAGTTGTAGACGACGCCGAGGATCACCGCGCCGCGCGTGTACAGCAGGTCGAGCGGGCCGTCGAGCAGACCGACGCCCTGCAGGAGCGTCGACAGCCAGCCCTCCGGTGCGATGACGACCTGCCAGCCGATCGTGCGCACCAGGAAGTTCGTCCAGAACGGGACGAGCACGAGGGCGATCAGGATGCCGCGGCGCTCGGGCTTCACCTTGAACGCCATCCAGTACGCCACCGGTGCGCCGATGAGGAAGCACAGCACCGTCCCGATGATCCCGACCCACAGCGTGTTCTGGAACGTCGCGAAGAACGTCGGCGACATCGCCTCGACGTACCGGTCGAACGAGAGGACGTCGTTGGCGTGGGTGCCGAAGACCCCCGGCTTGTAGCCGAAGCTGAACCACACGACCATCGCCACCGGAGCGACGAAGAACACCAGCAGCCACGCCCAGGCGGGGAGCGCGAGCGCGGGCCCGACGGCGCCGGTGGCGCGATTACGCACCGGCGGCAGCCTTCACCTCGTTGTAGATCTCCACGCGCTTGCTCAGCGAGTCGTTGATCACCTGCTCGTGCATCGTGTCGAGCTGCTCGGGCGTGAAGAAGATCATGTCGAGACGCTCGACCTCGGCCTCCTCGGCCGCCGCCTGCGCGTTCTTGGCGCCGACGTTGTAGCCGACCCACTCGAGGTTCGCCAGCTGGTTTTCGGGAACCATTGCGAAGTCGATGAAGGCGTGGGCGGCCTCCGGATGCGCGGCGCCGGTGGCGATCGCCCAGTTGTCCATCCAGAGCTCGGTCTGCGGGCCGGGGAGCACCCACTGCCAGCGGTCCGGCTCGGAGGACTCCTGGATGCCGAGGCGCGCGTCGCCGTTCCACGCCATCAGCAGAGCATGCGTGCCCTGCGGAATCGTGTTCGCGCCCGCGGCGGAGTCGAATGCCGCGATATGGGGGGCGATCTTCTCGACGAGGAAGGCGCGCGCCGCCTCCAGCTCGTCGGCGTCGTCGGTGTTCCAGTCCAGGTCGTTGGCCCAGAAGTACGAGCCGACGACGCCGGCCGGGTCATCCGACATGGCGGTCTTCCCGCTCGCCTCGTTCTGCGCGGCGTCGAAGAAGTCGGCCCACGTGGTCAGCTCGCGGCTGATCACGGTCTTGTCGTAGACGTAGCCCGTCGTGCCCCACGCCTTGCAGATCGAGTAGTCGTTGCCCGGATCCCACGCGCGACCGAGGAAGGCCGGATCCATGTTCTCGAGGTTCGGGAGCAGATCCTTGTTGAGCTTCTGCAGCAGTCCCTGCTCGATCATCTGCGGGATGAAAACGCCGGTGGGCACCACGATGTCATAGCCGGAGGTGCCCTTCGCCGCGACCAGCTTGGCGATGAGCTCTTCGTTCGACCCGTACGAGTCCAGCGTGACCTTCGGTCCGAGCTCGGCCGTGAACGCCTCGACCACCTCGGGTGCGTCGTACTCGGCCCACGTGTAGACCGACAGGCTGTCTTCGAGGTCGCCCCCCGTCGCCTGGGGCGCGGGCGATCCGCTGCCACCGGGCGAGCACGCGGCGAGCACGGTGGCGCCGCCCGCGACAGCGGCGAGGCTCAGGAAACGGCGCCGCGAGAGCTCGCGCATGATGGCGGGCGCGGCGCCCTCGGGAGCGAGGAGGCGCAGCGGGGTGCGAGGCGGGGTCATCGGGTACTCCTGTTCGGGTCGGGAGCCGGATCGGCGGATGCCGCGGCTTGCGGCGTGCACCCGGCGATGCGGTCGCGGGTTCGGGCGGGCGGGTCAGGCGGTCGGGGGTGCGATGTAACCGCCCTGTTCGGCGGCGTCTTCGTCGGCGGCAGGGAAGAGCAGGACGTGATGAGCGGCCCACGTGCACAGGACGGCGTCGCCCACCGACAGCGCCGGCGCGTCGGGCGTCGGCCGCCGTACGATCAGGCTCTGATCGGGGCCGAGGCGAACGAGGTACTGCATCGTGTCGCCGAGGTGCGAAACGCCGATGAGCTCGCCGCGGGCCGCGTTGGCATCGGGCAGGCCCGCGCCCCCGGTCCCTGAAAGGGTGCCGGTCCCTGAGCCTGTCGAAGGGTCCTGCTCGATGCGGATGTACTCGGGGCGGACCGCCGCCTCGCCGAGGTTCGTGCTGGTCAGCACGGGCGCCGTGGCGCGCACCAGCGCGTGGGGCGAGGTGATCGCGGCCCCGGCTTCGGCGGTGGGGCCCCGGAAGAAGTTCTGCTGCCCGACGAAGGCCGCGACGTAGGCCGATGCCGGACGGGCGTAGACGGTGTCGGCATCGGCGAGCTGCTCGATGCGGCCGGCGCGCATGATCGCGATTCGGTCGCTCATGGAGAGGGCCTCGCCCTGGTCGTGGGTGACGAAGACGAAGGTGATGCCCAGCCGCGACTGCAGCAGCTTGAGCTCCAGCTGCATCTCCTCGCGCAGCTGACGGTCCAGCGCGCCGAGCGGCTCGTCCAGGAGCAGCACCGCGGGACGGTTGACGAGGGCCCGCGCGAGCGCGATGCGCTGCTGCTGACCGCCCGAGAGCTGCGTCGGCTTGCGATCGCCGAAGCGCCGCATCTGGACCATCTCGAGCGCCTGGGTGACCCGCTCGCGCACCTCGGACTTCGGGGTGCGGCGCTGCTGCAGCCCGTAGGCGACGTTCTCGGCGACCGAGAGATGGGGGAACAGCGCGTAGGCCTGGAAGACCGTGTTGACGTCGCGCTTGTACGGCGGCGCGGCGAGCACGGAACGACCGGAGATCCGGATGTCGCCGGCATCCGGCTGCTCGAAACCCGCGATCATCCGGAGCGTCGTCGTCTTGCCGCAGCCGGACGGCCCGAGAAGCGAGATGAACTCGCCCGGCTGGATCGTGAGCGACAGGTCGTCGACCGCGAGCTGCTCGCCGTAGTACTTCGTGATGCCCGACAGGATGACGGCCCCGCGTGCGGCCTCGCTGTCGGTGGGAGTCTGCTCCGCCGAGCTCGCCTGGGCTGCGGTCGCCATGCCTGTGGACATCGTCACCTCGTGAGGGTCCTTCTGATCGCCGGCCGCGCGACGGTGCGCGGCCTATCGGGTGTGGAGGTATTCAATCCGCCGACGTCACTGCCTGCAATGGAGGCCCGACCGAACCGGACGATCCGGGGCGGGATCCACCCGCGGCACGACAGATCGTCCGGGCCTGTGTAACGGTCAGGAGACCGCGGCGTTTCACGGGCGCATCGCAGGGGGGCACGCACTGCTCCTTCCCGGCGCGACAGTCCGTCCGCCCGGTATCGTGATGAAAGCGTGCTGAAACCGGGGCCCACTGCGGCTGGGATTCCGGCTCACGTCTGACATGTGGGGCACCAGAAGACGATCCGCTCGCGCGTCGGGTCGGCGCCCAGGCTGCCGCCTTCGATCAGAGTGCCGCACCGCCGGCAGGGGCGTCCTTCGCGGCGATAGACCCAGGTCGACCGCCCGGGGCGGGCATCGCCGGTGAAGGTGCGGCCGGAGCGGTTGCGGTTCGCGCGGATCATGCGCGCCCCGAGATCGACGATGGCCGCGGCATCCGTCTCGTTCGCGGGGGTCGTCGGAAGGATGCCCCGCACGAAGAGGATCTCGTTCGCATACTCGTTGCCGAAGCCGGCGATGTTGCGCTGGTCCTGCACGGCGACGTGCACCGCGCGGGTGTCGGCTGCGAGGCGGCGGGCGGCCTCCTCGGGATCCCACGAGCGGGAGAGGGGATCGGGGCCCAGATAGCCGACGAGCAGCTCTTCTTCGGCCGTCGGCACCACCTTGATGTCGGCGAGGTCGAAGCCGACGGTCTCCCACTCGGTGCCGTCGGGCGCGGTCGCGCCGATGATCGCGCGCGCACGGAAGGCGGGGGCATGCCAGCGCTCGCCGCGGCGGTGGACGTGCCACTCGCCCTCCATCTTCAGGTGCGTGTGCAACGTCCAGGAGCCGATGCGGTGGAGCAGGTGCTTGCCGCGCGAGACGACGTCGTGCACCACTTCGCCCCGCAGATCGACCGTCGCCAGCTGCGGGACGCGCAGCTCGAAGCGCGTGACCGTCGCACCGGCGAGGGCCGCGTTCAGCTGGCGGGCCGCGCGATAGACGGTGTCGCCTTCAGGCACGGGCGCCCGCCCTGTCCTCCGGTCCCTGAGCCTGTCGAAGGGCGTCGCCCGCGGTGAGCCGTCGCAGGGTGAGGCCGCGCGGGGACTCGACGAAGCCGGCTTCGCGCAGCGCCCGCCCGACGTTCGTGCCGTAGACGAACGCCCCGTTCACCTGTTCGATCGTCAGCGTGTCGAGCCGCCGCGACCGGGCGGTCGCCGTCAGATCTGCGGTGGCGGCCGCGAGCACGGCCTCATCGCCGGTGAAGGCGAGCGCCGACTTGCCGCCTCGCTCGAGGTAGAGCGCGAGGGCGCCGTCGACGAGCACGACGAGGGCGCCCGCCTTGCGGCCCGGGCGATGACCCACGCCCTCGAGCGCCGGCCAGGCCAGGGCCCCGCCGTACGGGTTGGCCGGATCGGTCGCCGCCAGCGTGACGGCCCGGAGGGGCGGCGGGTCGGGCAGTCCGGCGAACTCGCGCAGCCGGTCGACCGTGGCCGATGCCGCGAACTGCGCCGCACCGAGCTTCTCGATCACGTAGCCCCGGCGGCAATGGCCCGCCTCTTCGAAGCCGGCGAGCACGCGATATGTCTGGGCGAACCCGCCCGGCACGCCCTCCGACTGCACCGCGCCCCGCGTCACGACGCCGTAGCGGTCGAGGAGCAGGCTCGCGGTCGCCGTCGCGCGCAGCGCCGGGTCGGGCTCGGCCTGCGGCAGCACCGACCAGCGTCCGCCGACGGCGGGCGGGCGGGCGGGGACGGATGCCGCCACCGCACGCACCGCCGCTCCGCGATAGAGACGGGCCCGGGGTGCGCGGCGGCTGACGCGGTGCGCCTGCGAGCCACCCGAGACGAGTGCGCGAACCGGTGCGAACGTGTCGTTCGTCACCCGGCCGGCCCACGTGAGCCGCCAGAGCGCCTCGATGACGGACTGCTCGTTCTCGGCGCCCGTAGTCTGCCGCAGCTGGGCGGCGAAGTAGGCACCGCCGCCCTCGAGGGCCGCCAGGAGCTGGGCATCGAGCGAACCCGGAGCGGCCTCCTCAGCCTCATCGGGCAGTGCGAGCGTCAGCGAGGCGGAGTCGGCGAGGTGCAGCGCGACCCAGCCGTCGCGACCGGGCAGGCTGCCATGTCCCGACCAGACGACCTCGCCGGTCGCGGTCAGCTCGTCGAGCATGCCGGGGCTGTAGTCCGCGACGCGCCCCGGGAGGACGAGCGACTCCCACGCGCTCGCGGGAATGGGCACACCGGCCAGCTGCTCGATGACGGCAGCGACGCCGCCGATGCCCTCCAGCGGTCGGGAGACGTGTTGCCATGCCGGCAGGAATCGTGCGTACGCCTGCTGCGGGACCGGCTCGACGGTGCCGCGGATCGCCGCGAGGGAGCGCATGCGCAGACGGCGCAGCACCTCGGTGTCGCACCACTCGGTCTCGTCGGCTCGACCGGCTCCGGCGCCATCGGCGCCCGACCCGTCTCCAGCGACCGTCCCAGGGTCGGGAAGGAAGAACCCGCTCGTCACGCGCCCCTGCGATTCGAGGCGCTGCAGGGTCAGCCGCGCGACAGCCACCCCGATGCCGAGGCGGTCGGCGACGGCATTCGAAGTGAAAGGTCCGTGGGTGCGGGCGTGCCGGGCGATCAGGTCGCCGAGGGGGTCGCCGATGGGCTCGAGGAAGGCCGTCGGGATGCCGACGGGCAGCGCGACGCCGAGCGCGTCGCGCAGGCGCCCGGCGTCTTCGATCGCCGCGACGCGCCGGATGCCGCCGATCGTGACCGGGATGGCACGGCGTGCGAGCACGAGCGCGTCGAGGAGAGCGGACGCTCTCGATACGGCGCTCCCGTCGCGGCCCGGCTCCCCGTCGACGACTGACCGCTCGTCGGGGTCGCCCGCCGTCGCTTCCTCGGGCTCGAGGCGGGCCGCGACCTCCGCTGCGTCGAGGGGGCCGAGCAGGCGCAGCAGGTCGGCGACGCCTTCGAGCCCGCGTGCGCGCCGCTCGGGATCCAGACGCTGCGCCTCGCGCTCGAACTGCGCGATGACGTCAGGATCGAGGAGCTCGCGCATCTCGACCTTGCCCAGCAGCTCGGACAGGAGCGCGGGATCGACCGACAACGCGGCCGCGCGACGCTCGGCCAGCGGTGAGTCGCCCTCGTACATGAAGGCGCCGACGTAGCCGAAGAGGAGGTCGCGGGCGAACGGCGACGGCTGGGCGGGCTCGGTCTCGATGAGCCGGATGCGGCGCTCGCCGATGCCGCGCATGAGCCGCAACAGGGAGGGAACGTCGTAGACGTCCTGCAGCACCTCACGGAGCGTCTCGAGGATGATCGGGAACGTCGGGTACCGGCGGGCCACCTCGAGCAGCTGGGCCGACCGCTGCCGCTGCTGCCACAGCGGTGTGCGCTTGCCGGGATTGCGACGCGGCATGAGCAGTGCGCGCGCTGCGCACTCGCGGAAGCGGGAGGCGAACAGCGCCGAGCCCCCGACCTCTTCGGTCACGATCTGGTCGAGCTCGTCGGGATCGAACACGAAGAGGTCTGCCCCGGGCGGCTCGGCCGTGGCATCCGGTATCCGCGCGATGATGCCGTCGTCGCTCGCGACCGCCGACCCGTCGACGCCGAGGCGCTCCCGGATCCGGGCGTTGACCGCGAGCGCCCAGGGTGCGTGCACCTGCATCCCGTACGGGGAGTGGAGAATCACGCGCCAGTCGCCGACCTCGTCGCGACCGCGCTCGACCGTGAGCTGCCGGTCGGTGGGGAGAGTGCCCGTCGCCTCGCGCTGCTCGGCGAGGTAGGCGAGCAGATTGTCCTGAGCGAAGTCGTCGAGACCCGCGTCGCGCAGGCGGGCCTGCGCCGTCTCGGGCTTGGCGGTGGAGACCTCGCGGGAGAACTTCCCGAGCGCCTCACCCAGCTCGGCCGGGCGCCCGATGCCGTCGCCGTGCCAGAACGGCACCTTGCCGGGCTGCCCGAAGGCGGGGACGACGTTGACGCGGTCGTGGGTGATCTCGACGATGCGCCAGCTGGTCGTGCCGAGCGTGAAGACGTCGTTGACGCGCGACTCGTACACCATCTCCTCGTCGAGCTCACCGACGCGGGCGTTCTGCGATTCGCCCGCGATGAACACGCCGAACAGCCCCCGGTCGGGGATGGTGCCGCCACTGGTCACCGCGATGTGCTGCGCGCCCGGGCGGCCGGTGAGCACCCCGAGATCGCGATCCCACACGACGCGGGGGCGCAGCTCGGCGAACTCGTCGGAGGGGAAGCGCCCGGCGATCAGGTCGAGCGTCGCCTCGTAGGCCGACCGCGGCAGCGAGCGGAACGGCGCGCTGCGCTTGAGCGTCTCGTACCAGCCCTCGACGTCGACCGGCCCCACCGCCGCGGCGGCCACCGTCTGCTGGGCCAGGATGTCGAGCGGATTCTGGGGGATCGCGATCGCCTCGATCTGCCCGGCGAGCATGCGCTCGGTGACGATCGCGGTATGCAGCACGTCGCCCCGGTGCTTGGGGAACAGCGCCGCCCGGCTGACCTCGCCCACCTGGTGGCCGGCACGGCCGATGCGCTGCAGGCCCGAGGCCGCGCTCGGCGGGGCCTCCACCTGGATCACCAGGTCGACGGCCCCCATGTCGATGCCGAGCTCGAGACTCGACGTGGCGACGACGCATCGGAGGGCGCCGGACTTCAGCTCCTCCTCGACCTGCGCGCGCTGCTCCTTCGACACCGAGCCGTGGTGCGCCTTCGCCAGAACCGGATCCGCTCCCGCAGTGGCCCCGGCCTGCGCCATCATCGCCGCGGGCACCGTCTGGCTCGGCAGTTCGAGACCGAGCCGGTCGGAGTAGATCTCGTTGAGCCGGCCGGTCAGCCGCTCGGCGAGGCGCCGGGAGTTGCAGAAGACGATGGTGGAGCGCTGCTGCAGGATGCGGTCGACGATGGCCTCTTCGACGTGCGGCCACACCGAGCCCGCCATCTCCGTCTCGCCCGCGCCGGACGCCCGCCCGCGCGCGCTCGCCGCCGACTGCCCGTCGGCGAACCAGTCCTCGTCGATCGCGTCGTCGACGAGGTCGTCCGCCTCGGGGCCTTCGCTCTCTCGCGCGGTCCCCGAGCCGGTCGAAGGGCTCTCGCTCAACAACCGCGAGTC